>JBAZTI010000091.1:0-2537 GCA_041662045.1 Candidatus Micrarchaeia archaeon | reverse complement strand
CTCAGAAAAGCACTGAGCTTGCAGCTACCAAAACCCCTGCTTTCCAGCTTACGAAAAAAGAGGCAAGCAAGGTCTCAGCAATCGTTACCGAGCACATTGGCAGGGGCGCGGTTGAAATCGAAGATGTCGCAAAGGTGATTGAGGAAAAGGGCTGGAATCCCTCTCTCGTCCAGTCCGAGATAGAAAACGTGGTGGGCCAGGGAAAAGCCGATGCAGTCATGGCGTTCCTCTACAATTTCTACAATGTCTACCTGCCGCGCTACAAGAAGGAAGGGCAGCTGGACTACATGGAAACCGCGCCAAATTTCATTCAATATCTCTCAGAAGAGCCATTTTCGAAGTATGCCAAGCTTGGATGGGCTTCCTTCATGATAATGGTCAACCATCCTGTCATGTCAAATGATGCAGGCGGATTCATAAACGGCGCAGTCATAAGCAGGAACAAGGCAATGGAAGACGTCTACTCAAAACAGGATTATCTCAGTGAAATCCAAGGTGGGCAGAACCTGCTGCTGGAATTCATAGGCTACAAATGCATCTCGGAGATTCCACGTGGGAAGCAGCTCGAGCTGGTTTCGCTTCTTGACGAGGCAACAACCAAGCACATAGGCAAAAACAAGCTAGCGTCCGATTATAGGATGAAAGAATTTGCTGGTCCAGAGGATTTTGAGACTGAATTCTGGAAAATGGGGAATTTCAAGGTGCCTCTGGGGCTTAGGGGCATGGAGATAAATTTCGACTACTACAAAAGCGGGCAGCAAATAAAAATGCCAGAAAACATGACTCTGCTTTACTTTGCCCTGCAGAAGATGGGCGAGGTTCCGCAGACATGGAAAGACAATCTCATGCCTCTTGATGACCTGATAAAAATACTGGAAGCCAATTTCGCATACCATATGATCCAGGACGCAACTACCAAGACTGGCAAGCAGCCCTTTGATATCTATATGAAGCATGCCACCAAGGATTTGCAGATTGTGGAGAAGGGAAGCGTGAAATACGTGCAGCTTGGGACTCTTCAGGAAGCTTGGGACTTTGATCAAAAGAAGATGTAATGCTTGGCAGGTCAGCCGTCTATTTTCTTCACGGCTTCCTCGACACTTAGCATCTCCTCCTTCCCGCTTCCAAGGTCGCGCAGCGTCACTTTGCCTTCCTTCTTCTCGCGCTCGCCCACAACAGCGATGAAGCGGCAGCTTGTTGCAGCGTAATCCATCTGCTTTTTCAGGCTGCGTGCATTGAGGTCGGTCTGGCACTCGATGCCCTGCGCGCGAAGCCTGCTGGCAACGGACAGCGCATATGGGTAGAACTCGTCTTTCACTGCTGCGACAAACACGCCGCGCTTCTCTGGCGCGCTCTCCTTCATGAGAACCATCAGTCTCTCAAAGCCAAGAGAAATGCCAACCGCGCTGTCTCCCTGCCCGTACATGGAAAGCAGGCCGTCATACCTTCCGCCTCCTGCCACGCTTCCCATCTCCTTGCCAAGCGAAATCTCGAATATCGCGCCGGTGTAGTAGCCCAGCCCGCGCACAAGGGAGAGGTCGATTTTGACATCGCATTTCCCGTACTCTTTTACCAGCTCAAGTATTTCCTTCAGGCTTCCTGCCGCCTCTGGAGAATATTTCGCCGCAAGCGCCAGCCGCGTGTCGTTCTTGCCTGCTGCAGTCAAGTCCGCAAGGAGCTTTTGCGCGTCCTTCTGCCTCGCCCCTGCAGCCACCAGCATCTCTGCGCAGGCGGCATCGCCTATCTTCTCCCGCTTGTCCAATATGCGCAGAACTTCCCCCTCTTTGCCGGAAAGCAGTTCGCTTGCAATGGCAGATATCACGCGCCTGTCGTTCAAGCGCACCGTCGCCCCTGAAAAGCCAAGTTCTTCAATGGCAGAAACCGCGCAGACAATAAGCTCTGCCTCCGCGCGGGCAGTGGGGCAGCCGATTATGTCGGCATCTGCCTGGTAGAACTCGCGGAACCTCCCCTTCTGCGGCTCCTCGCGGCGCCACACAGGCGCAACGCAGTAGCGCTTGAAGGGCTTTCGGAATGTATTGGATGATGCCACCCGCGAAAGCGGCACGGTGAGGTCAAAGCGCAGGGCAAGCCTGTTGCCCTCTATCCTGAAAAGCTGGCCCTTTATCTCCTCGCCGCACTTCCTTTCCAGCACTTCCACAGTCTCTAAAGCAGGCGTGTCCATGGGCACGAAGCCGAACTTCCTATAAGTCCTCTTGATTGCCTCTGCCGCCCGCTCGCGCCTTGCTGCCTCATCAGGGAGAAAGTCCCTCATCCCCTTTGGTGCAGAGTAGTCGGCCATTTTCCCACTTATCCCTTGAGGCTTGCGCTGATCCATTCCTTGAGCGCGTCCTTGTTCGCCGCGCCCACGCGGTTGGCAACCACCTTGCCATCTTTGAAAAGAAGGAGCGTTGGAATGGACGCCACCTCGAATTTCTCGGACAACTCGGGCTGCTCGTCCACGTTCACCTTGCCCACTTTTATTGTGCCTTTCATTTCGTCAGCCAGCGCGTCCACCACCGGCCCCAGCATCCTGCACG
>JBAZTI010000090.1:0-2862 GCA_041662045.1 Candidatus Micrarchaeia archaeon | reverse complement strand
TCGACCTGGACGGGGTGGTGTACCTGGGCGCGCGCGGCATACCGGGGGTTGCCGCTGAGATTGCGCGGCTGCAGGAAAAGGTGCCTGTGCTATTTCTTACGAACAACGCCACCAAGGGCAGGATGGAGTACGTGCGCCACCTTGCGCGCTTCGGCATCAGGGCAGATGTCAGGGACGTGATGACATCGGCGTACGGCTGCGCGCGCTACATCGAGGAAGGCTATGGGAAAGGCAGGAAGGTTTTTGCGATAGGCGAGCTTGGGCTGCGCTACGAGCTTGAGGGCGAGGCGATGGCGGAGATGGTGGAGGAAGGCGCGGAATTCGTGGTGTGCGGGCTGGACAGGCAAGTCACGTACGAGAAGCTCGACATGGCGCTTGCCAACCTGAACGCGGGCGCGAAATTCCTGCTTGCCAACAACGACCCCACCGTGCCCCTTGAGAACGGCGCCTCTCCCGGGAGCGGCGCCATTGCCGCAGCCCTGATCTGCGCAAGCGGAAGGCAGCCGGACGTGATAATCGGCAAGCCTTCCCTTTACCTCATAAAAGAGCTCCTCAAGCTGCACGGGATAAGGGCGCGCGACGCGGTTTTCGTGGGCGACAGGCTGGAGATAGACATCCGGATGGCGAACAGGGCGGGCATGAAGTCCGTGCTTGCGCTGACAGGCGTTGCGAAAAAGGGGGACGTGAAGCGCGCGCCAAAATCAGACAGGCCGGACATTGTGGTCAAAAGCGCGGCAGAGGTCGGCAAGGCGCTTGGGATTTGAGATGGGGGCATGCGGGTCGTAATCATCCATGGCTACCAGGGCGAGCCCATGCGCGGCTTCCGCCCGTGGCTGAAGCATGAGCTGGAGGAGCGGGGCTTCGAGGTAAGCGTGCCTGCCATGCCTAGCCCGGACGAGCCGAAAGTTGGCGAGTGGGCGGCCGCCATTGCAAATGAAGCCGGGAAGGGAAGCGGAAGCTGCATCCTTGTTGGGCACTCGCTTGGCTGCATGGCAATACTCCGCTATCTTGAGAGGGCGAAGGAAAAGGCTGCAGGCGCGGTGCTTGTCGCCGGCTTTGCCAGCAGCCTGGGGGAAGGGTTTTCCGCGCTGGAGGGCTTTGTGGAGCCGCCTCTGGATTTTGCGCGCGTGAGGGGGATGTGCCCGAAATTCACGGCCATATTTTCCGACAACGACCCGTACATACCGCTTTCGCAGGCGAAAATATTCGAGGAAAGGCTCGGGGCAAAAACAATGGTGCTTCATGCGCGCGGGCACTTTTCGTCAAGCGAAGGCACTACGGAACTCCCTGAGGCGCTGGAAGCCATATTGGGGATTTGACTTCTTTTACCTGAAAAGGTCGCGCACCGCCTGCTCCACGTTCGCCTTTGTCTCTGCGTCTGACTGCTGCGCCGCAGGCGGCTGCTCGGGCGCAGGGGAGTAGGCTGGCGCGGCCGGGGTTTGGGAAAGAAGCGCGGAAATCGTTATGCACACCGATGCGCCGCACGAGGGGCAGCGCGCGGAAAGGGTGAGGTCCTCGACAGGCATGTCGGACGAGAAATCAAACGAGTTGTTCGCGCCGCACTTGCAGGGGACGTACTTCTTGAGAGAGACCATGTGACCACCTGGAGGGAATACTCAGCGAGGGATTAAAATTGCTAGTGCATGCCGCCCCGATGCGTTTTTCACCGTTTTTGTTGCGCCAGGCACGATAGCCTTAAAAGCAGGGTTCAGCACAAGGGAAGCCCATCGAGGCACAGAGGCATTGCTATGAACAGGAAACACATGCTCATCATCGAGAACGGCGACCTTCACAGGCGCACCGAGCAGCCGCGCCTGCCAAACGGCAATGGCGGCTCCCGCGGCGACCTTTTCCAGCGCCTGCACGGCAATGCACCGATTTTTGAATGGACCTTTGTGAAAGAAGAGCGCCAGCCAGTCAAAATACCAATACCGGCAGTGAGCCAGGAAAACCCGTTCTTCAAGAAGAAAGTTGAAGCGCAGCTTGGCGGCGAAAACTGGCTAGGGTAAGCAGCCGTTTCTTTTTCTGGTTTTTCTTTTCTTCTTTTTCGCCTTTTTTTTATTCCACAGTAACTGATTTTGCCAAATTGCGCGGCTTGTCAGGGTCGCGCTTGAGCGCGACTGCCATATAGTAGGCAAGAAGCTGCAGCGGCACGGCGTACACTATCGGGATGGCGATTGGCGGGACCGAAGGCATTCTGAAGGAGAGCGCGCCCTTGGCAAGCGCCTCGCCGCTGTCGGAAAGCACGGCAATGGTCGCGTCGCGCGCGCGGCACTCCTGGATGTTCGAGATCGTCTTGGGGAGCGACGCGTCTGAAGGCGCAAGCGCCATCACCACAACGTCCTTCTGCAGAAGCGACAGCGGGCCGTGCTTGAGCTCGCCGGCCGCATACGCCTCCGAGTGGAGATAGGTGATTTCCTTGAGCTTGAGCGCGCCTTCAAGCGCAGAGGGGAAGGAAAGCGAGCGGCCTATGAAAAAGAAGTCCTTGTGGGAAGCCAGGCGGGAGGCAAGCGCCTCAAGCTCGCCTGAGCGCGTGAGTATCTGCTCTATCTGCTCGGAAGCCCCCGAGAGGGAGGAAAGGTCCTGGCTTTCGCCGGAAAGGGAAAGCGCGATTTTGGAAAGCGCCGCCACCTGGGAGGTGAAGGACTTGGTCGCAACCACGGCAATCTCGGGCCCGGCTGCGATGTTCACGACCGCGTCGGATTCGCGCCAAAGGGAGCTTCCGGCCACGTTTGTGACGCCGATTATTTTCGCCCCGCTTTTTTTTGCAAGCCGCACGGCGGAAAGCGTGTCCGCGGTTTCGCCGGACTGCGAAATCGCCACCACCGTTTTTTCCTTGCCTGTGCGCGCATAGGCGAACTC
>JBAZTI010000089.1:0-3098 GCA_041662045.1 Candidatus Micrarchaeia archaeon | reverse complement strand
TCGACGAGCAGGAGCAGGCGCGCGGAATCACCATCAAGTCGGCGAACATATCTCTCGCCTTCCATTACAACGACCAGGACTTCCTCATCAACCTCATCGACACCCCCGGGCACGTGGACTTCGGAGGCCATGTCACGCGCGCCATGCGCGCAGTGGACGGGATAGTGCTTGTCGTGGACAGCGTGGAGGGCATCATGCCCCAGACGGAAACCGTGCTGCGCCAGGCATTGAAGGAAAAGGCAAAGCCGTCCGTATTCATCAACAAGATAGACAGGCTGATAAACGAGCTGCAGCTTGACGACAAGGCAATGCAGGCGCGCCTCATCAAAATCATCAATGGGCTTAACAAAATCATAGAGCAGTACGCCCCTACCGACAAGCGCGAGGAATGGATGATAGGCGTTGCAAAGGGCAACGTGGCATTCGGCTCGGCCTTCCACAAGTGGGCGGTCTCTGTAAAGTCCATGACGAAGTTCAACATCAAGTTCACCGACATCTACAACCACTGCAGGAAGAGCGAGCACAAGGAGCTTGTGGAGAAATCCCCGCTTGACGAGGTGCTCCTGGAGATGGTGATTGACCACCTCCCCAACCCGAAGTACGCCCAGCAGTACCGCATCCCTGTCATCTGGAAAGGCGACATCGCCTCCCCGGAGGGCAAGGCAATGCTTGCATGCGACCCGAAAGGCAAGACCATAGGCGTCTGCTTCGGCGTGGTGAACGACCCGCACGCAGGGGAAGTGGCAATGGTGCGCATGTTCTCAGGCACCATCAAGAAAAGCGACATGCTTTTCCTCGCCTCGCGCCTGACATCCGAAAAGGTGCAGCAGGCTGCAATCTACATGGGGCCTGACCGCGTCATGGTGGACAACGTGCTTGCAGGCAACATCGTGGGCCTGGTGGGCCTGCGCGACGTTTATGTGGGCGAAACTGTCTCCACGGACCAAATCCAGCCATTCGAGCAGATAAAGCACTACTCAGAGCCGGTGGTGACGAAGAGCATAGAGGCGAAAGACAGCAAGGACCTTGCCAAGCTCATCATGGCGCTTAGGCAGATAGGCAAGGAGGACCCGACGCTGAAGGTGGAGATAAACCACGAGACTGGCGAGCACCTGATATCGGGAATGGGGGAGCTTCACCTTGAAATCATCGAGTACAAGATAACCAAGGAACGCGGCATCGCAATCGTGACCTCGCCCCCAATCGTGGTGTACCGCGAGATGATCTCGGGGAAAGCCGGCCCCATAGAGGGCAAGTCCCCGAACAAGCACACCAAGCTCAAGTTCATCGTGGAGCCCATCGAGAAGACGGTGTTCGACGCCATGGTGGAGGGCAAGATCCCCAACGGACGCCCCAAGGGCAAGTCGCTTGTGGAGACGCTGGTGGAATGCGGCATGGAGCGCGACGAGGCAAAATCCGTGCTCCACATCCACAACAGGAACATCTTCCTGAACGACACGCGCGGCATACAGTACCTCAACGAGATAACCGAGCTGATGCTGCAGGGCTTCGAGGAGGCCATGGACATGGGCCCGCTGGCAAAGGAGAAGGTGGTGGGCGTGAAGGTGAGGATAACGGATGCCACCATCCACGAGGACCCTGTGCACAGGGGGCCTGCGCAGATAATACCTGCCACCAAGCGCCCGATATACGCGGCAATGATTTATGCCGGCGTTACCTTGCAGGAGCCCAAGCAGAAGGTGACCATACTCTGCCCGCAGAACTACATGGGCAATGTCATCACCCTGATACAGGGCAGGCGCGGCCAGCTCATCAACATGGAGCAGGAGGGCGAGCAGTCCACCATCATCGTGAAGCTGCCTGTCGCGGAAATGTTCGGGTTCGGCAACGACCTGCGCTCGGCAACGCAGGGAAGGGGGATACCCTACCAGGAGTACGCGGGCTACGAGCCGCTCCCCAGGGATATGCTTCTCAAGATTGTCAAGCAGATCCGCACAAGGAAGGGAGACAAGCCCGACCCGCCCACGCCGAACGACTTCCTGGACGCTTGAGCGCCCAGTTTCTTCTTTTTTCTTTTATGCTTGCCAGCGCGAGCGCTCGCGCTATCACGCAGCCTAACAATATTTCGTGTCAACATACAGGCTGCAAGTCCGAACCTGAATAGTACATTGAGAAGCAAAGGCTCCCGCTGATTCTGAAAGAAAAATAAAAAAAGCAGAAAGAAAAAAGAGGCTTATCTCGATGAACGAGCCATGCGTTCTGTTTCGTCGCGCTTCTTTATCGCGTAGGACAGGTTGGAGTCGTTCTTGGCTGCAAGCTCGATTTCGTCCGCAAGCGCCTCCGCGAGCGTCTTTTTCTTGTCAAACGCTCCCATGATGGCTGCAAGCGCGATGTTGCGAAGCGCCATGTCAAGCCTGCGCGAGGCCGAGACGTCCACCGCGACCTGGTAGGACACGCCTCCCATAGACACGCGCGTGAAGTCCTCGCGGGGCGCGGCATTCTGCGCGGCGTCCACTAAAAGCTGCACCGGGTTCTTCTTGGTGCGCGCCTCCACTGCGGCAAGCGCCTGCTCCACGATTCCCAGCACGCGGGACTTCTTGCCCTGCAGCCTTCCATCCGTCCTTATGACCTTGCCCGAAGTCTTCTCGCCCGTGCCGCCCCTCATGAGCTTGTTGGCAAGCCTCTCGGCAATGTTCACCTTGCCCTTGCCGAACTGCTTCTTCGCGTGCCTTCCGTGCGAGTGCGGCATGTTGACAGGGGACAGGTTGACATACGCCACGAACGACGGGTCTCCCACCTTCACTTCCGAAAGATCGTACTTTCCGAACAGTTTTTCATCCATGAAAATCACTTACCTCTTGGGCTTCTCCTTCCTCTTCTGGACCAGCATCTGCAGGTCCACTCCGTTCACCTTTATCACCTTGTAGCGGACGCCCGGGATGGAGCCCATCTGCCCGCGCTGCGAGCCGCCCAGACCGTCCACTGTCACTTCGTCGTGCTCGTCAATGTAGTTGATTGCGCCACTGCGCGGTGCGAACGCGGTGACGAACTTCCCGTTCTTGACAAGCTGTATCTTGACGCACTTGCTGAGCCCGGAGTGGGGCTGCTTCTGCTCAAGCGCCTTTTTCTCGATGACG
>JBAZTI010000088.1:0-3180 GCA_041662045.1 Candidatus Micrarchaeia archaeon | reverse complement strand
AAGGCTGATGGTTGCATTTGCGCTTGCTGAAGAAGCTTCAGGCTGCGAATCGGCGTTCCCTGCGCACCCTGCCGCAAGCAAAGCCAGCGCGAAAAGCGCCGCAGCCATAATCCGGTTTTCATGCGGTTTTTCCATGCAATTGCCTCCTGGGCGCGCGGTCACTCGTACCTGAGCGCTTCCACAGGCGCCACTGAGGCCGCGTTCCTCGCGGGTATCAGGCCAGATATTGCGCCCATGCCAAGGGAAAAGCCCAGCCCAAGCAATATGAGGTCGAGCGTGATTTCCGAGGGCAGGCCAAAGCTTGAGAGCAGCACCGAGCCTACGAATGAGAAGAGCACGCCGATTATGCCGCCCATAAGCCCCACCATGCAGGACTCGTAGAGGAAAAGCTTCATTATTGTCCTCCTGCGCGCGCCCAAGGATTTGAGAAGCCCGATGTAGCGCGTCTGCTCGAGAACGGACGTGAACATGGCATTTGCAACGCCGATGCCGCCCACTACGAGCGAGATGCCCGCAATCCCGCCGAGGAACAGGCTGAGGGTGTCTGTGATGCTGGAAATCGATTCCTGCAGCGAGGTTGCAGTGGTGACCGTGAAGTCCTGCTTGTCCGATGTGACGCGGTGGAGAGAGAGGAGCTTTGCAGTTATGTTGCCTGCAACATCGTTGGGGTCGGTGCCGTTCTCCGCTATTGCTATTATCGAGCTCGCTGTTTCCGTCTGGTTGAAGAATGCCTTCGCGCGCTTCTGCGTGATGAATATGTTCCTGTCCGATGAGCCGGATATGGATGTGCCTGTCTTGTTCAGAATGCCGACCACGCGGAAGGTGGAGCCGCCTATCTTGATTTGCTTGTTCAGCATGGTCTCGTTGCCGAAAGACTCCTCCTGCACCGAGTAGCCGATCACCGCGGCCGAGGTGTCGCCTTCCTTGAGGGCCCTGCCGGCTATAATGCTCGTGCCTGCGCTGTCCGGGAATGCTGTCGGGTCTGTGCCGATTATGGTAAGCGACACGTTCCTGTTCTTGAAGGTCACGGATGCGCGGCTGGAGATTCTCGCGTCCACTTTTGCCACGCCAGCCACATCCTCAAGCGCCTTGGCTTCCTCGAATGTAATCACTCCGCTTGTGGAGCTTGTGCCAAGCCCCGAGGAGCCGAATTCGCTGGACTGGGCACCGCCTGGCGGGCCCCCTCCGCCAAAGCCCATGCTGGTGGAGCGCGAGCCGCCCGGGCTGATTGTAATGACGTTCGCGCCCACGCCCGAAAGGCTGGAGGAGACCTGCGAGTTCATGCCCACGCTTATCGAGATGAGCGAAATCACCGAGGCTACGCCTATCACGATGCCGAGCACTGCAAGCCAGCTTCGCAGGCTCCTGTAGCGCAGCGAGTTCATGGCAAGCTCGGCAAGCTCAAGGTCGCTGATGGTTGCTTCTTTTTCTGCCATTTCGATTTCCCCTTTTCCGACTGGCTGAACCGGCATGCCTGCTCATCTGGATTTCCTCTTGTCAGGCGTTTCCGTTGCCGGAAGGGCCATGCCCGGAATCTTGGGCTTGCTGCCCTTCCGGTATTTCTTGTATATGAAGTAGCCCGCGCCTCCAGCTATCGCAACCACCACTATGCCTGCGATGGCAAGCGTGGTGGTGTCGCCGCCTGTGCTTCCGCCAGGCCCGGTGAGCATGCCAAGCGGGCTCCTGTTCCGGTTGGCAGCAGCCCCGGTGGCATTCATGCCTGCTGCGCCAGCCCTTGAGGCGCCTCCGCTCTGCACAAACGAGGAGTTCCCGCCAGTGGACTGGAGCGTCTTTGTCACCGTGTGCTCCGCATTCCTGCTGTCGCGGAAGGAAAGCTCCACTGTCACGCTGCTGACAGAGCTGTCAAGCGCAACCGATGACGAGTCGTCCACGTCCAGCGTGCCTATGAAGCTCTTGGTGGCGGTTGACGAGCCTGCCGGCGTGACCGATGCATACAGGCTCCTTATCTGCGAGTTGCCCGTGTTCGCCACTTCCACCGACTGCGTTGCGCCGCTTGACGTAAGCGTCACCGTTATCTCGGGCGTCGCCTCAACTATGAGCCCGACATCGTACTGGAGCTCCTGCCCGGTCGACGGGATCAGCGTGAGCGGAAGCGTGTAGTAGCCTGCGCCTGCTGTCGAGGAGACGCCCAGCGTGATTTCCTTTGCCGAAGACTGCCCTGCAGGCACGGAATCGAAGTAAATCCTCTGCATGCCGATTGGCGTGAAAACAGTCGTTGCGTCTATTTCCACCACGCCTGAAATCGGGTAGGAGCCCCTGTTCTCAAGCGTGAGCGAGAACGGCACTTCTGCGCCAATCTCCACTGTTTCCGTGGGGATGAGCGTGAGCCTGTACTGCACCGAGGTGTCAAGCACGCTTATGGGGCCCACGTTGAGCGTCTTTTCTGTCGGCTGCTTTGCCATGTCCTGGTAGGTGAATATTATCGGTATGCTGTAGGTGCCTGTCTTCGTGCTGGTGCCTGAGACAAGGGCAAGCGTGACATTCGCACTTGAGCCCGAGGGTATGGTGCCCACGTTCATCTGCGTTGAGCCGTCTATGTAGAATGTGGAATTACCCGGCATTGTTATTACGAGGTTGTTCACCACGCCGCCCGTGTTCTCGATGGAAAGGTCGAATGCGAGCGTTTCGCCTGCGGAAATCTGCGTCTTGTCGACCGAGAGGGTGCGCACCACGAGCGGGGAGTATTGCTGCACGGTGAGCGGTATGGAGAACACGGTCTTCTTGGAGACGCCGCTCCCGCTTCCGTCAGTGTAAGTATAGTATACGTCTATCTTGATGAGCTGTATCGTCCCTGCGGCATCCGCGCCTATCTTGAAAGGCACCGCCGCCTGCGCGGTGGATTTCGCGCCCATGTCGCCTATTGCCGCGGAAGAGTCCAATCCGTCCACCGTGTAGTGCGGGCTGACCGAGGTGGCGGTGGTGTCCCCGGAGTTGTAAAGCGTGAGCTGCACATAGCCCGTGGTGCCGGCGTACACCGTTGAAGGCGTCGTCTCATAGCCGCTTATCTGGAGTATGGGCTCAGCGAATGGCAGTTTGCATGCCAGGATAAGGAACACTGCCGCTGCAAGAATGCTGTTTTTGCTTTTCATTTTCCTCGCCTCCAAAATCAAGGGCCCTCGCCCATTTCCTCGCCTTATGCGGCTTTTCCCCTTTTCCTCA
>JBAZTI010000087.1:0-3194 GCA_041662045.1 Candidatus Micrarchaeia archaeon | reverse complement strand
CTTTGCCGCCCTCTTGTTCATCCCCAGGACAAAGTAGGTGTACACCACCCCGTGCACCACCGCGATAGCTACCAGGCCCATGAGCACCCCGAAAACAGAGTTTTCCGAGTTGATGATGGCAATTACCGCTCCGAGCGCAAGCGTGCCGTAGAACAGCAGGATGGAGAACTTCCTGTAGTCCATGTCCATGTTGTTGTAGGCGAGGAACTTGCGCCAGAGTGCCATGTACCTGTCCAAAATCATGCAAACCGCCTAGATAGACACCGAGGGGCGCCTGCTCTCTATCAGCCCTATGAACATGTACTGTATGAATATCATCCCTGCCAGTATGAACACGAAGACAATGTCGGTTATCGGCAGCTCCACGAACGAGGATATCACCATGAGGAAAATCAGGCTTATGGTGGGCGCTATTATGCACGCCATCAGGTACATTATGGCAATGGAATTGAGCTGCGCTCCGTAGTTCCTCATCTCTATCCTCTGCTCCTCCGCAAGGAAATCCACGATTTCGGCAATGACGGGCCCCACATCCGTTCCGGACTTCACGGCGTTCGACATCTGCCACAGTATCCTGCTGTAGTAATACGACGGGTTGTTTGCCGCGGAATCCTCAAGCGAGTCCGCAAGGTTCAGCCCCCCCTCCACGCCTGTCACTATCTTCTCGAACTCCGCAGAGACGGCGCCATAGCCGTGCGACGCCGAGACCAAGGCGTCGAAAAGCGGCACGCCGGCTGTCGTCTGCACGCGCAGGTGCCTTGCCGCGAACAGCAGGTCGCGGTCTATCTGGCTCACCTTCTTGTTGCCGACCCATCGCGGGTAGGCTATGCAGAGCATGAGCACGCCAAGGAAGGACACGGAGGCGCCCGCCGCCGCCCACAGGTAAGGCATGCCCACTCCCGCCTTCTGGAACACGGCAAAGATAAGGAGCCCAGCGAACACGAAGTATACCGAGGCGTTGAAAAGCGACAAGCCCAGGTATTCCGTCGGGGACAGGTCGGAGTCAAGCCCGCGCAGCGCCTTTTCCAGGAACCTCAGGCTCGGGAGCATGCGCCTTGCTACCCCGAAAAAATAATGGGCGTTTTTCATCGCCTGCTTCTTGGGGATTATGAGCAGTGGGATGCGCATGTGTTCATCTCTTGTTCGCCGGATGGCCGCGGGCGCGCGGAGGCTGCCGCTTGGAAGCTGCAGGGCGGCGCTGTTTCCGGCTTCCCGATTCGCGCCCGGGCGGGCGCATTTTTGCCGGAGCAAGAATCGCGCCGCCTGAAGCATCTGCCTCTGCGGGCTTCGGCCCGCTGTCATTCACTTTCTTCATCAGCTCTTCCTTGGCCTCGTAATACTGGATGATGTACCTGCTTATCTCGTCCACGTCGTTTATCTTCTTCTGCGCGAGGTAATGGAGCACCTTCGCCCTGTCCTTTATCTCGTTCTTTATCTCCGCGTCATCCATGCGCGTATACGTCCGAAGCGTCTCAAGCAGCCTGATGCTCGGGTTCTCCGCCTCTATGGTGTCCTTGCTCGAATGCCAGCGGTAGACTATGTTGACGCGCACGTCGCTTCCCTTGTCGGAGGGTATCAGCTCGCCTATCTCGAAAACCCTGCGGATGCCGCTCCTGCGGTCGCGGTACATGGCAAGCACGAAGTGCAGCGACTCGAGCACCACTTCCGGAAGCTCTATCGGCGGGGACACCAGCCTCTTGAAGGTCTCGAACACGGTTTCCGCGTGCATGGTGGCGTAGACCGAGTGGCCTGTGTGCATTGCCTCGAACAGCACCTCCGCCTCCTCTGCGCGCCTGATTTCCCCCACGATTATCCTGTCCGGCCTCATGCGCAGCGAGTTGACCATCAAATCCAGCATGGTTATCTCGCCCCTGCCCTCCTTGCCCCCCTGCCTCACCACCATGGGGACCCACTGGAGGTAGGTGGGAAGCGTAATCTCGCGCGTCTGCTCAATCGAGATCACGCGCTGGTTCTGCGGCAGGAACGAGCAGAGCACGTTGAGCATGGATGTCTTCCCTGCGCCGGTGCCTCCTGCTATGAGGATGTTAAGCTCGTACTGCATTGCCAGCCAGACGAACGCCGCCACTTCCTCGCTTATGGTCTTGGAGAGGATAAGGTCGGTTATCGTCCAGGGCTTGCGGGCGAATTTGCGGATGGTGATGGTGTTCCCGAACATGGATATCGGGGTGAGCGTGGCGTTCACGCGGTCCCCGCTTGGGAGGTATGCGTCAAGCAGCGGGTCCTGCGAGGTTATCTGCCTGCCCACCCTCCTGCCTATCAGGCTGGCATAGTCCCATATCTTGTTCTCGCTCTCGATCCTCAGGCTGCTTTTGCACCAGCCGTACTTCTTGTGGTAGAGCCACAGGCAGCTTTTGGAGTTGTTGATGCAGATTTCCTCAAGCATGTCGTCGTGCAGCAGGAATTCCAGGTCGCCCATGCCAAGAAGCTCCTGCACCATCCTGCCTGCAAGCTCCTGCGCCTTCTGCTCCGTCAGCCTGGGTATCTTCTCCTTCACGAGGGTGAGCGCAAGGTTGTAGAATTTCAGCTTCAGGTCTGCCATGAGCTTTATGTCCAGCACCTCCTGGCTGGTGAGGCGCACCTGGCGGAGAAGCTCCGATTTGACGGTTTCAAGGTAGGCCGCTGTCGCGGCTTCGGGCTTTGGGACCTCAAGGGTATACACCGGCACCTCGCTCTCGGGCTTGGCGATGGTCACGGTCGCCTCCATCCCGTCCGCCTTTATCTTGTAGGTTTCAAGTTGTTTCTGCATGGGCTCACTCCGGTGCCTTCAGCTTCATCTTTCCCAGTATGCTGTATTCCAGCCTGAGGAACCCGTTCTTCTCAAGCGAGGTGGCGTATTCCTCCACTTCTGGGACGGTGAGCCCGCATCCCCTTGCCACCTCTTCCGACGTGGCAGGGCCTTTCCTCTTCACATAGCTCACTATCCCGTCTATCGCGGTGTTGCCGTGCGCGGACTCGCCGTCGTCTTCCGCGGCCGCTGCCTTTGCAGCCGCCTTCCCGCCCTCGGAGAGCATCCTTGCCATCTCCCTGTGCAGGTCGGATGCATGCACCACGCCGACCAGCCGCCTTCCCTTGTCAAGCACCGGGACAATGCCCATGCCTTTCTTGGAAAGCGCGAGGAGCGCCTGCAGCACGTCGTCATCCTTTGTGGGCCATGGGATGCCTTGCTCGGCATA
>JBAZTI010000086.1:0-3371 GCA_041662045.1 Candidatus Micrarchaeia archaeon | reverse complement strand
CTGGGGCTGATAATCGGCGCGGCAATGAAGTCGCCGGAGGGCTTCAACCTCGTGATGACGTTTGTGATGTGGCCCATGTTCATAGCTTCGGGCGCGCTTTTCCCTGTTGAGAACCTGCCGGGCTGGCTGTCCCCTTTCGTGATGGCAAACCCCATGACATACGGCGTGGATTTGATGAGGCTTGCGGTGCTCGGCACTTCAAACTTCGGGCTTGCGATGGACGTGGGCGTGCTTGCCCTGGCAACCGCCATATTCTCCGCGGTGGGCATCAGGAGCTTTGAGAGGATGCAGGTTTAGGTGTTGCGATTGCTCCGGCTCTATAACTCCCTTTCAAGGAAAAAGCAGGCGTTTGTCCCCATTAGCCGCAAGGAGGTGAAAATCTACACCTGCGGGCCAACCGTGTACGCGCGTCCCCATATCGGCAACTATCGGACATATGTGTTCGAGGATGCCGTGAAGCGCTACCTCATCTACAGGGGCATGCGCGTGAGGCATGTGATGAATATCACGGACATAGACGAGTCTGTCAGGAAGGCAACGAAGAAGGCGGGCGTGTCCCGCCCTGCGCTCGCCAGGAAATACGAGGTGCTTTTCAGGCAGGACGCGGCTTCGCTTGGCATGCTGCCCGCTGACAGCTACCCGCATGTGAGCAGGTATGTGCAAAGGATGGCAGGCACTGCTGCAAAGCTCCTGGAAAGCGGCATGGCTTACAAAGACGAAAAGTGCCGCGTGTTTTTCGACATATCGAAATTCCCCTCTTACGGAAAGCTGGCTGGAAGGAAAATAACTGGCGGCAGGAAAGTGATGCGCGAGGAGTACAGGCCCTTCCAGGCTGGCGACTTCCTCCTCATGAGCAGGTGCAGGGAAAAAAACTGCGAGAAGTGCTATGAAACGCGCATGGGCAAGTGCAGCCCCGCCTGGAACGTGCAGTGCGCCACCATGGCAACCGCCGAGCTTGGCTGCAGGATAGACATTTCAATGGGCGGCAGGGACAACCTGTTCAACCACCACGAGAACACGCGCGCAATCGCAAATTCCCTTTGCGGCGCGGAGTACTCGGAGTATTATTTGCATGCGAGGCACCTTATTGTTGACGGGCAGAAGATGAGCAAGTCCAGGAAAAACACAATCTACCTTCCAGACCTGCTCTCGCGCGGCATGCCCGCGCGCGCCTCGCGCATGCTGCTTTTGTCAGTGCATTACAGGCGAAGGCTGGACTTCACGTGGAAGCTTGCGCAAGAGGTTAAGATGCGGTGGCTCGGCATGAAAAAGGCAGTCAACCGCCTCAAAAGCGCGCATGGCCAGGAAGCAAGGGAAGGCTTTGGAGAGTATGCCGCAGCAGCGAAAAAGGAGTTCGAGGCGGCGCTTGACGACGACATGGATGTGCCTGGCGCGCTTGATGTTTCTGAAAAGTTCGCGCGCGAGTGCGCGGATGCAGGCCTTTCCGCCAGGCAGTCGCGTGCCGCGCTTGCGCTGTTGAAGAAATTCGATGCTGTGCTTGGCTGCCTGCCTGTTTAGCAGGCGGCCAGCAGTTGCCAAGCGAAGCGATGGCAACTCAATGCGTGCCTGCCGCTTGATTGATCAGAGCTTCTTGTACAGGAACGTCTGGTCGTCGCCGTCCTCCTCGTAGAAGTTCACCCTGCCGCCGACTGCAAAGCCCTGCTTTTCATAGAATGCCTGGATGGGCCTTCCGGTGTAGATGTCCACGCGGATGAATTTTGCCCCCGCTTTCCTTGCCATCTTCTCCACGCGCGCCACCACCTTCTTGCCGATTCCTGCGCCAAGGAACTCGTTTTTCACAAGTATGAAGTAGAGCACGAAAGCTTCCACCTCTGCGCGCGTGGCAAACACGGCTGCAAGCTCGCCGTCTTTTGTCACTGCATGCGTAGAAAGCCCGCAGCGGCGGCAGCCCCGCTGGGAAAACACCTTGCGCATGTGCGATGCCCATGATGGCTTGAATGCGCCCTTTGCGGCGTCCAGCATGGCGAAAAACGCAGGCAGATGCTTTTTCTGGAAGCGCGAGAACCTCATGGCTGGATTTGGAAGGGCAGACTTATAAAAGTGGAGAGAAAATATGCGCGCATGGATGAAACAAAAGACAGGCGCCTGCGCCTGTTTTCAGGCGCGCGCTTCTCATCCGCGATTTTCTGCAACGGCGACTATGGCGGCGGGCAGGGCGCATCGTTTGCCTATTTCTCAGGCTGCAACGTGGACGGGAGCTACCTTGTGCTCAAGAGAAAGGGAGGCGTGCTTCTTGCCCATGAAATGAACTTCCAGCAGGCAAGGGAGGAGAGCGGCTACCCGGTAATGCTGATGGGCAGGAAAAATGCGGCCCAGCTCCTGAAAATGGCGGCAGGCAGGGGCAAAGTGGGCTTTGCTCCTGGGGAAATGAGCGCTGCGAGATATCTTGCCCTTAGGAAAAGGGTGGGACTGCGCCTTGCGGATGCAGGGGAGAAAGTGGAAGAGGTGCGCGGAAGGAAAAGCGGGGAAGAGATGCGGAAACTGTCCGCTGCCGCCAAAGTTACAAGGAAAATACTCAACACGCTTAATCCATGGCAATTTTCCACAGAGGCAAAGCTTGCGGCGCACCTGAAAATCGCGGCGCTGCAAGCTGGCGGCGAGATTGCATTTGACCCCGTGGTGGCAACAGGGAAGAACAGCAGGCTTCCTCACCACAGGTACACGAAGAAGAAACTGGAGAATTTCGTGCTTGTTGACTTTGGCGTGAAGATGGACGGCTACTGCGCGGACATGACGCGCTGCTATTTCCGCGGCAAGTGCAAGGAGGAGAGGGGGGCGTATGCAAAGTGCAGGAAAATTCATGGGGAAATCCTGAAAGCGCTGCCAAAATGCAAAACAGGCAAGGACGTTGCCCTTCTTTCGGAAAAACTCCTCAAAAAATACGGCTTGCCGCCCCTCATCCACTCAATAGGGCACGGCATTGGCATGGATGTGCATGAATACCCGCATCTGGGAAGCGCGTCGAAAGACAGGCTGGAGCGCGCGGCGCTTGCCATCGAGCCTGCAGCCTATTTTTCGCGCTTTGGCGTGCGCTATGAGGGAATGGTGCAAAACAGGAAAGGAAAATGGACTGAGATTTAGCTACTTGAGTTCAAGCCCTGTGAGCGGCTTGATCCTTTCAATCTTCTCCCCGGGCAGGATTATGTCGCATCCCACAAGCTCGCTGAACGGCTTGTCGCTTATGAGCGTGCCGCCATTGCTGTCTGCGTAGGCATGGGAGTTGCGCGCCTCGTTGTCGCTTCCTGGCTTTCCAGCCCCGCGCGGCAGGTCAGCCTCCCCGACTGGCCTGGAGAATGGAATCGGCATCATTATGAGAAAGAGGCCTGCCTTGCCCTGCCTGCCCCTGGCGG
>JBAZTI010000085.1:0-3430 GCA_041662045.1 Candidatus Micrarchaeia archaeon | reverse complement strand
TTGTCCTCAATGCCGGAAGCCGCGGCGAGCCGGTGTTCACGCATCTGAAGGGAGCGGTTCGTGAGCTTGGAAAGCCGATAATTGTAGTTTCAAGGCTGGGCAGCTGGGAAAAAGAGGAAAGAGAAGAGTTCAAGAAAGGCGGCAGGTTCCTCATTTATGCAAACGAGTTTGCCAAGGGCCGCCCTGAAGGGTTTGTTGGCAAGATCAGCTGACCATGCGCCCTAATCCCCGTCGAAGAAGACCGTGTCCGCGCGCCAGGGGTATTTCGCGGATGCGAATTTCCTGTGCTCGAACGAGAAATCCTTCCCCTTCTTCCTCGCCTCCTTTGTGAAGGAAAGCTCGTACGCCCCTCCCACCTCTGAGTGGTAGGCGAAAACAATCTCCAGCGTGCGCGCGCCGTCGTTGCCAATGCAGTCGCTTATGAAGGAAGTGATGTCGCGCTCCCGGTTCGCATTCGGGTTTGCCTCGAAGACGTCCAGGTGGCGCTCGTTGAGCACCAGCTTTTTCCCGCCTGCGCGCAATGTGGCGCGCAGGTCGTATATGGGGTGCTTTATCGTCTTGTATTTCAGGACAGCGCTGCCCTTGCCGCCCTCAAGCTCCCAAATCAGTATGGGGCGCACCGCAAGCTCGAGCCGCGCCGTGTCCTCGAGCCTTTTCGCGCTCACGTTGAAGTATGCGTAGTAAAGGAGCGCGAGCGTGGCAATGCCCGTGAGCGACTCAAGGTAGACGCGCGTAGCCTCGTAGCTTATGGCGTCGGCCTGGAAAAGCCAAATCACATACCCCAAAAGCACGAGCAGCGCCAGCACCACCAGGTAAATGTAATGGTCGCGCACCCTGTCAAGCATTGCCATGCCCCTATTTCGCACCGCTCTTTAAAAAGGATGTTTGCGATTTCCTTGCGGGTGTGGCTATGAAGGTGGATATCAAGGGCAGGAAGCGCGACCACGTGGAGTCGGCGCGCAGGCGCGATGTGGAATATCTACAGTCTCCTGGCTTTGAGGACGTGCGCTTTGTGCACCAGCCATTGCCCGAGATGGCGCTTGATGACGTTGATACGGAATGCCGCATGTTCGGCAAGATGATGTCCGCACCCATCATAATATTGGGCATGACAGGGGGCTATCCCGAGGCCGCGAAAATAAACGCCAAGCTTGCCGCAGCCGCGGAAAAGGAAGGGTTTGCATTCGGCTTGGGCAGCCAGCGCGCCATGATGGAAAAGCCCTCGCTTGCCTCCACCTATAAAATGAGGAAGCTTGCGCCCACCATCCCGCTCATTGGCAACATCGGCGGCTGCCAGCTCAAGAAATACGGCGTGAAAAAGGTGAGGGAAGCGCTTGACGATGTGGGCGCAGACGCGCTTGCCATCCACCTCAACCCGCTGCAGGAGGTCTGCCAGCCAGAGGGCGACCATGATTTTTCGGGAATACTCCCTCAAATTTCCATTTTCTGCCGAGACCTGGGCCTGCCTGTCATCGTGAAGGAAACCGGCGCAGGCATGAGCATGGAGGCATGCTCGGCGCTTCGCCGCGCAGGCGTTTCCATGGTGGACGTCTCAGGCGCAGGGGGCACCTCGTGGAGCAAGGTGGAGTACATGAGAAGCGGCAAGGCGCCTGTTTTTGAGAACTGGGGCAATCCCACCTGCGCCTCCATTGCGGCATGCGCGGAAATCCTCGAGACAATCGGCAGCGGGGGCGTGAGGAACGGGCTGGATGCGGCCAAGGCAATAGCGCTTGGCTCGTCCTATGCGGGCGCTGCGCTTCCTTTCCTGCGTGCATCAGACCCTGCAAAGGAGGCTGCGGCATGGAAGCGCGACCTCAAGATTGCCATGCTCCTGTCCGGCAGCAGGAGCCTCTGGAAGCTGCGCCACGCACGGCTCGTGATTTCGGGCAAGGCGGCTGAGGAGATGACGCGCATTGGCGTGGATGTCAACAGGTACGCGAGGAGATAGCGCGCTGAGATTGGCGCGCTCTTTTAATCCTTCTTTCCGTTATATGCGCATGCCAGGCAACCTGACGCTCGAGGAGTCCATCCGCAAGCACGCGCTGAAGAACGCGCACGACTACAAGCTCGCAATACCTGCAAAGGTAATAGGCAAGGTGCTGGGCGAATTCCCCGATGCGAAAAAGGACATGGCAGGCACAATGAAGCTCATCAACGAGGAGGCAAAGCGCGTGAATGCGCTTTCCCACGAAGAAGTGCAGAAGGAAATGGCTGATTTCGAGTATGCCGAAAGGAAGGAGGAGAAAAAGGAGCTTGAGCTGCCTGGCGCCATCCAGGGGCACGTGCTCACGCGCTTCCCCCCCGAGCCATCTGGCTACCCGCACATCGGGCATGCAAAGGCGGCATGGCTGGACAGGGCAGGCGCTGCGCGCCACGGCGGGAAAATGCTGCTTCGCTTCGACGACACCAACCCCGAGAAGGAAAAGCAGGAGTATGTGGAGGCGCTCAAGGAGGGATTGGTGTGGCTGGGCATAGACTGGTCGGAGGAAAGCTACACTTCTGACAGGATGGATGACTTCTATACATACTGCGACGAGATGTTCATCAAGTACAAGGCGTACGTGTGCACCTGCAGCGCCGAGCAGGTGAAGAAAGGCAGGGAGGAGCAGAAGCTTTGCGACTGCGCGGCGCGCGAGCCCCAGGAAAACATGGCGCTTTTCAGGAAAATGCGCGATGGCAAAATGGGCGAGGGCAGCGCCGTGGTGCGCTTCCGCGGCGACATGCACTCGGAAAACACCGTGATGCGCGACCCCACGCTTTTCAGGATAATCACTGCTCCGCATTACCGGCAGGGGGAGAAGTACAAGTGCTGGCCATCGTATGACTTTGTGGCTCCCATAATGGACTCCACCGAGGGCATCACGCATGCCATGAGGACAAAGGAGTACGAGCTTCGCGACGAGCTTTACTTTGCCATACTGAAAATACTCGAGCTCCGCCCGCCGCAGCTCATAGAATTCTCGCGCCTTTCCATAAAGAACGCGCCCATCTCCAAGCGCCTCATCACACCGCTCATCGAGCAGAAGAAGGTGGAGGGCTGGAACGACCCCCGCCTGCCCACCCTCCTGGCGCTTGCGCGCAGGGGCATATTGCCCGAGGCTGTGAAAACGTTCGTGCTCTCCTTCGGCCTCTCCAAGGTGGAGTCCGAGCCCAACTGGGACGCGCTTTTAGCCGAGAACAGGCGGCTCCTTGACGAGAGGGCAATGCGCCGCTTTTTCGTAAAGTCGCCAGCCGCGCTCATCGTGGACGGCGCGCCTGCAAAGGAGGTGGCTGTGAAAAGCCACCCGAAAAACGCAGGCATGGGGGAGCGGAAGATTGCAGCGGGCAGCGAGTTTTACATCTCAGGCACCGATGCCGATGCCCTGCAGGCAGGCGAGACTTTCCGCCTCAAGGACCTTTACAACCTTGTGGTGACTGGAAAAGCGGATGG
>JBAZTI010000084.1:0-3517 GCA_041662045.1 Candidatus Micrarchaeia archaeon | reverse complement strand
GCTTTCCGCAGTGGTCGGGGAGGAGGCGCTTTCCGCAACCGACAAAACGTATCTCAAATTCGCGGACGTGTTCGAGAAGCGCTTCATCGCGCAGGGAACGCACGAGGACAGGACAATCGAGCAGACGCTGGAGCTTGGCTGGGAAATGCTTGCCATGTTCCCGGAAAGCGAGCTTAAGAGGCTGAAAAAGGAGTTCATCGAGAAGTACGGGAGGAAGTACAGAAAAAATTAAGCGCATTGCACAAGCCGTGATTTGAATGGCAGAAAACCCCTAAGAAGGGCGGCACCTTCGCTTCCTGCGGGAAGCTCGGTTCCCCCCTTCTTGAGGGTTCATTAACCCCCCTCCGGAAGAATTCAAGGTGAAATGATGGCAGAAAACCCGAACCCGACCAGGATGGAGCTTCTCAAGGCAAAGACCCGCGTGAAGCTTGCGCGCAAGGGGCACAAGCTCCTCAAGCAGAAGCGCGACGCGCTCGTGCTTGAGTTCTTCAAGATACTGGGCAAGGCGCAGGACCTGAGAAGCGAGCTTAACGCGCGCATGAAAAATGCGTACGGCTCGCTTGCCGTGGCGCAGGCATACCACTCCATGCAGGAGATAGAGTCCGCGGCGCTTGCGGTTAAGCGCGCGCCAGGCGTACATGTGGAAGTGCGCAACATCATGGGCGTGAAAATCCCCACGCTTGAGACGTCGGAGCCAAAAAAGCCGCTTCTCACGCGCGGCTACTCCATCGTGGGCACAAGCGCCAAGATAGACGAGGTGGCAGACTCGTTCGAGCATGTGCTTGACCTCATCTTCAAGCTTTCGGAGACGGAAAACGGAATACGCAGGCTCATACTGGAGATAGAGAAGACGAAGCGCCGCGTGAATTCGCTTGAGTACGTGATGATTCCGCGCCTTGAGATGCAGGCAAAGCTCATATCCTTCCGCCTTGAGGAGATGGAGCGCGACAGCTTTGTCATGCTGAAAACAATCAAGCGCAAGCTTGAGAAGAATGCTGCGGAAAAGAAGGCTGCCACTTAAATGAGAAGAACGCGGAAGAGAAGCGCGGGAAGGCGGCGGCTTGATGCCTTTTCAACTTATCCAACAAGAACGATGCCCAGCACAAAGCCCATAACATAAAGGATTGGATTTGCGCTTAAATTCTCTGCCATTGCAACCAAACCAATCAGAAAGAACACGAGGCCATAAAACCAGAGGTTAGCACAGACAGAGGCAGTGCCGTTGGGATTTATGCCGCAGAGTGTAAATAATATTAGATAACTGATGCCTTCTTGGCTTGCATCGACACCGGTTTTGAGAGAAACTCTCAACAGCATGCCATCCATAAGACCAGCGCCAAATGCAACAGGAATAGCTACTCGTCTTACCAAATTTTCACCTTGATGTATTTTTCTACAAGTTCAACAATCTCTTTCTTCTTGCGCGGATTTAACGAGACATGGATTTGCCCTGTTTTTGGGAGCCATGTTAGAAATCCGTCATTGGCAAGTTCTCGTGCGAGCGTTTCCGCGTCACGCTGGCATTCGCGTGGCAGAGCGGTCCTTACATTGACAAGTTCGGTGTGCTTGCCGCCCCATCTTCGGTGTCTTGCTAGTTTGTAGAGGATGTGGGCCTTGAGAACTTCGTTCACAATCTCGTGTTCCATGGATTCACCACCATCATGGTAAACCATTCTAAATAATGACATATGATTTTTTAAATGTTATTGTACAATTAATTAGATACGCCGGACGATGTTCCAGCGGGGTTGGTTTCCGTGATTAAGGGAGATGGGAGTTCCCTGTTTTTGCAATTCCTAGGTGACAAACCAAAATGGCGAGTGATAGACTTTCTGCTTGAGAACAGATTACAGGACTTCACCAAGACTGAGATTGCGAAAGGGGCTGGGCTGAGCTGGGCATCTCTTTACCAGCACTGGAACGAGATTGAGCGCAAGAGAATAGTCAAGCCTACAAGGACGGTTGGGCGCGCAAAGCTTTACCAGCTCAATGAAAGCTCTCCACTTGTGATGCTCCTTAAGAGCATAGAATCCACACTCATCAGCGAAGCCGCAGATGGTGAGGAGGAAATGGCGATGATGAAAGTAAGTGTGAAAACCCGAAAAAGATAATGCTGCCCCCTTTTCATTACCCTCTCCCGCTCATTATCCTTTTTGCCTCGTCCTTTATCCCTTCCGCCTGCCTGTCGGAAAAGCCGAGCGCGCGCAGGCGCCCGTCCTGCGCGGAAGCGATGTCCTTCACAAGTATGAAGCCCGCGTTGTGCAATGCCTCGAAGCCGCGCCTGTCCAGGCGGGAAATAAGGGTGATGGGATAGAGCTTGTTCTCCTCTATCCTTACCTGGAGGGACTCGTCGCGCGGGAAGCTCCAGCCAAGGAGCTTGAGGCCCACGCAGTCGGCATACTGGATGACATCGTATGAGAATTTGGTGTTTGTGACAAGCCAGCCCGAGTCTATGTCGCGGTTTGCCTCGTGCACATCCAGGAAGCGCGCCCACGAGTAAAGCGCGGTCTGTATATGGCATTGCAGGTGGGGCGAGTTGTGGAACTTGCACTCGGAGATGAATTTCGTGGCATTGTGCCCGGGAATCGCCGGGCGGGATGCAACAACGTCTATCTCATGCTGCACGCATTTCCCGCGAAGGGTCTGGCGCAGGAGGGTGGAATAGCCCCTGCCCTTGAGGAGCGCGCCGACAAATGTTTCAAATGGGTGGCCGTCCGGGCCGAATTTCAGGAGGGCTGCCTTGAGGCCGAAGCGCGCTGCCGCTCCCTGCTTCATCTCGCGCAGGCGCTCGAATGTCATCCTGTAGATTTCGTCAGTGGAGATGCCGTTTTTCATGCGCGGCAGGATGGATTCCACCACCTCTTCCGCAAGCGCGCGGGAGGCGCCTGCGCGCGAAAGGGAGTGGCGCATCTTGTTGTAGTCCAGCGGCTGAAGGGTGCCGTCGGCTTTCTTCACCATTATTTCCGCCATGCCGCCAATCCGCAGGCAAGATATAAAATTACTCGCAGGGGCTTGGGGTGCTTTTTTAAGCATGCACCCGGTATCCCATCCAGGTGATGGATTGAAGATTGTACTTGCAATACTTGCGGTGTTCGCGCTTTTGCTTGCGGGATGCGCGTCCAGCCAGGCAGCGCCTCCGCAGGCAATGCCACCTGCGCCCGGGAATCCGGCTACGCCTGCCGTCCCGGACGGGGCGCAGGCAAGCCCGCAGCAGCCGTCTGCGATAGAGGAGCCTTCGCCAGGCGTCCCCCCTGAGCCTTCGGCGCCGCCGGCCGATTTGCCGATAACCCTGGAGGAGCTTGCAACGCACACCGGGGAGGAGGACTGCTGGGTGGGCTACGAGGGCAAAGTGTATGACGTGAGCAGCTTCCTGCCAAAGCACCCGGGAGGGGTGGGCGCGATTTACCCGTTCTGCGGCACCTCGTCTGACTTCACGGCCGCCTTTGAGGGCAAGCACGGCATGACCAAGGTCGAGTTCCTGCAGAAGCTTCCGCTCATGGGCGACCTTGCGCAGTAA
>JBAZTI010000083.1:0-3673 GCA_041662045.1 Candidatus Micrarchaeia archaeon | reverse complement strand
TAATTGACATTGCACTGCGCGGCATGGGGCAAATCATGCTGCAGGACAACGCGCTCACAGGCGCGCTTTTCCTCTTAGGCATTCTGGTAAACTCCTGGCAAATGTTCGCAGCCGCGCTTCTCGGCCTGGCGTCAGGCACGGCAGCCGCCTATCTTTTCAAGTACGACAAAAAGGAAATCTCTCACGGGCTTTATGGCTTCAACGCCGCGCTTGTGGGCGTGGGCTTGCTGTTCTTTTTCCAGCCCTCTCCCCTCCTCGCCCTCCTCATCATCGCAGGCGCGGCGCTCTCCACAATGATAATGAACTTCATGAACGCTCGGAAAATGTCCCCCTACACCTTCCCGTTCGTCCTCTCCGCATGGATAATCATCGCGCTTGTTGGCGCCACGGGCATGCTCCTGCCCCAGCCGTCTCCACCTCCCGCGCCTCCCTCGCTTGACATCCTCTCCGCGCTTTCCATGGGCGCCTCGCAGGTGATGTTCCAGGCGAATATCCTCACTGGCATCATCTTCTTCGCAGCCATCCTGGCAAGCTCGCGCGCCAACGCCCTCTATGCCCTGCTTGGCTCCCTTGCAGGCATGCTCATCGCGCTTGCGCTTTCCTTCCCGCTTCCGCTAATCAGCATAGGCATCTACGGCTACAACGGAGTGCTTTGCGGAATAGCGTTTGCAAGCGCCAAAAAGCACGCGCTTGCACTTGCCATTGCAGCCTCCGCGCTCTCCGTTTTCATTGTCTACGCGTTCCCGCTAATCGGCGCCCCAGCGCTCACCGCACCGTTTGTCTTCTCGACCTGGATAGTGCTGGCGCTAGGAAAGAAACTCTAAGCGCCTACTTTTGCCGCGCCAGCCACATCTCCTTCAAATAAGGAAGCGTGAGCGTGGACAGCATGAACGCGACCGCAGGCACGATGGCGTTGAGCCATGCATCCCTCACGCCTATCGCAGCCAGGTATGCGCCAACCGCAGCATAGGTGAAAATGGCAAGCGCGCCCCTTCGCGCAAGGCTCGTCTCCCACGCCTTGTCTTTCTCCACGCGCGCGTTCCTTTGCTCTATTTCCGAAACTCTCCTTTCAAGCGCAGTTATGCCAGCCATCTACATCCTCTCAAGCGCAGGTATGCCTATTGCGCCAAGCGCGTTCGCAAGCGCCACCTTGGCAGTGTAATTTGTCGCCAGCCTGCCCTCCTTCACCTTCTCATCCTCGCACGAGAGTATGGGGCAGGCATTGTAGAACTTGTTGTAAAGCGCCGCAAGGTCCAGGCAATAGTCGGCAACAATGTGCGGCCGGAGCTGCCTTGCGGATTCCGAGACAACGAAATCAAGAAGCATCGCCTTTTTCAGCAACTCCTTTTCCGCAGGCTCAAAGCTCTTGCCAACTTTTCCCTTCCCTCCCTTCTCCGAAATCTTGTGCGCGCGCGCATGCGCATAGATGGCATAGGGCGCGGAATCGCCCTCAAGCGACAAAGCATCGTCCCACCTGAAGGTAATCCTCTTCTCAGGCGTTGTCCTAATCATGGTGAATCTTATTGCGGCAGAAGCAATCACAGCGGCGATTTTTGCGCGCTCCTCTCCCTCGACATCGGGCTTTATCTTCGCTTCCGCCCTCTTCACGCCTTCCTCGTAAAGCTCGTCAGTCGTATAGCCCACCCACGTGCCCTGCCTGCCTGAGAACTTCCTCGCCGCCGCTGTTGCGTCGGCGGTCTGTCCAGCCGAGCTGGACATCGAATCTTCCAGCCATACGTGCTCATAGGACAAGTGCACGGAGTTTTCCGCCTCCTTTTTGTAGCCCATAGAAAGCAGTATCTCCCTGATTACCTTTTGCGGATAAGCCTGCTCCATGCCGATGACGTTTATCACGCGATTCGCCTTTCCGAACGCCGCTTTCTTCCCTTTCCTGTCGGTCTTCATGCACTTCTCTCCGTTCGGCTGCTCCATGAACTCGGAATAGGAAAAATTGCTCTTGAGCAAATCAAACTTCCACAGCTGGAAAATGACGTCCTTGCCGGTATAGGTGGCAGTGCCGTCGCTTCTCACCAGTATCTTGTCAGGCGACTCCATATTTACAAACTCTGGAGAAGCCATCTTTGCCACCAGGCAGCCGGCATTCTTGCCCTCCGTTTCCTTCACAATCGCGGGATTTTCCTTGAGCCTCGCCATGCCCTCCTCGAAAATGGTGTGCAATATGTCAGACTCAAATATCATCACGTCGTGGTAAATGTTAAACTTGAACGCGGTTTCATACTGCGCAGCCACGCACTTTTCCACAAGCGCGCGCGCCTCCTGCGCGTTCTTGCCCTCGCCTTCCTCCATCTCCTTCACGAGCGCGCGCACTTCCGCCTTCACCTTCTCATCTTCCTCGAACCGCTTTGCAGCCTCGACATACTCCCCGCCCAGCCACAAGTCCAGCTTGCCCGAAGGTTTCTTCCCCAGGTGCAGGTACCCCCAAAAGCTCTGTGCAACCTGCAATCCCAAGTCATCAATGTAATCGGTTCTCTCGACCTGCTCGCCGGAAAACTCCAGCACGCGCGCCACCGAGTCGCCCAAAAGCGCGTTCCTCAAATGCCCTATATGCCATGGCTTGTTGGGATTAACGGACGGGAACTCGATTATCGTTTTCCCCTTGCGCATCTTTCCTTCTCCGAACGCAGCCCCTTCCTTTTCTGCCGTTTCCACTACCTTTGCATAAAACCCGTCTGAGAGGAAAAAGTTGATGTAAGGGCCCACCGTCTTTGCTTCCGACACCCATTCAGGCAGTTTGAGCTTCGCGCACACTTCGGTTGCAAGCGCCGCCGGGTTCTTCCTGTCTCGCTTGGCAAGCGAAAAGCAAATGGATGTGGCAACGTCGCCAAACTGCCCTTTCGGAAGCTCGACTGACGCCTCGGCTTCCTCCAGCGTCACGCCTGCCGCGGCAGACACCGCCTCGGCGATCTTTTCCTTCAGTTTCAGGAACATGAGCAACTCTTGTCGCATCAATAATATAATGCTTCAGCCTGCCTCCGGCGCAAGCAATAAAAGGAGGTGCCGACATAAGACATTCATGGTAAATCAAGGGTTTGCATCCCCCAGTGACCCGAACATAGAGCCTTACGTGCTCGCTCTTCGGAATTTCGGCTTCATGAAGCCCTCCACAGTATCAGAAAACCTTAAAGTTCAAATCGCATGCGACCAGGTGATAAAAAAGCTCCAGACTACTGACCACAATTCCACAGAAGGCAAACAGCTGCTTGAAATGCTTGGCCGGAACCTGTGCCACAAACCACCTGGGGAGAAAGTGACTGAGCTTGACGTGCACCTTGCCCTCCAGCGGATTCAAACAGATGCAAAGGAATTCAAGGCATCATTCCCCTACAACAACACTGATTTTGCGCAAGGCCTTGCCGCGCGCTTCGTCAACAACCTCAACAAGAATGCGCCGCAGACAATCTCTCGCTAAGCCTGCTTAAAAGAAAAAAACAAACGGGCCCGATGGGATGTGCATTTTGCTTTGGCAAAATGCATCAGATGTGCAACGACGCATCGTTGCACAATTGTCGAGCCGAGCTCGACAAGTCATCGAGCGAAGCGTCGCTCGATGCTGATTGTCAGCACTCAAAAACGGGCCCGATGGGATTTGAACCCATGACCTTCAGATATCTTCACCGTTGGCTCATGCGCCCCGGTTGGGGGTGAACCATCA
>JBAZTI010000082.1:0-3720 GCA_041662045.1 Candidatus Micrarchaeia archaeon | reverse complement strand
GCATTGCGGACAGGATTTTGCCCCCCTCCTTCACCCGCGCCCGCAGCTGCTCTCTCTCCCCGCGCGTGTCCGTGGCCCTTGCCTCGAGCTTCTCGCGCTTCTGCTCCACTTCCTTTGCCGCGGGCGTGCGCCACACAAGGTAGACCTTGGTGAGCTTGTACTCGACAGTGATTATCCCCTCCTCCTCAAGCACATGCGCCCAGTCCTCGGCGGTCCTTGCGGGGAGGCTGAGCTCCTTGGCGGCAACGCCTATCTCCACCCTGCCCCTTTCCTTGACAAGGCGGATGAGGTTGTCAACGCCAGTTGAGATAAGAAGGTCGTCAAGAGCCATGCTGTCCGGTGCAAATCCAATCCTTATAAAGATTTGTGCTGAAGCCTATTCGTCAGCAGCGCCATTCTTTGGAGGCTTTTGCTCGCGGGGATTTTGATGCCTGATATGGATTTTGACATGCGGCTGAAAAAGGAGGCAAAGTCGTCCCTCCAGTCATTCCGCGACCAGTCGCTCCTGCGCCGCAAGTTCGGCGACGATGCGGTCAAGCTGTACAACCTCATAGACAGCGGAAAGCCCGCCTCCTGGCTGGTCTCCACCCTCGGCATGACCGAGGACAAGTTTGTGGAGATACTCGAGTTCATGAACAACAACGCAATGGTGAGCATCGTCCCGTCCGAGCCCCTGGCGCCGAAATGGCCGCCTGAGGCCGAAGGGGAGAAGGCAACCGGCGGGGATGAGGGCGAACGGGCAGGCCCCATGGCAGTTGGAAGCGATGGCGGGCCGGATGCCGCGGAAAGCAGGCCCCTGCCCGGCGCGCCCCCAATCTCCCCGCCCGGCCTCGGGGCGGAAAAGCAGATGGACGAGGACTCGCTCTCCCCGCTTGAAAAGGTGCTCTACCGCAAGCACGGCGCAATCGGCGTGCAGATATACAACCTGATAGACGGGGAGAAGACGGCAGAGGAGATACTGCGCGAGACAGGCGTGTCCGAGGCAAAGCTTGTCGAGATACTCGAATTCATGGACGAGCAGGGGATAATCAAGCTTGAAAAGCCGGAGGAGAAGCCGCAGGGCGGCGGCGCGCAGGGCGGGAAGCCTGGCGGCGACGGGGATGATGAGGAAGGCGGCAAGGGGCCCGAAGGCGAGGGCAAGCCCGCGCGCGAGCCGCGCTTCAAGCCAATAGTGGAGGATGTGCCTGAGGGCAAGCCGTTCCAGCCCCCAGAGGCCCCGAAAAAGGAGGAAAAGCAGGCGAAAAAAGAGGAGATCGACGAGCCCGGCGAGGACATCGTGATGGTGGATGTGCCTGCCCCTGCAAGGCTTTCGCTCATCCAGAAGGCGATGATGTTCACCGAGCTTTCCACCAAGTTCCCCCCCGCAGCCCGCCAGCTTTTCGACCTGGCCGACGGCAAGCGCGACTTCGTGGCGCTGTCCCTGGCAACAGGCATGCCGCTTTTCGAGATCGATTCCGCAATGGCGCACTTCGGGAAAAAGGGCTTCGTCACGTTCCGCCAGCTGGACAGGAACGAGATAAAGGACAGGTTCGGGGAGGACGGGTTCGCAATCTACAAGCGCTTCGGCAGGGACGGGCTCCTGATATATGAAATGATAGGCAAGGAGGCGTCATTGCGCGACATAATACTGAAAAGCAGGATGGACCCGGACCGCGCAATAGACATATTCGCATTCATCCACAAGGTCCTCGGGCTTGACATCCCGCTTGACCGCGACTTAATCTACAGGCAAATCGGGCTGAAAAAGTAGCAGAGCGGGCTAATTCCTTATTCTCGCAAGCGCCATCCCCTCGACCGCGAGCTCGCCCTCGAAGTACGCGCCCATTCTCCTTCCCATCCTGGAAAGCGGGATTCTCTTTGCCTTTGACAGCCCAAGCGCCCGCTTCACTTTTGCAACCGGCACGGCTTTTTCGCACACGAAAACAAAGTCTCTCCCGTCTTTTGCGCCAATCTTCCGAAGCGCCGAGGCGAAATTCATCTCGCGCGCCAAAAAGAGAAGCGCCTCGTTGGAAAGCTTGCCGGAAATGTTCCTTTCCTCCTCGAACGCGCGGCGGGCAAGGCAAAATGCCGCCTCAAGCTCCATCCCGGTCATCCCTCCTGCCGCCTTTGGGGAAAGCAGGATGCATGGCGGGAGCAGCGCCCCTGCGGCTGCCACGGCCTCCCCAAGGGGCTTTTCAGACGAGCACGCAAGGCAAAGCATGCTGATGTGGGGCGAACGAACATTTAAAAAATCAATACAGGATAATGTGCCTGCATTCATACGGAGGAATTGTTATGGAAAACTATCACGGCGCGCGCGGCTCGACCACGAAAGGCACGGGCGGCAAGCGCGGGAAGGCGGCGGACAAGAAGCTCCGCTTTGTCGGGGGCAACTTCACAGCCACCAAGGTTGGCACAAAGGAGATGCGCCTGGTGAGGCGAGGGCGCGGGAACACGGCGAAGGTGAAGCTCCGGAGCGCCAAGTTCGTCAACGTGCTTACCAAGGAGGGCATGAAGAAAGTCACATTAAGGACGGTGCTCGAGACCCTCGACAACCGCCACTACGCGCGCCAGAACATCCTCACGCGCGGGGCCGTGGTGGACACCGAAATCGGCAAGGTGAAAATCACCAACCGCGTCGGGCAGGACGGAGTAGTTAATGGCAAGCTCCTGTAATTTTTCCGCTTTTTTCCGTTATTTTTGCTTCCTACAGCGAAAGCAATATTGACGGCACGATGATGAGCCCCATCACGTGCGTCCTTCTCACGCCCAATAGGGGCGGCAGCAGGCCCACTGCCGTGGCAGTGGCGAACAGCAGCAGGCCACCGCCGCCGGATATTATGGCAACCGCGCACACAAGGTAGGCAAGCACCCCCATGTTCAGCGCGCGCGTGTCAAGCGAGCAAAGCGCAGAGGCGTGCCTGGAAAGCCTCATGAGGAGGAATGCGCTTATGCCTGCGGAAAGCAGAAGCACGCCCAAAAAGACGGGAAGGTCTGGTGCCCCCACGGGCTTCAGCTCGTTTATTATCGCAAGCGAGCCCTCCCTTGCCTTCCCGATTGAAAGGAGGGAAGAGAACGCAAACACTGCGTGCGATGCCGCGATGGATGCGACAAGCGCCAGGAATTTCCTCGCGTCATCCGTGGCAAACAGCGCAGATGCAAACACCGCGATCTGCGCGGGCGCGGCAATGCCTGGGAGCAGGTCGGAAAGCATGCCGAAGATCACGCCTGCGGCAACGTATGGCAGGAAGTCAAGCTCCGTCCTCTCGGATTTCTGCGCGGGAAGGCGGGTGCGGCTGGTGAAGGAAAGCAGGATGCCGCTTGACGCAAACAGGCCGCAAAAGGCAGGGAAGAGCGGGTCTGGGATTGCGCCGCGCAGCGTGGCAACGCCAAGCGCGCCTGACAGGAGGAAGACAAAAGCCGCAATCGCCATTTTTTTCCATTCCTTCTCCGATGACAGCAGGAAAAGCGACGCGGCAGCAAGCGCAAGCGCCATCCGGGGCTCTATTATCGCATAAGCAGCAGGCAGCACCGCAAGGGAACCTGGGATGAGGAGCGCGGACGCGCCTGCCGCGGCAAGCGCGGAAAACGCGCAGACTGAAACAGCCTCCCGCCCCCTTCCGGCAAGCGCGAGGCGGTGCCCTGGCAGCACTGATGCGACAACAGTGTCATCAGGAATGGAAAGGAATATCGAGGGCAGGAACTGGAAAAGCAGGTGCGCGCCCACCGCCGCAACGATGG
>JBAZTI010000081.1:0-3770 GCA_041662045.1 Candidatus Micrarchaeia archaeon | reverse complement strand
GTGGGGCTGAGCCGGAACATCTCCCGAAAGCCAGTTCTTGCAGGCTCGCGCGGGGAAAGCGCGCATGAGGAAAGGTAGCTTGCAAGCATGCCGAGGAAAAGGACAAGGTGGATGCTGAAAGTGTAGTCTTCAATAGGGTAGAAATAGTCGGGGAAGAACGGCCAGTAGGTGAGGATGACGCCCCAGGATATCCAGAACAGGTCGGGGTGGAGCGGCATCTGCGCGCAGGTGTTCACAGGCCCGCAGCGCGCGGAGGTGCAGTATTGGTAGTAGCACCCGTTTGCGAAGATGTAGAATGCTGCGGGAATGAGGAAAAGCGCAAGCACCGACGCTACCGCAAGCTTTGCCTGGGTCGGCTTCAGGAATTCCTTCAACCCCATAAAAACCAGCACCGCCATCATGCCTTATCCTGCATCTGCACCTGCACGCGCGCGCTGATGTCAAACGACAATGGCGTGTCAAGGGACACCGAAACGAAGTAGCGCGGCTTGGGAATGAGGAAGGAAAGCGCGTTCATCATCGTGCCCACGGCCCCTTCCATTTTCGGGATGGCAAGCGCTGCGGGCGCAAGCGCGGAGAACTCGAACTCCTCCCCGCTGCCGTACATTTTCTCGCCTGCGAGGTTCTGCGTGAAATCGACGATGCGCTTTGTGGCGCTGTGCCTGCCGCTTCTCTCCTGGATCTCGTGGTAGATGTCCAGGCGCAGCGCGCGCGCCTTTTTGGGCGCGGAAAGCTCAAGGCGCGCCTTGCCTGTTATGGGCTCGCCTGCAGAGTATATTGTTTTCGTGAGAGTGAGGATGACTTTGCCTTCGCCTATTCCCAGCACCATGCAACCACCAAGCTGGTTTCGCGCGGCAATTAAATAAGCGTTCGCATGCGTCAGGGGTAGTTGCCTATCCTGCAGATGGCAGAGCATATCCCCCATGCGTATATTTCCGGGTCGTTGCAGCCTATCCTGCCAAGCTTCAGCCTTATGGAAAACATGCCGCTGCCCTGTTCCTGGCCTGCGGAAAGGGGCTCGCTGCCGGCGTACATGCGCCAGCCGCTCCTGCCCGCCCCGCTGCCCCTGAATTTCTCGGAGATGGCCCTGCAGATGAGCTCTGCCTCCTTGCCAAAGCCGCCTGGGACGTGCACCTCGAAAAACCCCCTCTGCCTCATGCACTCGATGGTTATGGAGCAGGCAGGCTCCTTGCCCTGGCACGTTTCCCCGCCTGATGCAAGGAGAAGGCACCTGTCGAATGCAGATATGGTGCGCTTTGCTATCTTTTTTTCGCAGCGCGTGCCGTTGGCAGGCAGCACCCGGATGGAATCCCCCCTGTGCAGGCGCAGCGCGCCGTTCCCTGCTTGCATGCGGTTGCCCCCGTGGCTTACTGGATGAAGAGCGCGGCGGCCCATTCCCGCAGGGCCTGCTGATAAACCGCCTTGTAATCCTTCATGAGCCCGAATTCCACCCTGACGGCATAGGAATATTCCCTGCCCTGCTGGCTGCTTTTCCTGAAAAGGAGAAGATTACGCTCGAATGCCTCTATCCTGCCTGAGATGCTGATTTCGAGCCGCTGCAGGTCTGCCAGGCGGATGAAGCGCGTGAATGCCTCCGCTCCCATGGTGGAGAGCATTTCGCGGAAAGCCCTGGAAAGCGGCTGGTTGTTCGCAGCGTGCGCCGACATGAGATGGCCGCTTATTTCCTGCGCAATCCCCTTTGGCAGGTGCGCCTCCTCAATCATGCTGGATATGTCGCCGCAGAGAATGCCGATGTCGGGCTCCAATGAATAGAGGGTGGAGAGGCGCACATATTCCCCATTTGCCTTGCAGATGGCGCGTATGGCGCTTTCAAGCGCCTGGGCCTCGCGCTGCGAGTCGACATAGCGGATGCTTGCCTGGTGGTACCAGCTTTCGGACGTGTTGAACGCTATGCTGATGGCGAATTGGGATTTCCGGCTTGGCGCAATGCCAACCCTTGCATTGCAAAGCTCGGCAGGAAGCCCCTGTTGCCTGAGCCAGGCGACAAGGGGCTTGGCTATTTGGCGGGCCTGATGCTTTTCCTTTTCAAGCACCACGGAAATCGTGCCGCCGTTCTGGAGGTATGCCATGGCATCACATAGTTGTATTTGATATTTTTATATGGAATGATTTATATACATTGCAGGGCATATGCTGCAGGATTAAGAGTGGTATCCATGTTTGCATGCAAGTATGAGGGAGGGCACGGCGGAAGGAGGGGAAAGGACGCCGTGCGCCTCAACTCGGAACTAGCGTATGCTGCAAAGCAAAGCCTGGAAGACGCGCATGTGAAAGGAAAGGTGGCGGATGCCCTCTGGGATGCAAGGGACGGCGTGTTCAGGTGCAAGTCATCGGTCAACAATGGCGTGGAGATAGCGCCCGGCATAGCCCGCTCCAGCGGCAGGTTCGAGCTTTTCCTTGAATGCAGCCACAGGGGCTGCGAAAAGAACTTCAACAACAGGTGCCATGCAGAGGGCATAATCAACCTGACAGACATGATGCTGGAGCGGGAAGACGGCTACTGACGCCGTGCGCCTGCAAGAAGGCTGCCTTCCCATGCCGGCATGCGCTTGGCAAAAAGCTATCTTTTCATGTAAACCGAGATGCGCGTGTTGACGTCCGGAGCCATTGGGATGTCCATTATGGCATGCACGAACCAGTTGCGCGGCTTGGGCACGAACAGGTCGCGGATGGAGCCGAACGTGCCCTGCGCCTCGGGCGGGGTCGCCTGCTCCGGGATGGCAAGGGAAAAGCTGAACACCTCGCCGTCCTTGTATTCCCTCTCGCCGCCAAGCTTCTGCACTGCGCGGAAAACGCGCTCCACCTTGGAGCCGCGGTCAACCTCGCCGTAGAATTCCACGCGCAGCTCGCGCGCCTGCATTGCCTTGGGGAGAATGAGCTTTATCTTGCCGTTTATGGTCTCGCGCGGCACATAAGTGGTCGGGCCCAGCGTGATTGCAATCTCGCCCTCGCCCATCCCGAATGCCATGGAAGCACCAAGTAGGCATCCGTGGTGAAGCTTAAAACGGTTGCGCCTTGGGCACGCTTTAGAAGCCATGCACTTGATGCACGCATTCGAAGATTGCGTTTGTGAAGTCATCGTGGTAGCCAAACATGGCGCTGCAGTCCGGGAGCTCCACAAAATGGGCGTGCACCAGCCTGGTTTTCCGTTCATCGTATATGACCTTGCTTTCATAGTATTCGTGAGGCATTTTTTCCACGAAAAGCAGGGCGTGCTCCTCGCACCTGTCAGCCGCAGCCGCCACCTGCCCATTGAGCGATATTGCCTCATCGGTCGTTATGATGCATTTTTTCCTCATTTCTGTCACGCATGCAACGGCAAAGTCGCGCAGCGGCTTTCCTCCCGAGGAATCCTTATATCCCCTGATTGCCTTGTCCAAATGCTCGTCCATGGCAATAATTGCTTCCTCAGGCAGGCCCAAGCTGGACATCGCTATGCTGATTTCCCTTTTTAGAGAGGTAAGGCCGCACTGTGTTTGGGTGATTTTTGGGCTTGCTTGCCCTGACAGCTTGAAACCCATCTTTCCCATTGCCTCCATAATCGGCGGCAGCAATATTTTGGTATATGGCTCCATCTCACCTTTTATTTTTTCATTGGTGCAGATGCGCAAAGGCACATCCTTGCCTTCCACGATGTCAAAAACATCGACATAATCCTTTTCGCGGGGTTTTTCCTCGCTCAGGTGCATTATGTAGTTGATATTCCTGGGCGAGTCGGTGAGAAGCTTGCGGAGAATGCTTACGGGCGT
>JBAZTI010000080.1:0-4144 GCA_041662045.1 Candidatus Micrarchaeia archaeon | reverse complement strand
GGAAAAAGGAAATTGCGACAAACGAGATAGGCGAGCTTGTGATGGAGCGGCTGCACAAGGTGGACGACGTCGCCTACATACGCTTCGCGTCCGTGTACCGCTCGTTCACGGACATAGACTCGTTCGAGGACGCGCTCCGCAAGCTCAAGAGGAAGAAATAAGCGGAAGGAAAGCGGCAAAGGATGAAAACGCAGGATGGGAAATAGGAGGACGGACATTATGAAAACATATCTCCAGGTCGCGCTGTTCTTCGCAGTCACGCAGGTGCTTGGCATTTTTGCAGGAGTGGTGCTGATACAGGGCGCGATGGCGAACGAGGAGCTGCTTGCCCTGTCGGTTGCGCCCATGCCAGACTCCAACGACCCGGCAAACGCGCTTTTCTTCCTCGTTTACATCCTTGTGGGCGCAGGGATGGTGATGCTTGCCGCGCGCTACTACAAGGGCATGGTGATGTTCCAGCTCCTGGAGTCGCTGGTGATTTTCTCCGCGTCAAGCATAGTGTTTTTCGCCTTCGCGCTTTATCCCCTGGGAATGGGACTGGACGGGGCGCTTTTGCTGGGAGGCGCGCTGGGGCTTTGCCTTGCAGCAGCGAAGTTTGTGTGGGTGCAGGCAAAGAACGCAGCTGCGATAATATCCAGCGCAGGAGTGGGCGCCATATTCGGCTTTTCCCTGGGCTTCCTGCCTGCCGTGATATTCACAATCCTCCTGTCCATATACGACTACATCGCTGTTTTCAAGACGCGCCACATGGTGGAGATGGCGCGCGAGCTTTCCACGCGCCAGCTTTCGTTTGCCATTACCGCAAAAGAGGTGCCTGCGCGCAAGAAGGACGAGAAGGTCGAGGTTTATGTTGCGCGCGCTGAAAAGGAGGGGGAGAGGCTGGATTTGGGCACTGGCGACCTTTCCGTGCCTGCCATGGTGGCGGTGTCTGCCTACACGCTGGGCCCGAACGGGCTGATTTACGCGCTTGCGGTTGCCGCAGGCTCCACAATATCGCTTTACGCGCTTTTGAAGTTCGTGTCAAAGGAAAGGGTTTTCCTGCCCGCGCTCCCGCCCATCTGCCTGGGAGGGATGCTGGCGCTTCTAATTGTAAAATTAGCCGGTTTTTGATTTTTTCCCCTTTTTCGCTTCTGCAGGCATGGGCGCTGCCGGCTTTTCCGCGGTTTTTGCAGGCGCAAAGGCAGGGGCGGGCTTTGAGGGCGCGGTTGTGGCTTTCCTCAGGGTTTCAGCCTCGTTTTTCACCGCGTCCTTGAGGTCGGACACGAGCGCGTCGATTTCCGCATCATCCATGCCATGCACCGCGGCGCCCTGCTCAAGGGTTTCGTAGGCGGACAGCCCGCAGCCTATGCAGTGGAAGCCGCGCTCAAGGAGCACTGCAGCGGCGACAGGGTGGTTCATCACCAGCTCGCCTATGGGGGAAGTGCGCGATATGACAAATGCCATGCCCCAGAAATGCGCCAATGCCCTTTAAAGCTTTCCGACCAAATTCACGTCATCAGGTCTTATGGATGGTTGGCATGGAAGATTATGAGCAGCTGCTTGACAGGGCGCGCGCGGCGCTGCCCGAGAAAACGCTCGCGTTCGAGCGGTTCGAGACCCCGCAGCTGGAATCGTTCCTGCAGGGCAGCAAGACGCTTGTGAGGAATTTCGACGTCATCCTCCAGAAGATAAGGAGGCCGCCGGAGATACTGTCCAAGTACTTTTCCCGCGAGCTGGCAGTCCCGGTCACCATACAGGGCGGGAAGCTGGTGCTCAACGGCAAGTTCTACACCAGGAACCTGCAGGACAAGCTGCAGGCGTTCGTGGACGCGGCTGTGGTGTGCAAGGAATGCAAGCGGCCCGACACCAAGATAACCGAGAAGGACGGCGTGAAGACGCTTGTATGCGAAGCATGCGGCGCGCGCGCGCCGGTGAGGATTTAGGTGTTCATTATGGCAATAGCACAGCCCCCTCCGGAGATAAGCTGGGTAAAGCTCCCGAACGAGGCAGAGGGCGAGATACTCGGAGTGGTGGTGGGCAACGTGGGCGGCGGCAGGCTCACCGTGCAGTGCAAGGACGGCAAGGAAAGGATGTGCAGGATACCTGGCAAGATACGCCGCTTCATCTGGGTGCGCGACGGGGACATCGTGATCATAAAGCCGTGGGAGATCGGCGGTGACAAGAAAGCAGACATCGTATGGAGGTACAACAAGTACCAGGCCGAATGGCTGCGGAATAAGGGGCACATCAAATGAGCCTAGTGATGAGGAAGCCACTGTTTGGAATAGTGCTTGGCGCAGCCGCTGGCATAATCGACCTCATCCCCATGATTGCGCAGAACCTGTCGTGGGACGCGATGCTGTCCTCCTTTCTGTTCTGGGTGGTCACCGGCTTTCTCATAGCGATAACGTACGTCCCGGTGAAGGGCCCCGCCAAGGGGCTTTTGATAGCCTTCCTCCTTGCTTCCCCGGCCGCAGTGCTCATCGCTGCAAAGAACCCGTTCGACCTCCTGCCGATTACAGGCACGGTCGTCGTATTGGGCTCGCTTCTCGGCTACCTCATTGAGAGGCGCGGGTACTAGGCAAGCAATATTAACTGCCGCTCACTTATACCCCCATGGCAACCCTTACGCGCCGCAAGCGCCCCAAGCGCGAGGACAAGCAGATAAACCGCGAGGACCCGCTCGAGGAGCAGGTGTTCGACAGGGAAACGCGCTTCGCGCTGACCAAGCTCCGCCAGGCAGGGCACTTCGACGGGCTCGAATACCCGATTGCCAAGGGGAAGGAGGCGATTGTTTTCCTCGCCACCACGCGCGAGGGCGGCAAGGTGGCTGTGAAGATTTACCGCATAGACACCTCCAACTTCGTGCACATGCACGACTACCTTGACGGCGACCCGCGCTTTTCAGGCACATCGCGCCACAGGTTCGAGACCATCCTGGCATGGGCAAGGAAGGAGTTTTCCAACCTCTCAGCATTCTACGAGGCGAGAGTGTGCGTGCCAAAGCCCCTTGCCTTCCTGCGGAACATCGTGGTGATGGAGTTCTTCGGCATAGAGAACATCGCATACTCCACGCTTGCCGAGCTTGGCACCGAGCACCCGCGCAAGGACTACGAGTTCCTGCTTGAGCAGATGAAAAGGATATACCAGGCGGGGTTTGTGCATGCCGATTTTTCTGAATATAATATGCTTGTAACCGACGACGGGCTCAAGATAATAGACTGCGCGCAGGCGGTGCTCCTGGCGCACCCGCGCGCTGACGATTTCCTGCAAAGGGACGTGCAGAACCTGGTGCGCTACTTCAGGAGGCAGGGCGTGCGCGAGGCCGAGTTCGAGCGCGCGCTTGAGTGGGTGAAGGACGGCAAGCCCATACTGAAGGGGCTGGAAGCTGTTTGAACTTCTTTAGAATTAGAAAGACCCCGACGATGGAGCAAAGCGGAGCTTTGCGACAGAAGGGGGCGAACAAGAGTGAGCCCCCGATGGGATTTGAACTCGCGAGCGCCAAATCCAAAGGATTTGGTGCGATTTTGTGCCGTCCTCTTTTTGCAAAGCAAAAAGGGACCCCTTTTTCGCAGAGCGAAAAAGAGGGAAGGCACAAAAGCCCCCGACGAGATTTGAACTCGTGACATCCAGTTTACGAAACTGGCGCTCTACCGCTGAGCTACAGGGGCATCTTTGCAGGGGTAATAACTTTGCAAGGTTTTAAAAGAGATAAGCAGGCGCGCGCTGCCGGATTTGCCGCTTTACAGCCTTATGCCCCGCAGCCCAAATGATGGCACCAGCTCCCTGCCAAGCTTGCCCGTGGGAAGGATGAAGAATTCACCGAAGACCGATATTTTCGCGCGCAGCAGGTGCCCGCCAACTGCGTTGAAATCCGCGCCGGACATGGAAATGTGCGCATGCAGCCCCTCCTCGCTTATGTTTCCGATGCAGGAGAGAAGCTCGTATGAGCCTGAAAACTTCCTGTTCACCCACTTTTTTGCCTCGGGCTCGTACGCCGCAAGCTCAACGTCCTCCACCGCGCCTATGCCCCAGACCTGCGCGCCTGTGATTTTCTCCTTTTTCGCCCAGCCCGAGATGGTGGAGAGGATTTCCTCCCCCTTATCCAGCATGAGCCAGTATCCGTGCCTTTCCTTGCGGGATTGCATGAAATCACCACTAATTC
>JBAZTI010000079.1:0-4233 GCA_041662045.1 Candidatus Micrarchaeia archaeon | reverse complement strand
AGATAAGCAGTCAGCCTTCTTTTCATACTTGGCTGCGAAAGGTAATTGTATTTCAGCGTCGGGTAGGGCGCTGCGTTCTCTCTGTCGTAGCTGTTGGAGAAGTCGCTTCCGCGAAACTGCGGCATGGAGAAAAACCTGGCGAAGGCCCGGTAGTTCCCCGGCTCGCCGAAAATGCCATGAAAATCGGAAAAATTCATGCCTTCCAGGCCCAGGGCTTTGCCGCCCGACTCGATTTGGACTATGCCCTTGGCTGCGCAAACTTCCTTGAAAAGGTCGAAGGTGACGCTTTTCCCATCCGAGCCAAGCATGCCGTCGATTGCGAACCTCCCTATAAGCGCGGATATGCGCAGCGAGGCCTTTTTGCTTTCATCATCCGCTTTGCTGGAAAGCGAGCTTGCGAGGTTTTGGGCCACGATGAGGAGATTCTGCTGGAATATCCCGATATTTGCCCGAAGTATCCCGCGGTTGTAGGCAAAGCAGGCCGTCATTTCCAGATCGGTGCTGTTGTAGTTCCGCCCCAGCTGCAGCCTTGCCTGTTCTTCGAGGATGCGCTTGTTTTCGGAATAGAGGCGGTTGACAAAGAAAAGGGCGAACGCCATGTCGTTCTCGAGCAGGCCGGCCACTGTTTCGCGGCGCTCCTCCGCGAAGCCGGCGCCTTGCCACGCCCCAAGAGCTTCGATTGCCTTCTCATTGCCGGCTGTGGATGACAACAGGCTTATCAGATGCTCGCGCCGCTCCTGGCCGAGCGCCGCATCGGGGGCGCGCGATGTTTTGCCGCCAAAATCAATTGGCTTGTTGCCGTCAAGGTAGTCTATGACGTAGTTGATGCTCGACTGGAAAAAGCCCCAGGAATCGATATAGGAATCCTTCCCAAAGAAGGATTCGACCGCGTCTCCGAAGCTTGAGCCAGATATGCCGAAAAGTGCCCGTGACTGGTGCTTCTTGAGTTCCCGGTTGCTGTAGTACCCGCCTGAAAATGCCGCATCGGACTGGCTGCGCGGCGAGCTGAACATCTCGTTATAAAGTATCACCTTGAGGGCGTCCACATTCACTGACGGGATTTTTGTGTTATAGAAAATCTCGTCTATTTGCGCGCAGCGCCTGAAGTATTCCTCCCTCCGCCAGAGGATCTGGTCGAAAATTTCCCTGTTTTCCATGGGGACGTATTCCGCGGTCTTCCTGAAATCGTCCCACCATTTCTTGGTTTCCGGAGTCTCGGTATATTCCATTGGCACGTTGAGTATCCGGCCTATTGCGGCATCGGGGACCATCACGGCGAGCTGCACAGTGAGCGATTTGTATGCCGCCCTCGGCTGGGAGATGCCGTTCTGGAGCATTATCTCGTTGAGGCAGTACTCGAACTGTATGCCATAGGTCTTTGATAGCAGCGCGGCAAACCCTTCGGCAGTTGCCTTGTCGAGGCCGAAGTCGCCAGTGGATATTATGCGCTCCTTTGCAGGCGGCATTTTGGAGAAATCCACCTGGTAAACGCCCGAATTCTTTGCCCAGCTGAAATGTTCCAGGAACAGGTCGCGTTTTGCGGAAACCTCAAGCGATGCCCCGGAGCGCTTGATAGAATAAAAGACCACGCTGGATGGGCTGGAATAAACGCTTATCACTTCGCGTTTGCCGCTTTCGTCCAGCTCGCGCCTCAACGAGTATGAGCGGCCGTCAAGTCCGAGAAGCGTTTTTCCTTCCTCGGCAAATCCCTTGAAAACATCGTAGTTGAAGAGTTGGATTGCCCTTTGCGAGCCGCCATCAGTGCTGCTGAACTGGTACTGCCCGCCTATTTCCGGAGAAACGATTACGGTCCTGCCATCCTGCAGCGCATTGATTTTTGCGATGTCGGATGGCATTAAGGTAAGCGCTGGATCGTGGATGATTGAAAGCGCCTGCCGGATATTGGCTGTTCCATCCTCGAGGATTGGCACCCTTCCCAGGCGCGAAAATTCCGTGTTTTTCAGGCCAGCAAGGTGGAGCCAGTATTCGCCGTTTGAGCGCTCCACGATGAAGCCGCCTTTCTGCAGCCAGGCGCCCTCGTCAGCCAACTGTTTGAATTCTTCATCAGAAAGCGCCCACTTGCCGCCGCTTGTTGAATAGACCATCTTTTCGAATTCCGCCCTGTCGGGGCTTGCCCTGCCGGGTTTGAAGACGGTGGTGGAGACCTTGGCGTCTGTGCGGTTGTCATACCAGGCGGCCCCAGAATATACCATCGTGTGGGTGGGGTCGCCCTGCCGCTTGCCCTCATATGAATGCCCGCTGTCAAGGGTGATTATTGCCCCTTTTTCCAGCCTGCCGCCGGTGTTTGCCAGCAGGTCGAAGAGCTCCTTGTTTGTCTTCGGTGAAATTTGCAGGTTTTTGCACAACACCGAGATTTCCTTGTGCTTTTCCACGTAGTCCTTGGCCTTCCAGCTGCTCACAGGGAATATGACTGCGGCCTTGCCTTCCTCGGCCAGAAGATGGGGGAGGATGAGCCCCCACGCAATTGCTGCACAGTGGATGGTGCCGGGGTAATAGCGATTGAAATAGCTGAATATTGGCATGTTGCTGCGCGTTATCTCGGTATTTGCGCTGTGGTACCGCTTAGGCGCCGGCTTGCCTTGGGGCGGCTCCGCAGGCGTGTTGAGCTCAAGCCAGGTTTTTTTGGGGAGCAGGTCCGTTTTCAGCGGGGCTTGGCCCGATGGTGGTTGGTTTTGCCCAGGGCTCGGTTGGATGGGGGCCGGTGTTTGCTGCATCGGAGGCTGGGAAGGCGTTTGCGGTGGCGGCTGGCCTTGCCAGGGGGCTTGCCAGGTTGGCGGCTGCGTTTGTTGTGCAGGCTGCTGGGCAGGTGTTTGGGGCATTTCCGAGTATTTGAGGCTCTGCAGGTCAATGGTGTGGGTGGCACTGATGTTTGTGACTCCCCAATATTTCTCGAATTGCGCGACCGTCTTCACTTTTTTTGTCCTGTAGTCGTAGTAAAGATCGCTGCCGTCGAATGCTTTGCCTTCGAGCCGCAATATGCGCCTGCCAGGCTGGCCCTGGAAAAGGTAGGTGACGGCAATGTGCCCCTTGGAAAGGTTTTCCTGTGTGGAAGCCTCCCTTGCCGCCTCCTGCATCTTGCGCATAAGAAGGTCGGTGCCAGGCATGGAACAACATATGTTGAGGAACGTTTTTAATCATGCGGCAACAGAATTGGGCTATGCTTATCGGCGTGGTGGGGGCGCCCAACAAGGGCAAGAGCACTTTTTTTGCCGCGGCCACAATGGTGGACGCCCAGATTGCAAACTATCCATTCACAACAATCACGCCCAACCGGGGCGTGACATATGTGCGCGCGCCCTGCCCGCATGCCGAGCTGGGGCTGCCCGGGTGCGATGCGAAAAACAGCAAGTGCGCGGGCGGCGTGAGGCTGGTCCCAGTGGGCATGATAGACGTGCCGGGGCTGGTGCCGGATGCGCACTCCGGGAAGGGGCTTGGCAACAAGTTCCTGGACAGCATACGCGAAGCAGACGTGCTCATACAGGTGGTGGACGCCACAGGGAAGACTGACTTGCAGGGAAACCCGTGCGACGGCTGCTCCCCTGCGGATGAAATAGGCTTTTTGCAGGAGGAGATTGCGCTTTGGCTGGTGGACATAATGAAGCGGGGTGCAAAGGAAAAGGGCGCAGCCGGGCTTGCCAAGTCGCTTACAGGCCTGAAGATAGGGGAGGGGATGCTCCACAAGGCTGCGTTGGAGTGTGGATTGTCGATAGAAACCGGCGCGCCCGATGACAGCGGGCTGGCGCGGCTTGCGCGCGCTCTTGTCAGGATGCGCATGCCCGTTGTTGTGGCATGCAACAAGATGGACGTTGTTGGCGCGAGGGAAGGCTTTGAGAGGGTGCTGCGCGTGGCGGGCGTTGCCGTCCTCCCATGCAGCGCCGCAGTGGAGCTCGCCTTGCGCAAGGCTGAGCATGCGGGGCTGGTGGAATACCGCCCGGGGGATTTGGAATTCTCCGTGAAGGGCGCGCCGAATGAGAAGCAGGTTGAGGCGCTTGCCGCGATGGGGCGAGTGCTCCGCGAGAACAAGGGGAGCGGGGTGCAGCAGATAATAGACTATATCGTTTACCAGCACATGGATTGCATCATAGTTTACCCAGTGGAAGACGAGCACAAGTACTCGAACAACAAGGGCGAGGTGCTTCCGGACGCATATCTCGTGCCAAAAGGCACCACCGCATTGCAGCTTGCCGCTATGGTGCACACCGACCTTGCGCA
>JBAZTI010000078.1:0-4281 GCA_041662045.1 Candidatus Micrarchaeia archaeon | reverse complement strand
GAGACGAAATAGCCCACCTTGTTTTTCGGGAAGAACTGGCGGAATTCGGAGTAAAGCTGCGCGGCAAGCGTCTTGTTGTGCGAGATTACAAGCGCAGTCCTGCCTGTGCGCGCCACCAAATTCGCTATTGTAAAGGTCTTGCCGCTGCCAGTCACGCCAAGCAGGGTCTGATTGCCGCCCCTTTTCACCCCGCGCGCAAGCGCGTCGATCGCCTCGGGCTGGTCGCCTGAGGGGGAGAAGGGTGCGGCTAGCTGGTATTCCATCATGGATTGTAGAGTTTCCCTTGTTTTTATAATAGTATTCTCCCTAATTCGGTTCGGAGAGGATGATAACATGCCTGAAGGAAAAATGCACATGCTTACGCCTGGGCCTGTGGCGCTTGCAGACCCCATACGCCTTGCCCAGAGCAGGGAGATGATATACCACAGGGGCGCGGAGATGAAGGCGCTTGTGGCTGAGCTTGTTTCCGCGTTCAAGAAAGACTTCAACGCAGACCACGTGTTTCTCGTGACAGGCTCGGGCACTGCAGGGCTGGAGATGGGCTGGGCATGCCTCACAAAGCCAACTGACAAGGCGCTCGTGCTCACCAACGGCACATTCGGCGACAAATTGGCTGCGTGCGCGAAAATCTACTGCCCCAATACGCAGGTGGAGAAGATGGCGCTTGGCAAGGGATGGAACCTGGAGAGGGCAAAGGCGCACATAGACGCTTCCGGCGCGCAGATATTCGGCATGGTGTACAACGAGACGAGCACGGGCGTGCTCAATGACGCAAAGGCGATTTGCAAGTACGCCAAAAGCAAGGGCATGGTCACCATATTGGATGCTGTGTCCGCATGGGCATCCGCGCCGCTGGACATCAAGGGGTTTGGCGTGGATTTCACAGCCACAGGCTCTCAAAAGGCAATCGGCGCTGCGCCTGGCATGGCAACCGTTGCTTTCACCGACGAGATGATGAAAAGGGCGGAAGGGATACCCGCGCGCACATTCTACCTTGATATGAAGAAGTACAAGAAGGACATGGATGGCAACCAGACGCCCACCACGCCCGCGGTGTCCGTCATGTTTTCCATGAAAGCGGCAATAGACTACATAAACGAGCGCGGCGGGTTTGACGCGCACCGCGCAAAGCATGCGGCTGCTGCGGAAAAGTCGCGCAAGTTCGTGGAAAGCATAGGCTACAAGGTGTTTGCAGAAGCAGGCTTTTACTCGCCTTCCATCACAGGCTTCATAATGGAGGATGCCGACGGATTTCGGAAAAGGCTGCGCGAGAAGTACAATCTTGTGACCGCGCGCGACTTCGGGGACCTGAAAGGCAAGTTCTTCAGGATTTGCCACCTTGGCAACTTTGACGACGCGCACCTTGATTATGCATTTGATGCGATAAGGAAGGAACTGGGCAAGTGAGATTTGAGGGGCGGATACCATGAAGATTGTGATTGCGGATGCGATGGAGCCTGAAGTGGTGGCGCAGATTTCAAAGCTGGGTGAAACTGTCGTGACGCCTGCCGACCTGAAGGCGGCGCTTGCTGACGCAGATGCACTCATTGTTCGAAGCGCCACAAAAGTAACTGAGGAGCTTCTTGTGCACGCGCCCAAGCTCAGATTGGTTGCGCGCGCTGGAGTTGGGCTGGACAATGTGGATGCGGAAGCCTGCAAGAAGCGCGGCGTGAAGGTGGTGAACACCCCGGGCGCGTCCACCAACTCCGTTGCCGAGCTTGCGCTTGGCATGATGCTTGCGCTCAGCAGGAAGCTCTTTGTTGCCGATGCGGGCATGAAGGCGGGGAAATGGCTCAAGAAAGAGGCATTCGGCACCGAGATAATGGACAAGACGCTTGGCATTGTGGGCCTTGGCAGGATTGGCGTTTCGCTTGCCCTGAAAGCAAAGGCAATGGGCATGAGGGTGATTTACTATGACCCGCACCACCACGGCGAGACCATGATAGGGCACCATGTTTCGCTTGACGAGCTTTTTGCCGCGTCCGACTATGTTTCGCTCCACGTGCCGCTCATGCCTGAAACCAGGAACATGATAAATGCAGGCGTGCTTGCCAATATGAAGAAGAATGCCGTTATCGTGAACACTGCGCGCGGCGGGTTGGTGGACGAGGATGCGCTCTATTCAGCACTCAAGGAGGGCAGGATAGGGGGCGCGGCGCTTGACGTATTCCCGTCCGAGCCTTACTCGGGCAAGCTTTGCGGGCTTTCAAACGTGGTGCTCACGCCCCACATAGGCGGCAGCACCAGGGAGGCGCAGGCAAGGATAGGGCAGGATCTGGTCGCGAAGCTTCGCGAGGAGTTGGGCTGAATGCTTTCATTGAAACTTATACGCGAGAACCCTGCGCTTCTTGAGGAGTCGCTGGCGCGCAGGAATGCGGATGCTGCGCCAGCCGCAGCGCTCATGGCCCTTGACAAGGAGTGGCGTGTGGCGAAAAACGAGGCGGACAGGATGAAGGCGGAAAGGAACGCCGCTTCCATGAAGATTTCAGAGGCGAAGAAGAAAGGGGAGAAGGCGGATGCGCTTCTTGCTGCGACGAAAAAGCTTGCGGCTGGCATTGCCGCAGCCGACGAAAAGGCGGATGCGCTTGAGGCGAAGATGAACGAAATTCTCATGACTGTTGCGAACTTCCCGGGCAAGGGCGTGCCTGAAGGCAATGACGAGAACTTCAACCGCGAGGTGCGAAAATGGGGCGAGCCTTCGCGCACAAGCAGGGACGTGAAGCCGCACTATGACGTTGCAGACAAGAGGCTGATAGACTTTGAGCGGGGCGTGAAGCTTGCAGGGCACCGCTTTGTGATTTTGCGGGGGCTTGCCGCAAGGCTTGAACGCTCGCTTGTGAATTTCATGCTCGACCTTCAGGGAATGAACGGCTACACCGAGGTGCTGCCCCCATTCCTTGTGAACAGCAGGACAATGACAGGCACGGGGCAGCTGCCCAAATTCGCAGAGGAGCTTTACAGGATAGGGAACGAGGATTTGTGGCTCATACCCACCGCTGAAGTTCCTGTCACCAACATGTTTTCAGGCGAAATACTGCAGGAGGAGCAGCTTCCCATGGGTTTCTGCGCATACACGCCGTGCTTCAGGCGCGAGGCAGGCTCCTACCAGAAGGACATCAAGGGAATAATGCGCCAGCACCAGTTCGACAAGGTGGAGCTTGTGAAGTTCACCAAGCCCGAAGAATCGTTCGAGCAGCTTGAGAAGCTCACGAAAGACGCCGAGTCGGTGCTGCAGAAGCTGGAGCTTCCTTACCGCGTGATTGAGCTTTGCACAGGCGACCTGGGCTTTGCCTCTGCGAAGACGTATGACTTGGAGGTGTGGCTGCCCTCGCAGGACAGGTACCGCGAGATTTCGTCATGCTCGAACTGCACCGACTTCCAGGCAAGGCGCGCGAACATCCGCTTCAGGCGCGCAGGAAAGCTTGAGTTCGTGCACACGCTCAATGGCAGCGGCCTGGCAGTGGGCAGGACGATGATTGCCATAATGGAGAATTACCAGGACGAGAACGGATTTGCCGTGCCAAAAGCCCTGCGCGACTACATGCGCTGCGACAGGGTGGAATTTTAATTTACATCTGCAGAACAGCCACATGTGAGAAGTGGAGCTTCTTTTTTAGAGGTATGATTAGCGACGGTATTTTCCTGGCAAAAGACGTTCATGCGGAGGGTCTTTGGTGTTTGGCAGCACAAAATCCCAATCAAGGTCTTCTCGATTGCCCTCAATTGCTGGACGAATTTTCTTTTGATAGGTATAATTATCGATTGTTTTGAATATATCAAACCACTCCTTGAAAAGAGTGGCAACTCTGGCTCTTTCGTTAGTAATTCCCACATCTATGCCGAGTTCGTAATCGTTTTTTTCATGCTTGGATGGTTCGTCCCTGAACAATGTAGAAATTGCATCGGTGAAATAGGACAGCTTGGAACTGACGCTCTTTGGTCTTGGCTCTTTGTATTGAGTAATATCGACAAGGTCTTCCTTACGAATAGACCTTGTTTCAATCAAAGTATCAAATTTCTCCAAGAGTTCGCGGCGGGTTTTGGACATCCCTTTTTTCACGCCAGCATCATATTTTTTCATAACCTCACGTTGCTTTTTCTATTTTCGCCTTAATCTCGGCAAGCGCAGTCCCTTCCAGAAGCGACTCGAACAGCTGCTCCGGGTCTGCAAGAGAGAAGCCGGTCCCTTCCAGGCGATTTCTCAGGATTTCCATGCCCTGCGTGCGCGAGGAGAGCTTTTTCTCGCGCGAGAGCTTGATTTGCGCGATGCGCTCTTTGAGG
>JBAZTI010000077.1:0-4338 GCA_041662045.1 Candidatus Micrarchaeia archaeon | reverse complement strand
CCGCAAGCGCCGCAGACTCTGGGCGAGCCTGGCGGGGCAAACACATCCGTGGGGCAGGTCCCGCCAATTCCTGAAAAGGCTGTGCTTGCCCATTCTGAAACGGTTGCTATGGAGCCTGCCAAGCCTGAGCCCAATGCCGGGCAGCAGGGCCAGTATGAGCGCATCATCGCGCTTCTTGAGGAAATAAAGGCGCTCCTGCTCCGCTTAATGGGCAAGATATAAATAATAATGGAACAAAAGGTGATTGATATGGAAAAAATGAACATGATGGCATTTGCATCGGTGCTTGTGCTTCTGGTGGGCATGCTGTTTGCAGCTTCGGGCGCATCAGGCAGCGCCGGCGAGGCGGCAGGCGCATGCGCGGTGTTTCCCAGCCTCTCGCTTGGCGAAGAGAAAGTGAGCGTTGCCGCAGGAAGGGTGGCAATTGTTTCAGTTGCCGTGTCAGGCGCCCAGCCCGGGGGGTGCGGCGCGCAGCAGTACGGCGTGGACTTCACGAACGGCTATGATGGAAAGGAATTCGTGCTTGCGCTGAACGGCATGCAGGAGCGCAACCTGTTTTTCCTCCTCCCTGGCAAAGGGCAAAGCTTTGAAGGCCTCATCGGAGTGCCGCCAGGCACCCCTGCAGGCAACTACACCGTGCAGGTAACCGCCTACGCGGAATCCGACCACTGGAAGCAGGTGAGCAAGACGCTTCAGGTGGAGGTAAAGCCCCTGGTGGGAAGCGACGCATACTGGAAAACAAATCTTCAGGTTGGCTGGAACCTGGTTCCCTATGCGCAAGGCATGGGCATCTACGGCTGCGACGCAATAATAACAGGCTACCGCTACTCCCCTTTCCGCGGGGACTACATACAGATGGACAGGTTCGGGCCGCTTTTCACGCCCGCGCCTTTCGAGCCCAGCGTGGAGGACGAGAAATTCGGGGCAATGTTCGTCTTCTCGCGCGAAAGATGCGCCATGGAAAGCAGGCTTCCCTCTGAGGCGCTTTCCTCGCCAGTGGTTTCCATCACAGGAGGGCAGCTTCTCTCCATCCCTCCTGCATGGCACGGACAGCAGGCTGGCGCAATAGCAGAGGCATGCGCAAAGCAGTCAGGCGCATCTGCTTCCCAGGTGCAGATAAGGCAGTGGGATGCCTCGCGCCAGGAATGGGCAGTGCCCTCCCAAGGCGATGCGCTCTCAAACGGCGGCGTGCTTCGCATAGTGCCAAGCGGCAGCTGCTCGCTTGACCTCTCCCAAAAGGTGGCATGATGGCATCGCACATTGCACTTCATGCGCTGGCGTTCTGCCTGCTTTTGCTTTCGGCAGGCGCATCAGCCTCCCCGCCGCCGGCATTTTCCGACGACTACCCGTGCGTTTTTGACATTGCATCTCAAGGCACGCTGCCTGCCGACTCCATCCTCTACGTGCAGTACGAGGGGGCGGGCGGCAACCGCAGCACCGCGATAGTGGCGCGCGAGGGCAACCGCGCCACCCTGTATTCAGACTCGGCGGCAATAAACGCCGCGCTCACATACGACGACTATGCCACTCCCTCCCCTGACGGCATCTGGGAAGGCGCAGCGCGCTGCAATGGAATTTCCCAGCCCATCCCCATGCGCTTCATAGGCTCATTGGCAGGCACGCTTTTCTCCCAGAACGGCTCGGTGATAGGCGGCGCCTTTGTGGAAATGTCCTGCTCCGGCGGCGAGCGCATGGAAGCGCAAACAAGCGAAGCAGGGGCATTCCAGTTTGCCAAAGTGCCTGAGGGGGAATGCATCATCTCCTCAAAATACGGCGAGGAGTCCGCCCAGCTTGGGGTGGGCATTTCGCGCGGCGGCTTCCAGCGGGCAGACGTCACGCTTGCCAGGCCCGACAAGACGCTGCTTTATTCGGCAGTGGCGGCATTTGTGATTGCAATTGCGCTTGCGGCATACTTTTTCAGGGGAAAAGGCGGCGCAGCTGGCGCAAGGCAGAAAAGGGAAAAGGCGCCGCCGGCAAAGCCGCCCAATGTGGCTGACAGGCGCCAGCTCGACTTGCTTGCCACTCTTGACGCAAAGGAAAAAACCATAGTGGAGTACGTTCAGCACCACGCGCCCGCATCGGTGCGCGTGTCGCGCATGCGCCGCGACCTTCTCATACCGAAAACATCGCTCACGCGCACATTGGCTGCGCTTGAAAGAAAACAGTTCTTGAAGATTGAAAAAATAGGCTCGCGCCAGTTCGCTGCGCTTCATGGCTTTTACAGGGGCCAGTGAGGGGATATCCCGTCGCCTGCCCGGCTTTTACTGCACAATGAGCCCGACCTGCGGGGCCGACGGGTCGTCGCGCGAGGCTGAAAGCGCGCCCACCTCTATGAAGTAGGTGCCAGGCCTGCTGATGCGCGAAAAGCCGGTTCCCTCCAGGACAAACGAGGTGCCTGCGACAATCTGCTTCCTGCCAGAGCCCGGCTCCATTTCGATCACGATGTCGTGCCCGTTCACAGACACGCTTTTCACATAGGGAGGGATTTCAATCTCGTCTATGATTTTCGCGCCCCCTCCCAGGTAGCCGACGGAGTCCGCAAGGCTTGCGAGCCTGTGCGCGGCGAATTCCGCCTTCTGCACCGCCAGGTCCTCGCCCGAGACGTTTGCGCGCCCGTAGGCGTAAAGGAGCACCGGGATGAGCAGGAACAGAGCAACGCCTATGAGCACCAGTATCTCGGTGCTCACCTGCCCGCGCGCGCCTGTGTGTGCCATGCAAGGATTCCTCCACTCACATTATTATTGGTATTGCGCCTCATCCGATGCCCGGCGCGAACCTCTGCCTCTCAATCGCCGCCCGCTTCTTCTCGTCTATCACCGCAAGCACGAGCACAAGGAAAAACACCGTGGCAAGCAGGATTATCAGCATGGGGTTGAAGATGTAGAAAGGCACGGCCCTGCCGTCCACCATGAAGCTGTCCGCAAGCGCGCTCATGTTGTATATGGAATGTATGGCGATGGCAAGGAACACTCCTGGGACGAATGCGAGCCGCGCAACGGACTTGAGCATGGGCGCGCTTCTCGCATAGCCTATGGGCGTGGAAACCGCGGCTGTGAAGCAGCCGTGCGCCAGCGTGTTGAAGAACGAGCGGTAGAGTATGAGCCCCACCCAGCTGAAAAGGCCGATGTCGAACGGGTTGGACTTGAACGAGAAATAGAACCAGTTCTCCACAAAGGCAAAGCCGGCGCCGCATGTGAAGCCCAGGAGCAGCCCGGTGAGCGTGTCGTTGTACTCGTGGTGGCCTGACATGAACAGTATGCCCATCCCCTTGAACGTCTCCTCCACCACCGGGGAGACCAGCATGGTCGCAACAATGACGTAGGGCGCGATGTCCGTCCCCCTAAGCTCGGATATCACGCCAGAGCTCACTATGAGGGAGATGAACGCGGCGAACATGCCCCACACGAACATGCCTGCGAAGAAGCGGAGCGGCTTGCCCTCCTCGCGCTTCTCGAAATACCACGCCGCGGCGAAATACAGGAAAGGCACCGCGAACGAGCCCAGCGCCGAGAGGAGCATTATGGTGCCCGCATCCCCCGGGCTTGAGGCCCCTGACAGCGCCTCGAACATTATGAACACGAGCAGGCCCACGCAGGCAAGCTCGAACACGAGCGTAATCGGGTGCATGATGAGGTCAGCCACCTTCTCCTCGAACGGCCTGCCCTTCACCTCGGGCACGATGAGGGTCTGCATGGTGTATTCCCCCTTCACGCTTTCAGGGCTCTTTGTGCTGTACGCATACCTCGCCACGGCAAAAAGCAGGACGATGAGCACGAGCGTGACCGAGGGCACCCACAGAAGCACCATCCCCGTGAGGCTTTCCCGTATCTCCTTCTCGTACGCGCCCCAGTCCTCGCTTATCTCGAAAAACGTCCCGTAGACCGCCCCGCCGTCCCCCCTGCCCACTATCGCATACCTGGTCTTCTTCGCAGGCCGCTTGTCGTACGAGACGCTTATCTCGAGCCCTACGCTGGTTTTCGTATTGGGCGCAAGCGCCCCCAGCAGGTTCACTATTTTCCAGCCGTCTGCCTCCTGCCTGATGAGGTAGATGGACATGGGCTCGTCGTTCGGGTTCTGTATCTCCGCATCCACCAGTATTATCTGGGGGCTTGAGAGGAGCGTGTCGTTCCTTATCGTTATTTCCGCATCCAGCCCCACGCCGAAGTCAGCAAGCTGGTCCGCAAGCTCGTCTGCAAAGGCCACCTGCGATGAAAGGAGGATGAACGCGAGGAAAAATAGTTTGTTCGGCAAGCAAACACCCTAGAAGGGTATGGGCACGTAAAGCCCCACGTGCCTCACCACCCAGACATATGCCTTGTACCAGATCTCGTTCCTCCT
>JBAZTI010000076.1:2212-4363 GCA_041662045.1 Candidatus Micrarchaeia archaeon | reverse complement strand
ACCTGTATGAGATGGCGCCTGAGAGCGACGGGGCAGACGGCGCATAATACCGGATTTCGCCAGCTGGGCAGCGCCCGTCTTCGCGGATGGAAAATCGCGCCTCCTGCGGGAAATCGGCCGACCAGGACCAGAGGGCGGATGCATTTGAAAGGTCGGACGTTGCATTGCCGGCCTGCGGGATGAGCGAGACGATGCGGATGCCCGCAACATAAAAGATGTCATCCGCCGTGGGCGTGCGCGCAGGGGCATTGCACGCGTTTGCAGCGCCAAGAAGCGGCTGGGCGAGCATGGCATTGCGGAAGGCTGCCTCCTCGACTTCCGAGACTGCGAATAGGGGCGCGCAAATGAGGATAATGAATATGGCAAGGCTGGCGCGCATGGCGCCACTATGGCAAAATCCTCCAAAGGTCGCCCCTGGCCGCTGCCACGAGCAATAATTTGTCATTGCAAAGCGCAAGGCGTATCCTGCTGTTCACTGCGCCTGGCGCGGAAAGCTCCTTTTCAAACCCCGCAATCCCATCTTTGCTTTCAAACACAAGCGCGCGGCATGCCTTCCCGATGCCTGAAAGCGCAGACTCCCTGCCCCTGAAAAGCGCAAGCTCAAGCCCGCCCTTTTCCAGGGCGATGACCGGCTTTCTTGAAAAGCGCAAGCCCCGCTCCAGCATGCACTCATGGATGGTGCGCAGCATGAGAAGCTCGCGCGCGGAAAAGCCGCCCATTTTTGCCTTTGGTATGAATGCGCCCTCGTGCTCTGCGAAAACCCCCTGCTCGGACAGCCTGCGCAGGATGCGAAGCACGCTGTGCGCATTTGCCGGCTTGGAATGCCCGCCTTTCCCGGCCAAAAGCCCTGCCGCTATTTCGTGGGGGTAGCAGGGCAGGCAAAAGCCGCCGAATTTCCTGTCTGCGGCAGCCCATGCAAAGAGCATGTCCTGCCCAGTCACCTCAAGGACGCAGGGATCGGCAGGCGCAGCTTCCGGGAAAGTGATTGAATATTTCGCTTTCCTGCCTGCGCGCAGGAGGAGGAAAACGGCAAGCACGAACATTGCCGCAGGCACGCCGAAGCGGAGGTAGGTGTCGGCAAGCGCCACCATGCCTGAAGGCCGGGAAACGAAGTGGTAGGTTGCGAGCAGGCCTGAATGCTCGAATTCCATGGTGTGGCTTCCCGGCTGCGGAGCTGACCAGACGATGAGCCTGCCTTCGCGCACCGAGTAATTTTTCGGCGTGCCGTTGTCGAGCTGCGCGGACATGGCGCCTTCCACGGGCTTTCCATCAACAAGCGCCAGGAACTCGTACCGGCTGCCATCTGAAGAGGCAGGCACCACGGAAAGGGCAGGCACCTGCACAAAAGCAGATGCATGCACGCGCGCAAACTGGTCCATCACGCGGACAGTGTATTGCCCCCCGCGCGCAAAACCCATGGAGAAGCGGCTTGCCCAGCCATGAGTTATCACCCCGCCTGCGATTTCTTCCCTGAATGCCTCTCCTTCGGGCAGGTATGCCACTGCAAAGAAGCCAAGGTCCCTGCCGACCTCTTCGTTTCCTGGCAATGAGAACTCGAAAATCCCGCTCTTGCCAGCGGCAAGCCGCTGCGGCCCGGCAAGGCTGCCGGGCGGGGAGAGGAGCTTGCCGCTGTCGGAAAACCTGTGCCTGCCGCCAGGCATTTCGCCCACAGCGCGGCAATAGGCGGCGCTTGCGTTGACGGGCACAACGATTGTGGCATTGCCTGGCTGGGCGGAAACGCGCACAACGTCTGCGCGCGGAAGGAAAATCGCGCGCAGCGCCACATCCGGCAGGGCGCTTCCCTCGCCCTGGGGGGAAAGGCGCACCAGCTCGAAATTTTCCGGAAGGCTTGCGTTTTGCTGGGCAATGCTGCCGTCTTCGCCTATTGTTTTGCCAGGAAGCGCCTCAATCACAATGACGCGGCTGTTCTGCGCCTCAAGCAGCGATGCGTTTTGCAGGAGAGGGAGGGGGATGGCGCCTGCAGGGGAGATGATGAGCGCGTTTTCGGAAGCGAGGGCATCCTGCAGGCTTGCCTGCCTGGAGGAGAGCCCGTTTTTCAAAAGCGCGGATGACACGCCCTGCGCCAGCCCCTCGCCCACGCCGGGAGCGGAGGGGAAGGAAAGGAGGAGCACGTTGTTCTGGAGCGGGGAA
>JBAZTI010000076.1:0-2202 GCA_041662045.1 Candidatus Micrarchaeia archaeon | reverse complement strand
GCTGACAGGTTGCGCGCGCCATCGGACAGGAGGAAGATCCGCAGCACTGCTGCCTTTGAGCCCCCATCATCGGCAATTTCAGCAGAGCGGATGCCGAAGCCTGCTGGCGCGCTTTCGCCTGCCTGCCCCTGCAGGGGCTCCCCGTCAGGGAAAGGGATGAGCAAAAAGAGGAAGAAGGCGGCAATGAGAAGCGCGATGGCCCCCACAAGCCTGCGCATGGAGGGATTTTGGAGGGAAATGATAAAACACTGACGCTTCCGCCGGCACCGCCAGGCAAAATAGCGGCTGCGGAAGCACGGCTAGCGGCATAGAAGAAAGAAAAGAAGCGCTGGCTTAATTCAAGGCAGCGTCCGTTTTTTCAGCTGTCTTGCCAGAGCCGTTCGCAAGTTCTTGGAAGGTGCTTACAGCCTCCTTTTTAGGAGTCGCGAAAAAGCCCATTGCAAGCAGGGTCACGCCAAGCACGAACACTGCCCCGCCTATGATCGGGACAAATGCCGGCGCGCCGCCAAGCACTGCAGGCACCCCGACTGCGGCTGCAACCGGGGCGGAGGAAAAGACAGTTGTGGCTGCGCCCGCAACGGCGAGGCATGCCCCCCATACCTTGTTGGCCAGCTTTACCACTTTCTGGTACCTTGCCGCCAGGGCGAGTATGTTGGTGTTTGCGTAGGCGTCAACGATTGTTGTTTTTCTGGACAGAACCTGCTCGGCTACGCTTTCGACGGTTTCTGGTTTTGAATAGACGTTATTGTCGATTCTTTCCTTTGTGGCGACCATTGCGCGGTAGTCCAGCACACGGTTGAAGAACAGGATTGGCTCCCGGTGGTCATATCCGTTGACTCTCGCGGCTTTGTCCTTGTACGGCAAAACCTTGATCGCGGTACCGGCAGAAACGGCAGAAGTTACTTGCATTACGAACAAAAACAACACCTCATTTTGAGATATAAGCCTATGTTTTTATAAATGTTGATTATTGCGCAAATCCCAGCGAAGCGACGCCGGAACCATATTCCTTTATATATAACTCCTTTTCCTAATAGAAACCGCTGCGCGTGGATGGCAGCTAGAGCTTCTAGCTATGAAATGCCTGTCAACAGCGCGCCGCACATTAAATTAACGCTCCGGGAACGAAAGTTCCCGGTTTCAAGGGAATGGAAGAAGCATCATATGCCCGCGCACGCGCGGGCTGGCATCACAAGGATTTCACGCTCATTTCCAGGCGCATAATTTCGCGCCCGGGGCGGCATCATGCCGCTGAACAACCGGCAAGGCCGGCTTGAGCAGGCAAATCTTTTCGATGGAACATGCGCCGTTTTGCGCTTTTGCGCGATGGCGCGTTTTCGGAGAAAGTGCAATGGCAACGGTATTTTCGGTGCGGGCGCACCCTGGCGCAAGGAGGCTTTGCCTCACGCTTGTGTCGCAGTCGCCCCTTGCGCTGAAAGCCGACCTGCCGGAGCCGCCCGAGGAAGGGCGCGCAAACAGGCTTCTTCTTTCTGAGCTTGAAAAAGCGCTAGCCTGCCAAGTTGTCATGCTGGCAGGGCACAAAAGCAGGAGAAAGACCCTTTCGGCGGATTGCCAGCCTGAAAGGGTGATTGAAGCAATGAAGCAAAATGAAAGGAAAACAAGGTGAAAATAATGGGAAAGACATACATTGACACGGTGAAATACCTGGTTTACGCTAATCTTGAGATTGACGGATTGGTGGAAAAGCCGGATGTTGTGGGGGCCATCTTCGGGCAGACCGAAGGGCTGCTCGGGGACGAGCTTGACTTGCGCGACCTGCAGAAGAACGGAAGGATAGGCAGGATCGAAGTGGACCTCAACCCGCGCGGCGGCAGGAGCATAGGCAAGATAAAGCTGCCCTCCTCGCTGGACATGGTGGAGACGTGCATACTTGCGGCTGCGCTTGAGACGGTGGACCGCGTGGGCCCGTGCGAGGCCAAGATAGGCATCGAGAAAGTGGAGGACACGAGGAATGCCAAGCGCAAGATACTGGTGGACAGGGCGAAAATCCTGCTCAAGAGCATGCTTACGCACGAAATACCCGAGAGCAAGGAAATCTCTGAGATGGTGCGCCAGGAAGTCAAGGTGGCCGAGATTTCGGAATACGGCCCTGAGAAGCTCCCATGCGGCCCAGGCATCGAGAAGATGGATGCCATAGTGATAGTGGAGGGCAGGGCGGACGTGCTTAACCTGCTGAAGAAC
>JBAZTI010000075.1:0-4566 GCA_041662045.1 Candidatus Micrarchaeia archaeon | reverse complement strand
GCTGGTCTGCCATCCCCCTGTGGTCCTCGCGCGTCCTGTCCTTTCCAATCCCCAGGTTCATAAGCCTTGACAGGCACGGAAGCACGTCGACGGGGGGCACAATATTCTTCCTGTGCAAGTCCCTGCCAAGCACAATCTGCCCCTCTGTGATGTACCCTGTCAGGTCGGCAATCGGATGCGTGATGTCATCGCCAGGCATGGTGAGGATGGACAACTGCGTCACCGTCCCGTCCTTTCCCTTTATGCGCCCTGCGCGCTCGTAGATGGTGGACAAGTCGGTATACATGTAGCCCGGATAGCCTCGCCTTCCAGGCACTTCCTCCCTTGCAGATGCGATTTCGCGCAGAGCCTCGCAGTAGTTTGTCATGTCCGTGATGATGACCAGCACGTGCATGTTCTTCTCATACGCAAGATATTCCGCGGTGGTGAGCGCAAGGCGCGGCGTGATAATCCTCTCCACTGACGGGTCGTCCGCCAGGTTCAGGAAAAGCACCGCCCTCTCAAGCGCGCCTGTCTTCTCAAAGTCGCGCATGAAAAATGAAGCCTCCTCGTGCGTTATCCCCACTGCCGCAAACACCACGGCAAACTGGTCCTTGCCGCCCTTGCCAGATGAGGAAATCACCTTTGCCTGCCTTGCAATCTGCACTGCAAGCTGGTTGTGCGGAAGGCCTGAGCCTGAGAAAATGGGGAGCTTCTGCCCCCTCACAAGCGTGTTCAGCCCGTCTATCGTGGAGATGCCTGTCTGGATGAAGTCGCGCGGCTCGGCCCTCGCATAGGGGTTGATGGGCGCTCCGTTGATGTCCAATCTTTTCTCCGGAATGATTGCGGGCCCCTTGTCGCGCGGCTCGCCAAGCCCGTTGAACACCCTGCCAAGCATCTCGCCTGACACGCCTATCTGCATGGTCTCGCCAAGGAACTTCACCGAAGTGCCCTCGAGGTTGATGCCTACGGTCGTCCCGAACACCTGCACCACTGCAAGCCCGCGCTGGGTGTCAAGCACCTGCCCTTTCTTCTTCTCGCCGGATGGCAGCTGTATCTCGACAATCTCGCCGTAGCCGATGTCGTTTACGCCCTCCACGAACACGAGCGGGCCTGCGATTTGCGTGACTGTTTTGTACTCCTTCATGAGATCACCTACTTGGCCCCGAGGCCGTCAAACGCCTTGTCAATCTCGCTTCCGAGGAAGTCGACTTCGTTAAGCTTCTCCTCGGGCACTTCCTTCATGCGCGCAATCCGTTCGCGTATGGGAAGCTCAAGAATCCTTTTGAGCTGCACGCCAAGCTCCACCGCGGCAATCGCCCTGTGGTGGAAGCGCAGGATGTTCCTCAATATCAGGTACTGCTTCTTCATCGAGGAGTAGGTATCCACCTCGTGGAATGCTGACTGCTGCAGCAGGTCCTCGCGCAGCATCTTGGTGGATACCATGACTGCCTGCTCCTTTTCAGGAAGCGCGTCCGGGCCTACCAGCTGCACGATTTCCTGCAGCTCCGCCTCCTTCTGCAAAAGCGCCATTGCCTCCTTGCGGAGCTCCACCCAGTCGGATGACACGTTCTGCATGTACCAGCTGTCAAGCGTGTCGGTGTACAGGGAATAGCTCCTCAGCCAGTGGAATGCCGGGAAGTGCCTGCGCTGTGCAAGCGACGCGTCGAGCGCAAGGAAAACCTTGGTGACGCGCAGCGTGTTTTGCGACACCGGCTCGTTGATGTCCCCTCCCGGGGGCGAAACCGCGCCGATGATGGTGACCGAGCCCGTCCTGCTCTCATCCGTTCCCAGGCACCTTACGCGCCCTGCGCGCTCGTAGAACTCCGCAAGCCTCCTTGCAAGGTAAGCGGGATACCCCTCCTCGCCAGGCATCTCCTCCAGCCTGCCGCCTATCTCTCGCATTGCCTCTGCCCAGCGCGAAGTGGAGTCCGCCATGAGCGCAACGTCGTAGCCCATATCGCGGTAATACTCTGCTATTGTCACCGCGGTGTAAATCGACGCCTCGCGCGCGGCCACGGGCATGTTGGAAGTGTTTGCAATGAGCACCGTCCTGTCCATGAGCGGCTTTTTCGTCTTGGGGTCCTCAAGGTGGGGAAACTCGGTAAGCACTTCGGTCATCTCATTCCCCCGCTCCCCGCAGCCCACATACACCACTATCTGCGTGTCAGACCATTTTGCGAACTGGTGTTGCGTCACAGTCTTTCCTGAGCCGAAAGGCCCGGGTATGCACACCGAGCCGCCCTTTGCAATTGGGAAGAACACGTCCACAATCCTCTGGCCTGTGATGAGCGGGATGTTCGGGTCGAACCTCTCCGCAGCAGGGCGGGATTTGCGGACAAACCAGCGCTGCATCATGGTTATCTTGCTTTCCTTGCCGGACGGGGATGTGATGGTGCAGACCTGCCCCTCCACCGTGAACTTGCCGCCTTCGATGTGCTGCACCTTGCCCTCGCACGGGGCCATTATCTTGTGGAGTATGACGTCGGTTTCCTGCACCGTGCCAAGCACGTCGCCCACTTTGACGGCCTGCCCGTTCTTTGCAACAGGCACGAACTCCCATAACTTGTCCCTGTCCAGGGCGTTTGCGGACAGGCCGCGGGTGATGAACGCGCCGCCCTTTTCCGCCATCACGTTGAGCGGGCGCTGGACGCCGTCGTAAATGGACCGAAGCAGCCCTGGCCCAAGCTCCACCGAAAGCGGCTCGCCCGTGGTCTCCACAGGCTCGCCTGGGCGGATGCCGTTGGTCTCCTCGTACACCTGGATGGTGGACGTGTCGCCCACCATCTTGATTATCTCCCCGGTGAGCCGCTCGTTTCCCACCTTGACCACGTCGTACATCTTTGCGCCTGCCACGCCCCTGGCTTCCACGACCGGCCCGGAAATCCTGTGCAATATCCCCATCATAACACCTCGTAAGCATTACATTGTCTTCAAACGCAGCCATCCGCTCATTTATTTTTTCTTCGTCAGGTCCACTCCCAGCGCGCGCTTTATCAGCTTGGCAAGCGACTCCTCCTGCTCGATAGGGCCTGCGGAGTCGGGTATTGCCACCACGACGGGCTTTGCAGTCGCCTCAATCCGCTTCTTGAGGCGCCAGTCGCAGTTCTCCACCATCCTCTCGCTCACCACTATTATCCCGAAGCTCTCATCCCCCAGCATCTCGGATATCTTGGCCTCGGCATCAGCGCCGGAAAGCGCAAACGTGCTCTCCACGCCTGCAAGGCGGAATCCTGTGCAGGTCGCAGAATCTGCAATCACTGCGATTTTCTCCTTGGTATCTGCCATGCCATCACATCAAGCGAACACGAGCATCTGCGAGACCTTCTCCGCAGGGAGCGCAAGCGCCTTGCCCCTCACGATTTTCTGGATGTTGGACATCTCCTCCTCCTTGAGGAAAAGGAAGCCGATTATCGCGCCAACCGACATCATGCTCCTCTTGAGCGCGTGGAGCGACCGGCGCGCAATGGAGCGCTCGAACACAACCTCGAAATGCGAAAGCTGCCCATCCGCCTTGTAGCGCTGCTCTGCAGAGGCAAGCTCCTCCCTGCCTGTCTTCGACATGAAAAACTCGGACGCAAGGGACGATGCCTCCTGCACGTCCTTTGAGGAGGCGATTTTCTCAAGCGCGGCGCGCGAGAGCTTGCCGCCGTTCACCATGTGGTGCATTATCGTCTTCCTGTCCGCGCCTCCCTTCTTCAGGCGCAAAATCGTCATGATGTTCTTGGCATCTGCCTCGGAGCGCAAGAGCAGGGCGATTGCCTGGGCATCCTTCTCCCCTGTCGCCACTATGCCCGATGCCATCTCATAGTAATAGAAGTCAAGCGAGGAGAGGAACATGTCAAGCTTTGCTGCGTCCGATGACGGGTTGTTGAAGAGCGCCTTCACCTGCTCCTTGGGTATGCTGCGCACCGACGCGGACGTGAAGAACTTCGCGCCAAAGTCCGTGCCGCGGAGCGCCGCATAGAACTCGTCCGCGTTCTTCGCGGAGACGACTGAGGAAAGCTCGCGGGGCGACATGGTGCCTGCAGGCACCAACAGCGCCTGCGCCTCCTCCTTCGTTTTCCCAAGCTTCCTTGCAAGCATTATCGCCTTGATGTTATGGACGTCATACCTGTTCAGGAACGCCTGGAGCGTGGGCCTGCTTCCCGCAGGCGTAATCCGCAGGAGCTTCTGAGCCGTCCTTGCAAAATTCCTGCTCACCGCGAGCTCCACCTTTTCCTCGTCAGTAAGCCTGTGCGGCAGGCCCGAGAAATCGCTCTTGTATGCAGTCCTTGACAGGTACTCCATCACCGCGGCATTGGTGTTCACGCGGAGCATGTCCTCCGCCTGCCTCCTGGAAAGGAGGCTCGGCCTCATGGCGCGCACGCGCGCGTTGGAATAGCCGTATGTGAGCGAGCGCAGGAAGGGCAGGAATTCAGCAATCCCCTGCCCGCTGCCAGCGCCGGTGTTGAATCTTTTCATGTTGATGCCTGCCTAAAACAGCCTGTCGTAAATCTCCTTCCGAAGAGCCGGCTTTTTCTGCGCAAAGACCTCCTCGAGCGTCTTGTTCACCCTCACCTTGCCGTCCTTGCTCTCCACTATCAC
>JBAZTI010000074.1:0-4617 GCA_041662045.1 Candidatus Micrarchaeia archaeon | reverse complement strand
CGGATTATTTGCTGGATAATCTCAGCTTCTCCATCGAACGGCACGGCCTGCGCCACCCAGTGGATGAACTCGACGGCAGGCAGTTCCCGAAAGGGTACGAAAATGCATCGTTCACCTTTTCCTTCAATGATAATGCCATCCCGGGCGCATACGCGAATCTCCCATGGGAAGTGCTGCGCAGCGGCATAAGGGCAAAAGACCCCCCAACCGCCCCAAAAATCCTGAATTCGCTTTCCGAGGCCGGGGACATCTTCCCTGCGCATGTCGAGATCGGATGCGGGCCTTCCGTGGGATGCGGCGTGCCTCCGCTTTGCGACCTGCACGGGATATTCAAAGTCACAAATCACGGGGACGGCAGGTTCATCCTTGGCACGGGAATGGGGGATACCCTCATCGGCGAGCTGCTTTCAAGCCCATATTCATTCCTTGGCAAGGCATGCGGATTCTTCGTCAGGCTCGTCGAGGCAAGGCCAAATGCATTCTTCCAAAGCCTCAAGCGCATGGTCTCCAAAGGGCTCGTCATCGAACCCATCTTCACCAACAATTTTGACAGGCTGCTTGCGGCATCCGGCCTGCAATCGCACTTCTTGCGCAGGTATGATGAATCCAACATCATCCCGGACATCCAATTCGACAACGGGGCAAAGTCGCTAATCGTGGTCGGGGTCCACGCGGACAGGCGCAAGCTTTGGGCGGCGGCAAGGAAGAATGGCATGACCGTGCTACATATAGACCCGGAAACATACTCTGTCTGCGGCAAGAAAGTCGCTTATCCGATAGAAGGCGGCTGCAGCCTGCTCATCCGCGACACGGCGTCAAGCGCTTTCTCATCGTTCATAAAGGGGACACAATGAGGATCATCATAACAGGCGCAAGCGGGCTGCTGGGCTCGAACATCGCATTGAGCGCGCGCTCAAAAGGGCACGAGGTGCTCGGGACATACAACAGCCACAAGCTGCGCGACAACCGCCATTTTTTCAGGTTTGACCTGCTCGAGCCCACCAAGCACGGCGCAAGCCGCATCATTTCTTTCAAGCCGGACTGCATAGTTCACTGTGCGGCAATCACCAACCTCGATTTCTGCGAGAATTACCCGGACCTGGCAATGCGGGTCAATGTGGACGGGAGCCGCATAATGGCGCAGCTGGCGGACGAAGCGGGCTGCAAATTCATCCTCATCTCGACCGACTCGGTGTTTGACGGCACGCGGCCCAACCACAATGAGGGCGAGCCGGTTTCTCCCCTCAACATATACGCAAAGTCAAAATGCGGGGCCGAGGAGGCTGCCCGCTCGCTGAAAAACCACGCCATCATCAGGACGAATTTCTACGGCTTTTCCATCTGCTCCATGAAAAGTTACGGCGAATGGCTTTACGGATTTTTCATGCACAGCAAGCGCATCCCGGCATTCACGGATTATTTCTTCTCCCCTGTGCTCGCAAACAACCTTGCCGAGGCGCTTCTTGAACTTGCATCAAGCAGCTTCACTGGCACGCTGAACATCGCAAGCGATGCGCGGCTGACGAAATACGATTTTGCGCACAGGTTTGCGGCAGCCTTTTCATTCGACCCAAGGCTCATCGATGCCGCGAAGATGAGCGACAGGGAGGATTTCATAGCGCCGCGCCCGAAAGACTGCTCGCTTGACGCGTCCAAGGCAAAGCAGGTTCTCCTCACCCCTCTTCTCGGGATAGACGAAGGGATATTGCGCTTCAAGGGGCTTCTTGAAGAAGGCTATCCAGCCAAAATAAAGCACATGTGGGCGCAACCGCACCAGGAACTTCCCCCGCACTCGGACCGGAAAGCCTGAAAGCGACATCTCGCCTGACTCATTCATCGCGCGCGTGAAGAAGGAAATAAGCAAGCGCGTGTGCTAATGCCTGCCGCCCATTTTTTAATTGCTTTGCAACAGTTTGCTTCCGGTGCAGGGTGTGGCAAAAAAAGCGCTCATTATCCCTTACAGGCAGGAGACCTCACGGCAAAATAAGTTTCTTCCTTCCCCACGCCCGGCTCTGGAATGGGAGGACAAAATGCTTGCCTGGCACAGGTTCCAGAAAGATGGGCCAAGCGCCCTGTCAGGCGGCAATGCAGGGGATTTCAAGCTTTTGCAAGATAAGGCATTCAAAACCTGCTTCGGCGCAAAGGAAAAATATGCATACGCGCTCCTTGGCGGCTTCATAGACTGGGCAAAATCCCGCCCAAAGGGGCTTGACATCATGGCCTCATCGTATCCTACGTTGCTTTCCTTTGCCGACAATCTGTCATCGCCACTTCTTTTTGTGGCGGAAAGCCGGGATAAGGGGCTCACACTGGCATTCGTGCGTGAAGATTCATTCCATCAAGGCTATGCCCCCCACCATCGCTATGCGCACTACCGCCACAAAGGCACCGAGTACACAATCTCCTATCCATTTGACCTGTTTTCCGAATACAGCTCAGGCCCGGACAGGTTCATTTCCTCCTTCTTCACCCAATTCACTTTCCGCGACCGGGAGCCGGAAAGCTACCGCGACGAAGGCGTTTCTATCGCCCTCTATTCCCAGCACAAGGGCATGGCGTTTGTCCTTGAGCCCCTGGCAACCGGGCGGGTGGAAATCGGCATGACCAGCAGGTTCGATGCCCAAGGCGGGAAAATCTCCTCCGCGTTCATGGATGCAAAGGGGAAAAGGGACCTTGGCACCGGCCACTATTTTTTCTCCTTTGAAGGAAAGACATACCTTGTGAAGGATGACGGAGAAGTCTCAGCCCTCCTGACCGATTCAATAGACGTCCACAAGCACTTCCTGGACAAAGAAGTGCCGGAGCACGCACAGGCAGAAAAAATCCTGCTTGCCTTTTTCTCAAAGGCGCGCGCCCTCATCGCAGAAGCCGCGCAGGGCTGCGACGCCGTGAAGATAGCAGGGCTTTTCTCCTCGCTGAGGATTTGAGAAGAGCGGCAAAGCGCGTGCTGACCTACATCTCGCTCGAAGAATAGTCCTCGCTGTCAAAGACAGGCTTTCCGGAGTCTTTCTTTCCTCCCCCTTCCTTCTTTTCCTTGTCAACCGGCCGCGTGCGCTTCCAGAACTCCTCGAAGTACGCGCGGAACGAGTCCGCTATTTTCTTATCCACGATTTCAACAGATATTGCATAGTCCGTGGCAAACCCGATGAGCGTGACATTCTTGAAGCCCACTATGGAGGACGGAGTTTCTATGCCTGAAGGCATGTACCTTGCCTCGCATCCCCTGAAGCTGTTCCTGTTTCTCAGCACCTCTATGGGCGTGCGCCTGTCAAAAAGCAGCCTGCATTTTATCCCAGCTTTTTCCCTTCTCCTATGGTCCCTTTTCCAATATGCATGCACATAATCAGGCTGGTCGTGCGGTATCCCCAGGTAAAAATATTCCTCTCCTGGCTTGAGCACCTGGTAAGTGTGCTCGTGCGCAGTCATCATGCCCTTGAAACCCAGGTAAATCGTAGCTTCTGATTGTTTCGCGCCAGCCCTCATCGCATAAAGCTTGGGAAGAAGCGCCTCCACATTTTTCCTGTTCTCCGAAAATTTCCGCTCCTCCTCTTCCAAAAAATCCCTAATGCGCGAGGGGTCGGCTGCCTGGAAGTGCTTTGTCTTGTCCTTCACAATGTGCGACACCAGCCCCTTTTGCGCAAGCCTCTCAAGAAGCTGGTAAATGATAGAGCGCGACACGCCTGACTTTTCCACAATGGGGCCTGTTGTGGAGGCGCCCAGCTCCAAAAGCGCAAGGTAAACCTTGCTCTCCCCCTCGGTAAGCCCAGCCTGCAGGAGCAAATCGGCTTCCATGCCATTATTTTGCCCCCCCTGCTTATAACTCTTTGTATTAGCACACCACCACTGGTATGCAAGTTAATATATACTCCAGCCCCCATATACACAAACAGCGACTAAAAATAACAACTAGGCGGGCGAGCAGGATGAACAAAAAAGAGGTGATTGGAATGGAAGCATCCGCCAAAAATGGCATGGCACAGTCATATTTTGCCTGCAAGCTTGCAGAGAAAAGGTTTACACGGAGGGATGCAAAACAGATTTACTTTGCCTGCATCCGTGCGCATGAGAAAAAAATCCCGCTAAGGGAGGATTGGTCCTATATTGATGCAACAGCTGGAATAATCAATCTGGGGCGGAGTCAGGCGAGCCCAGGCCAAGTCGAGTTTTTGGATCAAGATAAGGCAAAAATGGCAAGCCGCATCAGCGAAATCATGAAAAGCGAATGCAACAGGCTTGAATCTGACATAAAGAAGATCAGACTAGGCCATTTTTTCCATGATTTTCATGAGGCATGGAAATATGGCATCAACGGGGTCAGGCTAAGGTTCCTGTTCCATGACCTTAAGACTGACCGGAAACACCGCGATTTCTACCTGGACGAAATAACCAGGATTGTTCGCGCAAAGCTCGCCGAGACACTCATGGATTAGTGGGAACAGAAAAAACAAAAACGGGGTGGATTAAGTGGAAACTGAAAACAAAAACAACGGATTGATGCGGAATTTGCCGCTGATAATCTCAGTCCTTGCGCTATCAGTCGCGCTTTTCGCGGCTGCCGCAGGGGCAGGGCAGGCGCAATCAGCGCCTGTGCAGCAGGACAGCTTCGAGCGCATCGTA
>JBAZTI010000073.1:0-4662 GCA_041662045.1 Candidatus Micrarchaeia archaeon | reverse complement strand
TGCTTATCTGGGCGCCTACTGCTTCTATGTCACCCCCGCTGAGCAGAATGAGCGGGCTGGGGTCGCAATAATCGAACCGAGGCTGGAAGTCTCCACGGGCTCCAGCAAGATAAAAATCCAATATGCGGTCCCATCCGACCCTGGCCTCGTGAACGTCAAAGTCTACGACCTTCAAGGCAATGTCGCCTACAAATTCATGGACAAAGCCCGCCAGCGCCAAGGAATCTACAAGCTCACCACAAAAAAGCTGCCCCGCCGAATCTATCTCGTGGATTACAAAATAGGCAACAAGCACCTTGCAGAAAAAGTCTCCCTCTTTTCTGAAGCTGCCGACGCAGACATATCCACAAGATGAATCGGCGCCCGCCTGCGCTCTCATTTTAAACCCCTGCCTGGCTAATTTTGTCATGCAAAGGCAAAGCTCCAAGGCGCAACTTTCTTCGCTCATTGGCAACCCGTCCGCCATCGCGGCGGCAAGGGCATGGGCACAGGGATGGCAGGAGGGGAGACGGCAGCCGCCGCTGCTAATCACAGGCTCCACTGGCACGGGCAAGACTGCGCTTGCGCATGCGCTTGCCAATGATATGGGTTGGGAGCTCTTCGAGTTCAACGCCTCTGACATGCGCGACGAGGAAAACGTCACAGCCCTCCTGGCAAACGCCGCGTCCTCCGGCTCGCTTTTCGGCGGCACGCGCCTCATCCTTATAGACGATGCGGACTCCCTTTCAGGCTCGGCGGACAGGGGCGGTGCGGGCGCAATCGCCAAAGCGATAGTAGGGGCGCGCCAGCCAGTCATACTGACGGCTGCCGACTACTACGACAGGAAGCTTTCCTCAATCAAGGCGCACTGCCAGCCCCTTGAGCTTCGCCGCGCTCACGTTTCCACAATCTCAAAGTTCCTGAAGCAGGAGGCGGCTTCGAGCCATATCTCGCTTGCCGAAGGAGACGCTGAAAAAATTGCGCAGGCTGCGGCAGGGGACATCCGCGCGGCGCTCAATGACCTCTCCGCCCGCAACACATCTGCCAGCCGCGACCGCGAAAAGAACATATTCGACATCCTGCGCGGCATTTTCAAGTCCGAAAAATACGCCGACGCGCGCAAGGAGGCGTTCTCCTCCGAAGTGGACCACGACACGCTCAAGCTCTGGATCGCGCAAAACCTACCATCCGCCTGCGAAAAGCCGTTTGATGTCGCAGAATGTTATGAAACGCTCTCGCGCGCAGACATTTTCGATGGCAGGATAAAGCGCACGCAATACTGGGGCTACCTGCGCTACTCGTCAGACCTGATGACATCCGGCGTTGCCCTTTCGAAATCAGCGACATCGCAGCAGCACGGTTACGTCCCATTCGCCTATCCTGAATACATCCGCGCCATGGGCTCCTCAAAATCCTCGCGCGCGCTGCGCAAGTCAGCGCTTTCCAAAATCGCGCGGCTGTGCCATTGCTCGGTTTCGCAGGCCGGCGGCTACCTGCCGCTTTTCGAAGCGGTTGCAAAGAAGGAGCCATCTGCCTTCGGCGAGCTTTTCGACGAGGATGAGCTAGCATTTATAATGAAGAAGCCCGCGAAGAAAGCAGCTGCCAGGAAGAAAGCAGTAAAATGACGGTGCCACCATGCTAAAGCCAACCACCGCAAGCGCAAGGCTGTTCACGGAAACCGATGCTGCGCTTGCGCAGAAATTCCGCGAAGCCGGCTTCGGCCTGCAAGCGAAAGGCGAACTCGCCCTCGCCCCGCTCGAGGCAGGGTACCTTGCCGGAATCGGCAAGTCGCAGTTCTTGGCAGGCACGCTTGCCTCGTTCATCGCTGCGCAGAAAAAGAAGGACAAGCTCTTCCCGTTCGCGCTCTCAGTCTACTCTACCATAAGGAAAACCGGCAGGATGATCGCCCCGTTTGAAAAAACAGCGCAATACTTCCGCGCCTATGCGCCCGGGGTGGGGCGCACGGAAAACCGCCCGTCGCAGCTGGTCTGCCTCCTTCCGGGCGCCGCGCCTTCGGCAAAGCAGCTGGTGGAGCAGGTGAAAATCGCGCACCTCGCGCGCCTTGAGCTCATAATCGCCTGCGGGACCGAGGAGGAGCCGCGCTTCTACAAGCTGTCGGCGTTCAACTTCTGACCCCGCCATCACTTCTTCGCAGGATAAAGATACTCCCTGTTCTCCTCGAACTTCTTTTTCCCGTACCACAGCATCTCAAGCTTCTCGCGCGATATCCTCAGGTAGTCCCTGTCCTGCGAATGCACCTCGAGCGTGACGGTGCCGTCGTAAAAGCCCTTCAGCTCCTTCACCGCGCGCACGACGTCTATCTTGCCCGCGCCAAGCGGCAGGTGCATGTCCCTCTGCCTGTCGTTGTCATGCAGGTGCACGTGCCCAATCCTTTTCTTGAACTGCGCGACATAATTGTCAAAGCCCTCCCCGTCCGGGGTGAATGCATGCCCCACGTCCAATGTCATGCCGGCGCCAACCTCGGAAAAAAGCAGCTTGAACTCCTTTATCGTGAAAGAGCCGGCATTGAAATTCTCGACAAGCAGCTCCAGCCCCCTGTCCTCCGCCTCCTTCCGCAGCCTTTTGACGCTCTCGATGGTCCTTGCCACCCTTACCGCCCTGTCTTGGATTCCGGAAGGCAGAAACTCGGTGTGGATGGTCGCTTTCTTCGCCCCGAACGCGGATGCGGCGTCAAACGCGGAGCAGAACTCGCGGGTTATCGCCTCCTGGATTGAAGGGTACGGGTGCGCTACCGAGAAATACCACGGGTAGTGCGAAAGCACCCCGAAATTGTATGAGTGCAGGGCGTCCAGCACCGCCTTTTTCTCCTTCAGCAGCTTGTCCGGGTGCGCGCCTGGCGCCTCTATGGTGATCTCAACGTAGTCAAAACCCATCTCGCCCAAAAGCGAGATTTCTTCAGCGACGTTTTTCTTCGGGTCGTTCATGGCGCCAATTATCACAAAAACACCTCAGAATGCAGCTTCCGCGCTTTCCAGCCCCCCCTTTCGCCCTTCAGGCATCCCCCTCTTCCTTTCCTTATAGAGCTTATGCAGCTGCCCCACCGTGCGCGCGTTTATCTTAACCTTGCCGCCATGCGGCCGCAGCGCGCCAGAAAACGTCTTGGGGATGTGCAGCAGCTCGTGTATGAGCACCTTCTCCTTCTCCTCCTCGGGCAGCGGGTCGTAGTGCTGGGACAGCACCTCGATTATGTAGAACGTGCCCACAGAAAGCGCCTTCTGCCATATGTCCGGCAAGTTCCAGATCCTTGCGTACGCGCGCGCGGTCGCGTTCCTCGAGCGCATGCAGATTATCCGAAACTCGTTGACGTGCCCGTAGGAAAGGGCATCCACCACTTCGCTCACCTTCCTCTCCACGTCAGGCGCCATCTCCACGTCCATGCCGGGATTCTTGCATCCTCATTTTATAACTGCGCCGCCAAATTGGCGCGTATGGGAAACGCTGAAGGCTTCCTGGCGCGCTGCGCAGAGGCTCGGGCAGAGATACTGCGCATGCGCGAGCCGCTTGTGGTGCACCATTATGACTGCGACGGCATCACATCCGGCGCCATCGTTGCGGGCTCTCTCGAAAAGCATGGCAGGCCATACCGCGCGCAGTCGGTGCGCAAGCTGGACCCCGGGTTCCTTGCCTCGATTGCCGGCGAGCCTGAAGTGGTTTTTGTCGACCTTGGGAGCGGAACGGCGGAAATCGACTCCCTCCGCGGCAACATCGTGGTCATAGACCACCACCAGCCAAAAGGCGCATCCCACCTTTCGGCAAACCCCCACCTGTTCGGCTTTGACGGCGGCACTGACTTGTCAGCCGCGGGCTGCGCATACTTTGTTTTCAGGGAGTTCGTGGAGCTTGGGGTGGTGGGCGCAATCGGCGACGTCCAGGCGCCGCTGCGCAGCCTCAACATGGAAATGCTCGGCCAAGCTGAGGCGCAGGGCGCAATCAAAACAGCAAAGGACATCCTGCTGTTCGGCAGGAACAGCCGCCCGCTCAAGCAGTTCCTCCTCTATGCGGACGAGCCCTATCTGCCAGGCATTACCGGGCAGGATGATGCATGCGATGCGCTCCTGCGCGAGCTTGGCATCGAGCAGAAGCAAAAGGGCGCATCGCGTGGAAGCGCGCAAGGCGCAGGCGGCAGCGATGATAAATGGCGCACATACTCCGACCTCTCATTCCCGGAGAGGCGCAGCCTGGTCTCCTCTCTCGCCATGCTCCTTGCCATGCGCTCCTCCCCGGATGCCGCCAGCCGGCTTGTGGGTGATACCTACAACCTTTTGCGGATGCCTCCAGGCACGCTGCTTTGCGACGCTTCGGAATTCTCCACGCTCCTGAATGCATGCGGCAGGAACGGCAAGCCCGAGCTCGGCGTTTCCGTGTGCCTGCTGCGCCCTGGCGCCTATGAAGAGGCAACTTCCCTCCTTGCCGAGCACCGCCGCAACCTCCGCGCAGGCATAGAGTTCGCCTTGAAAAACACGCAGGACATGGGCAAATTCCTCATGCTCGACGCGCGCGGCGCAATTCCCGATACCATAATCGGCGTGGTGGCTGGCATGGTATACGCCGGCTCGCGCAAGAAGCCCATACTCGCGCTCTCGCTCGAGGCCCCCGGGGCCATCAAACTATCCACCCGCGGCACCCGCGCCCTGGTTGGGCAGGGGCTGAACCTTGGGAAAA
>JBAZTI010000072.1:0-4749 GCA_041662045.1 Candidatus Micrarchaeia archaeon | reverse complement strand
AGGGGCGCTTTTTTTCAAAAAGAAAAAAACGCCGGGGGGGAGATTGGTTCCCCATTGATCTACTCCCCCAACGCATTCGTCGTTTCTTTTGGGGGGTAAACCCTAGACCCCTTTTCTTCGGAAGAAAAGGGGGATTGGGATTGAACTCCTAAGCCCCGAAGGGCACTAGATTTCCTGTTGGCAAATCCTGAGCCGATCTCGAGTCTAGCGCGATACCAGGTTCTGCCACGTCGGCGCTTTCCAAATTACGGTTTCCCGGATTTGGCAAATCTAATTTCGGTCATCGGAAGCCTTGCGGCTTGCCTCATCGCCTGTTAGGCTGCAATTGTTTAATAAGGTTTATTTCTGAAGTTAGACCGATACGGATGAAACCCATCATTGCGCTCAACCTGAAAACCTACCCTGAGTCGCTTGGCGCCGGCTGCGCCGAGCTTTGCAGGCACGCATCAGAGGTTTCGCTCCTTACCGGCGTGCGCGTGATTGTCGCGCCGCAGGCTGTTGACCTGAGGGATGCTGCGCAGATTTGCAGCGACGTATTCGCCCAGCATGTGGACTATCAGCCCCAGGGCGCGCACACAGGCATGCTCACTGTTGAGGCGATAAAAGCCGCCGGCTGCAAGGGGTCGCTTGTGAATCACTCTGAGCACAGGCTGCCCGAGGAGCAGGTTGCAAAGACGATTGCGCGCCTGAAAGAGGCGGGATTGGAAAGCATGCTTTGCACAAAGGACGCGGAAGAGAGCGCGCGGCTGGCAAAGTACGAGCCAACATACATCGCCGTGGAGCCGCCTGAGCTGATTGGCAGCGGCATTTCGGTTTCCACTGCAAAGCCCGAAGTGGTAAGCGGCACGGTGGAAGCGGTTGCAAAGGTGAACAGCACGCCCGTGCTTTGCGGAGCCGGCGTGTCCAATGCCACTGACGTGAAAAAGGCGGTGGAGCTGGGGGCGAAGGGAGTGCTTTTGGCAAGCGCGTATGTGAAGGCGAAAGACCCGAGGGCGCTTCTTCTTTCAATGGCTGAGGCAATAGCCTAAAAAGCAGTTCGGGCAGGAAAAAGGCGTGGCAGGCACAATAACAGTCAAGGCAGCCAATAAAACCGACTTCCGCCCAGTCATGAGAAGGATGGACTGGCACCTGAAAAACGGCGGCAAGGCGTTTTTCCTTGACGCAGACAGGGTCCTTTTCGACTCGGACTCTGCAAACGCCACAAGCATGCTGATGCTCATGGGGGAGTACGGCATCAGGCTGCCCAACATGACATTGAAGAAGTTCCTGGACGCATGCTCCGGCCTAAGCGCGCGGGAAATCCTCCTGAAGCTTTCGCCAAATCTCCGGCGCGAGCCCGGGCTTTTGGATGCCATGATACTGCGCCTTTCGGAAATCGCCGCAGGAAACGTGGGCATGATAACGAAAACCGAGCTTTCGGATGAATATTTGCCGGAGGTCAGGCACAAGGCAAGCTGGGTGAAGCTTGTCATCATGACCAACAGGAAAAAAGCCCCCATCAAGGCTGCATTGGACCATCTGGAGATAAGGGAGCTTTTTGACCACGTGTTTTACCAGTCCAGCAGAATGCCGCCAAAGCCATGGTTTAACATGTTCGAGTGGGGCGTGAAGGAAACCGGCCTCCAGCGGTTTGAAATCCTGTTCATTGACGACAACTGGAAATGCATAAAGGCCGCGATGGAGTTCGGGCTGCCTTCCAAGCGCGTGATGTGGAAGGCGGACGGAAGCAGCTACAGCATCGGGGAGCTGTTCTGACGGGGCGTGCTCCGGCTCTGTCCCAAATGGAACGCAGGCTTTTTTAAAGCGCGAACGCTTAATTATGCAAACAAATCCATTTAGGGAGGGAGAGAAATGGCAAAGGAAAAAGTTGTATTAGCTTACTCTGGGGGGCTTGACACTTCAGTGATAGTGAAGTGGCTGGTGGACAAGGGATACGACGTCATATGCTACATGGCTGATGTCGGCCAGAAGGAGGATTTTGAGGCTGCAAAGCAAAAGGCGCTGAAAGTCGGCGCGAGCAAGGTCATCATAAAGGACCTGAAGAAGGAGTTTGTCACGGACTACATTTTCCCCGCAATAAGGGCGAATGCGATTTATGAGAACAGGTACCTTCTCGGCACGTCATTGGCGCGCCCGCTCATTGCAAAGTACCAGATAGAGGTGGCAAAGCAGGAAGGGGCGGAGTATGTTGCGCACGGCGCGACAGGCAAGGGCAACGACCAGGTTCGCTTTGAACTGTCCTATCTTGCGCTGAATCCGCAGATAAAGATAATTTCGCCGTGGAAAATGCCGGAATACCTGGCGCAGTTCAAGGGCAGGGACGACATGATAGCGTACGCGAAGAAGCACAGCATCCCGGTGTCAGCCACCACGAAAAAGCCCTACTCTGAAGACGAGAATTTGATGCACATCTCGCACGAGGCAGGCATTCTTGAGGACCCAGGCTATGTGCCTGACAACAGCGTCTATTCCAGGACAGTGTCGCCCGAGAAAGCGCCTGACAAGCCCACCATCATCGAGGTCTACTTCAAGGACGGCACGCCTGTCAAGATTGTGAACAAGAACGACGGCACCACAAAGACCGACCCGCTGGAGCTGTTCCTCTATGCAAACGAGGTGGGAAGCGCAAACGGGGTCGGAAGGATAGACATGGTGGAGAACAGGTTCGTGGGCATAAAGTCTCGCGGGCTTTACGAAACGCCTGGAGGCACCATACTCCTGACCGCGCACCGCGACATCGAGGCAATCGCGATGGACAGGGAAGTGATGATGCTGCGCGACATGCTCTCGCCACGCTATGCGGAGATTATCTACAACGGCTTCTGGTTCTCGCCGGAAATGGACTTCCTCACTGCCGCCTTCAACAAGTCGCAGGAATTCATTGACGGGAAAGTAACGCTGGAGCTTTACAAGGGCAACTGCTTCACGCGCGCAAGAACCTCGCCCACCTCGCTGTATGATGAGGATTTGGGCTCCATGCACAAGGCTGGCGGGTTTGACCAGACCGACTCGATAGGCTTCATCAAGATAAACGCGATACGCCTCATGGCGCACCGCGCCATCTTGGACAAGATTGCCAAGAAAAGTAAGAAGTAGGCTTCTTTTCTCTTTTTTATTTTTCTTTTATTTGAGTTAGCGGCCTTCGCCGTCCCTTGCAAGGCAGGCGCCTATGAACTTTTTCGTGCCTGCGCCCTTGGGGCTGAACAGCACCTCCTGCGGAGTGCCGCTTTCCGCAATTTTGCCGTCCTCCATGAAAAGCACCCTGTTGGATACGTCAGCCGAAAAGCCCATGTCGTGCGTAACAGCAAGCACCGCCACCCCTTCCGAAGCAAGATTGCGCACTATGAGCGCGAGGCGGGCCACAAGCTCAGGGTCAAGGGCGGAAGTCGCCTCGTCCAGAAGCAAAAGCTTGGGCTCCATTGCAAGCGCGCGCGCTATTGCCGCGCGCTGCTTCTGCCCGCCTGAAAGCGAGGCAGGGTACTCGTCAGCCTTGTCCTTGAGGCCAAGCTTCGAAAGGAGGAAAAGCGCCTTTGCGACCGCAGCCTCCTTTGGAATGCCCTTTGCCACTGTTGGCGCGAGCGCGACGTTCTCAAGCACGGTCTTGTGAGGCCAGAGGTGGAAGTCCTGGAAGACGTACCCTACGCTCTGCCTGAAGCGGGCGAGCTCGCCCTCGCCTGAGTGAGGGGTGATGGCTGCCTTGTTTTCAAGGACAATCCTGCCTTCATCCACCCTGTGCAGGCCCGAGATGCACCGAAGCAGCGTGGTCTTGCCAGACCCGCTCTGGCCTATGAGCGTAGCCACCTCGCCTGCGCGAAGGGTGAAGGACAGGCCTGAGAGCACGGGCTTGCTGCCCAGGTTTTTGGAGATTCCCTCTATGCAAATCAAGTCCGCCATTTTTCCACCCCCATCCGCCCCAGCAGCAGCACCAGCGGGGCTATCATGAGCCAGTAAACGAGCGCGACAACGGTGTAAACCTCCAATGGCCTGTAGGTTAGCGCAATGATGTTGCCGCCCACGTGCAGAAGCTCGTTCACCGCAATCACCGAAGCAAGCGAGGTCAGCTTTATTGTCTCAATATACCTGCCGGTAAGCGGAGGCAGCACCACTGCCGCAGCCTGCGGGAGCACCACCTCGCGAAGCGCCTGCCACTCGCTCAAGCCGAGCGCAAGCGATGCTTCGCGCTGCCCCCTTGGTATTGCCTGCATGCCTGCGCGGAATATATCAGAGGCGAATGCCGCCAGGTTGAGCGAGAGCCCGAGTGCCGCGGTGTCAAACGCAGACATCCGGATGTCGAAAAGCGACGGGATTGCGTAGAACATCCAGATGAGCACCACCAGCAATGGCAGGTCGCGGAATATTTCGGTGAATGCCGCAGAGGCAAGCGAGAGTGGGCGGTTGCCTGAGAGCCGCATGAGGCAGAGCAGCAGGCCGAGCACGCTTCCGATTATGATGGTGAGGAAGGCGAGCTCCAGCGTGGTGACTGCGCCTGAGAATATCGCCTCCTTATAGGCGAGCACCACGTTGAAGTTCCAGGAGTAACCCACCATGCCCGTCACCTATTTTACCTCCACGTACCCTATGTCTGCCTTGTACCAGTAGCTAGCATTGTACATTTTCACCGAAGCCTCAATCAGCCCCTTTGATTGCATGTACTCAAGGCCATTGTCCAGGAAGTTCAGGAGCTCTTGGTCCGCCTTCCTTGTTGCGAAGGTGGCAGGCTCGGTCGAGAACGGCCTTTCAGGGAAGAGG
>JBAZTI010000071.1:0-4875 GCA_041662045.1 Candidatus Micrarchaeia archaeon | reverse complement strand
AGGCGGGGAAGTGACAATCAGCGCCAAGGCAGGCACGGGCATATGGGTGGTGGCAAGGGAAATCCACAGGCTGCTGACAGGCTCAAGCGGCTATGGCGCGCAGGAGCAGGCGTCCATACGCGCGATTGCAAAGGAGATTGCGGGCCATGGAGTTTACGGCGCCGCAGGCAGCCTGAAGGAGTCGGAAAGCTACAGGGGAGGTTTCTATTTCGGGAAAAACACCGTAATTTCCCTTGACAGCGCATGCCTGTCCGAGATAAGGGCGGTGCGAAACGAAAAGGTCAGGATGATGCAGGCGCGCGCAGTGCGGAAAGCCGAGCACGGCATTTCCGCGCCCAGGCACGGGCTTGCGGCATAGCTAAAGATGGCTTCTTGATGTGCACCGGGTGCCAATGCCCGCGCCCAGGCGGCAGCCGGGCCTACATGAACTCCTCGATGTACTTTGAGATGTCCACATTGGTTATGTCGTGCTTCACAAGCGGCGACTCGGAGATGAAGGGTATCTCGTCCACGTAGACGGGCTTGGGCACGTTGTAGAAGACGCCGATGGGCCAGCGCTCGGTTTCCTGCGCCTTCTTCATGGCAGCCTCGAGGCTCGTGGAGTCGTGGTTTTCCGCATCCAGCTTGTAGACCATCTTCTGGTAAAGGTCATACGGCAAGTCCTTCCTCCACGTGACGCACGGCTGCAGGACATCTATGTGGGAAACCCCGCGGTGGGAGATGCCCTGCATGATGAGGTCGGTGAGGTGCGGGATGTCGCCTGAAAATCCGCGCGCAACAAAGGTCGCCCCTGCCGCAAGGGACATCACGAGCGGCTTCACTTCGTTCGCTATGGTGCCGTTCGGGGTGGACTTTGTCTTTATGCCCTTGCGCGTGGTCGGCGAGGTCTGGCCGGTCGTAAGCCCGTATATCTCGTTGTCCTGCACAATGTAGCAGATGTTGAGGTTGCGCCTCATGGTGTGTATGAAGTGCCCCATGCCTATGCCGTAGCCGTCGCCGTCCCCCCCCACTGCAATCACGGTGAGCCTGTTGTTCACCAGGTGGATGCCTGTTGCCGGGGGGAGTGACCTGCCGTGCAGCCCCTCAAACCCGTATGTCTTCACGTAGTGGGGGATCTTGCCGCCGCAGCCTATGCCCGACACCACCACGGTCTCGTGCGGCGGGATATTCAGCTTTGCAAGCGCGCCCTTGAGCGCCACCAGTATGCCAAAGCCCCCGCAGCCTGGGCACCAGTTGGGTGGGTGCCCGGAGTTCAGCTCTGTCACGGTTGCCATAAATACCACTTCATTTCCGCCCTGCCAGGCCTGCCACGTGCGCTGCCATTTCCTCAGGGGTGAAAGGCCTGCCGTCGTAGCGCAGGTACGCCCTCTTTATGTAAAACCCTGTCTTCTCGAGTATGAGCGAGCGCATCTGCGCCTCGGAGTTGCCCTCGAATATCACCGCGTCCTTTGCGCGCCTGAGGGCGGATGTCACCGCGGAAACCGGGAATGGACTGGCATAGCAGATGTGCATGAGCCGCGCTGCCACGCCTTTTGCCTCAAGCATCTTCAGCGCCTCGCGCGCAGGCCCCTTGGTGGAGCCCCAGCACACCATCAAGATGTCTGCAAGCTCCTCGGATGCGCCGAAGAATTTTGGCGCGATGTATGCCTCGGGGATGAGGGCTAGCTTCTTTGCGCGCTTGTCAATCTGCGAAACCCTCATCTTGCCCTCCTCGGACGTGAAGCCGGTCTCGTCATGCTCGTAGGATGAGCAGACATGCATGCCGTTTTTCTGCCCGGGAATTGAGCGGGGCGAGACGCCGTTTGCCGTAAGCTCGTAGCGCCTGAAGCCCTCAGCGCCCTCCATCTGGGCGTCAGTCATGAGCCGTCCGCGCTCCACTTTGAGAGGCACGTTCCGTATGTCGTCCACTGTGGAGGAGCTTTCCGAGAGGTACTTGTCAATGAGCACGATGACTGGAAGCTGCAGCAGCTCAGCGAGGTTGAATGCGTTGAAGGACTCCAGGAAGCATTCGTTTGCGTCCCCTGGCGCCATCACCACGCGGGGGAACTCGCCCTGGGAGGTATGGAGGGCAAACTTAAGGTCGGCCTGCTCGGTGTAGGTGGGGAGCCCTGTTGATGGCCCGCAGCGCTGGGACTCGAAGATGACGCATGGCAGCTCCATGATGCCCATCATGCCTATTGCCTCGCTCATGAGGGCGAACCCTCCGCCCGAGGTCGCAGTCATCGAGCGCGCGCCTGCGAAAGCCGCTCCCGCAATCATGTTTGCCGCCGAAGTCTCGTCCTCGGTCTGCTTCACTATCACCCCGTAGTCGCGCTCGTGCCCGGCCATGAGATGCAGTATTGAGGATGATGGGGACATGGGGTATTCCGCCACGAACTTGCAGCCTGCGCGAAGCGCGCCTGCCACGCAAGCCTCGTTGCCGTTCATGAAAAGCGTCTTTTCGCGCTTTATGAATTCTATCTTGGCCTTGAAGCTCCCGTTCACGATGGACTTTGAGAATTCGTAGCCTGCCTTTGCCGCCGCGATGTTCGCATCCGCGACTTTCTGCCCTTTCCTCGCCCATATCTTGCCCAGCATGTTCTCAAGCACGGCAAAGTCCAGGGCAAGTATGCCCATTGCCGCCCCGAGGGCGACGGTGTTGAACATTATCTCCCCGCCTGCAGCCGCAGCCATCTGGGAAAGCGGCACGCCCACCATGCGCACATCCTGCCTTTTCACGAGTTCCTCAGCTCCAGACGCTTTGTTGGAGTCGAAAATGATTGCCCCGCCTTCGGAAATCTCGCCCGCGTGGAACTCCACCGTCTTCTTGTCAAGCGCAATCAGGATGTCGGGCTTGCCCACAAGCGAATAGAGGTGCTCCGGGCTGGCGGATACAAGGTATGTGTTGTGCCCGCCCTTGATGAGGGAGGGATAGTCGTTTGTGCCGAACACGCTCAATCCAGAGCGCTGGAGGCATTTTGCGCAAAGCGTGCCCACTGTGGCAACGCCCGAGCCAGCCGGGCCGCCTATGAGAAAGTTCACCCTATTTACAACAGCCATCAAACCACATTGGTCGCGCACATTCGTGGGATGCTGAAATTAATAAAGGTTATATTCGCGCATTGACGTAGTGTGACCGCTTGGGAAAAAGGAGATGCAGCTACCATCCTTTCCGCAGGGTAAAAAGGAAATTTTCCATGAATCCGCCGTTCCCTATGCCATCCGGGCTCTCCAGCTCAAGTGGAATCCTTGCCCCATCCATGCTGAAAAAACCCGTTGAAACCCCAGTCAGCGAGCCAAAGCTGAAAAGGTTCGCTATATCCGGCACTAGCTTGGCTTCCTTAAGAAGCCCCACCAGCTCTCTGCGCGCGCTTGAAGCCTCGCTTTGAGAGACATCGTCATTACGGAATGGAACCAAATCTGCAAAATAATAAAGCGCAATTGCGCAGTACCCTTCGAATGTCTGCACTTCCTTGTTTTTTGCATCGTAGAAATGGTAAACGCCATTGCTGTCCTTTGATTCGGACAGCCCGGCTTCCTTCAGGGCCTTTTCAAAGCTAGCCGCATGGTTTGAGATATTGGCATATGGGATGACTACTTCCCCTTTTGAGTTTATTGCCATGTCCGGGTTGGTGAATTTCCCAGCCTGAGGATTCATATCTATCTCATATATCCCCCGGTTCGCAGTTGGCCTGGCCGCGATGTTGCTTGCATTGATACCTGCCTGTTCCAACCCAGACTTGTGCAATTCGAGGAAGCCCTGTCTGGCGGCCTCAGCGCCAACTTTATTATAGACCTGGAACAAGAACACCACAAGACCACCGCATATTTAATGATGGCAGAATATTTATAGCTATAGCATAAGTAGCTCTATTGGCGCAGCTTGCCCAAGGAAAAGCAGAACGAAAAAAGAAAGAAAAAATCAGTTGGATTTCGCGCGCTTGCGAGACTGCCTTTTTCCGCTTGCCGAATGCTTTCCTCGTTTCATATGTTCACCTTTTTCCGATTTTTGGAATAAAAACGCCCTCGCCGCGATTGTCAGCCGAAGGCTGGCAACAAGTTGTTGCCAAACAACGGCGTTTGAACGCGGATCTCAAGCTCCGCAAGCTCGCATTCTATCCAAGTTATACTACGAGGGCGGGATGATTAGAGGCTAAACCCTTATTAAGTTTCGGCACCCACGCTTTTCCCACGTGGGAACATGTCATCAAGCTCTGTTGCGCGCCTTGACGAGAAAGGGAGGCTCATCATCCCTGCCGCATACCGGGAGGTTCTGAACCTCAAGGAGAATTCGCACGTGCTCCTTACCCTCAATACCGAGAGGAATTCGCTCTCGCTCCTGCCCTTTGCAGCCGCAGGGGACGACTTGTGCAGGCTGCATGTTGCGCTCTCCGATGCGCCAGGCTCGCTCTCGCGCGTGCTTACCATCCTTGCAAAAAGCGGGGTGGACCTCGTGCAGTCCGAGTCCATTGCATCCGACAGGGGCAAAAGCGCGGAATGGCGCGCGACTGCGGACTTTTCGCGCTGCAAGATGAAAGCGAATGCCATAAAGGAGCTTCTTTTGAAGGAAAGGCTGGCAACCGCCGTGGAAATCGCGCGCCTCTGAGATGGCAGTTGTTGTAGATAGATTTAAAAGGTGTTATTCTAGTAAAGAGAGAGGTGAAAATATGAAAAAGATAGTCGTAAAGCCGGTAACGATAGAAAAGCCATTTCATATTTTGGATGAGCAGGCAATCAAGCACATCCAGAATGCCATCGCAAACAAGAGGCCGAGGAGCGATGACATTGGCATAAAATCGGTCGTAACCAGCATAAAGTCTGCAAGAGGCAACAAGACGGAGGCAATAGTCCACATAGTGGAAGCGATTGAAAAGCTGGTCACGCTAGAAAACCAAA
>JBAZTI010000070.1:0-5807 GCA_041662045.1 Candidatus Micrarchaeia archaeon | reverse complement strand
ACCGTAAAAAGGTGAAAAAATGGCTGAGAATTTCCTGATAAAGCAAGAGGTCTATCTTGAAGCCGGCATACATATCGGCACCAAGCTGAAAGTCGTGGACATGAACCCGTTCATCTACAGGGTGAGGAACGACGGGCTCTATGTGCTTGACCTGAGGAAGATAGACGAAAGGATTAGGATGGCCGGCAAGCTGCTTGCCAAGTACGAGCCCGGCGAAATCATGGTGGTCGCCTCAAGGACGTATTCCGGCAATGCCGCCACGGTGTTTTCAGCAGTGACAGGCATCAAGGTTTTCCAGGGAAGGTTCATCCCCGGCATCCTGACCAACGTATCGCGCGCCGACTTTGTGGAGCCCAAGCTGTTGCTCATCTGCGACCCGAGGAGCGAGAGGCAGGCAATCACAGAGGCTGGCACCATGGGCATCCCGATAGTGGGCCTGTGCGACAGCGACAACATCACCTCCTTTGTGGACTGGGTGATACCCTGCAACAACAAGGGAAGGCGCTCGCTTGCGCTCATATTCTACCTGCTCGCGCGGGAGTACATGATGGGAAGGGGCAAGATTGCGTCATACGACGAGTTCCAGAAGCCCCTTGCGGCGTTCGAGGCAGAGCCCGGCGAGGAAACCGTTGCGGCTGAGGCAGCCGCGGCGCCTGCGGAGGAAAGCGTGCAGGCAGCCGTCCAGGAGGAGAAACCGGGGGAAGCCGCGGCAACTGCGCCGGCAGAGGCGGCAGCGCCTGCTGAGAAGGCAGAGGCGCAAAAAGAGGAAGCCCCTGCTCCGCCCGAGGAGAAGCACGCGCACAAGAAGAAGGAAGAGTGAGCAGGCCTGTTTTTTGTTTTCATTGCCATTAGCGCAGCGCATCATTGCCCAGGGAGGAACAAGGGATAAAAGGATTCTTGTCATAAAAGGGGCATGATGTCTTTGCGCGGTCAGGGGGCAACAGAGTACATGATTGTCGCGGCAGTTGTGCTCGTGATAGCGATGGCATCGATTTATCTCCTGGGCTTTTTCCCAGGCACAGCATCCGACGCCCAGATGGCGCAAAGCCAGACCTACTGGGTGGCTGCGCGCCCGACAGGCGTGTATGACGCCAGGGCGATAGAAGCCGCCTGCAACGGCAGCAACCGCGGCTACACCATGGTCCTGGAGAACCACGAGTCGACCCCGATAAGGCTGACCGGCATCACCGTCGCAGGCCAGCTCTCGGAGTTTTGCAGGCGGGGGCAGACCCAGTCAGGGGAGATAATGCTGGAGCCTGGCGAAAAAACGGCGATCGAGGTGCCTGCGAGCATCTCGGCATCCACAGGCCAGTCGATAAGCATGAACGTATCCATAAGCTACACGTCAACGTACGGGCTGTCAAGCACCCAGCATGGCTCGACCCCCCTCATAATAACCAACACCCTGCCTGCGCCGACATGCTCATACGAGACCGATTCATGCGCCTCCATGGCCTGCTGCAGCGGGCTTATGTGCAATGGCTGCGCAGGGCAGGAAACCTGCGAAACGGGCACCTGCGGCTCGTGCGGCAGCCAGGAGTTGGACCCGTGCAACGTAACCCCCTGCTGCGATGGGATGACGTGCCTTGGGGGAATGTTTTGCATCTCCAGCTGCTTCCTTCCGGGCACGATGGTGCAGGCGCCAGATGGCGGGAAGCCGATCGAGCAAATCAAGGAGGGGGACATTGTTTATTCGTTCTCGGAAAACGGGGCTGTTTCGGCCTCAAGGGTGTCTGCCATTTACGTTTCGCAGCGCGATTCCTACTACCGCATCCTTGCTGGCGGGGCGGAGGTCAATGCAACGGCAGAGCACCCGTTCTTGACCCCTGGCGGCTACATGGCTGTTTCGCAGCTTGCAGCAGGGGATATCCTGCTTGTTTACAAGGACGGCTCGCTGTCGGAAGAGCAGATAACGTCGATTTCGCAGGTGTTCGCGCCGGCAACGGTCTACAATCTCCAGGTGGACGGCGACCACACCTTCTTTGCAAACGGCTTTGCGGTCCACAACAAGCACTAAAGCAGGGCCACGGCGCGTTTGCCTGGCGCAACGGGCATGCTGTTGTCTTGCAGGGCGTGCCGCAGCCCGTTTTGTTTCAATTGCGGGCTTGCGCTGGCATGATTTCCGAATGGGCAGGCAGGCGCCTCAGTTGAACAGCGACTCGCAGTTGCGCTTGTCGCTCGAGCTGTTGGTCATCAGGCCGCACAGCGTGCCGTTGTAGGTTATGCGCGCAGCCTGGTAGTAGCACTTGTCGCGCCAGTCGGTGCTCTCCACGTCCGGGCAGTCGGAAGGCACCGGCCCTGCATCGGGATAGAGTATGGCGCCAGCATAGCACGTGTTCTTGAAGTCGCTTGTCCAGAGCATGTTGCAGAGCGAGGGCTTGCGGTTCAGCTTGGCGGACTTGAAGTAGCAGTCCACGCGGTTCGTGGATTCTATTATCCTGGGGCACGCATCCACCGTTGCCGTGCTTACGGAATAGTTCCAGTAGCAGGAATCGCGGTCGGTTTCCGAGGATGACCTCTGGCAGACGGACGCATCGCCCTGCGCCACTGCGAAGTAGAGGTAGCAGCTGTTCCTGTACGGGCTCCCTGCGCCTGCGAGGCTGCAGCTCGACATGTCGCCAAGCGCCCTGGCTGCCCGCTCTATGCACGAGTCCTGCACCGGCGTGAGCGGCGCGTCGAGGCAGGCGGACGCGCTTTTCGCCACGAGCGCAAGGCAGTAGTAGCGCTCGTTCTGCTGCGAGATTGCGCCGCAGGCGAGCCCCTCGCTCGTGTTCAGCGCGTATGCCTCGAGGCAGGCGTCGTCCTGGCAGTACGAGAAATCCCCCTTGTCAAGCGCAATGCAGAGGCTGCGCTCGCTTTCGCCTGAGACGAGCATGCAGGGCGGGAGCACCTGGCGCAGGCAGGCTGCGGAAGCCTCGGTGTTGTCGATCATGTTGCAGATGGCCTCCGACTTTTCGCGCACGGCGTTCGCTGTGAGGCAGGAGAAGCGCATTTCGGCGCCAGTCACCTGCTTGCAGATGTCGAGGCTGGAATTTGCAAAGACGGCAAGGCAGGCGTCGAGCTTGTCTATCGAGTAGATGCTCCTGCAGTAGCCTGAGTCAGACTTTTCCGATGCGAGGGAGAGGAAGCAGTCGTCGTTCTGCACGATGTTGCCGCCCGTGCAGGGGGCCGCGGCAGCTGAGGTGTTGTTGGCAGGCGCGGGAGCCGGGATGGCGGGCGGCTCGGGCGTGACTATGGGCCCCGAGGGCTGCGTGCACCCGAAGAGCAGGAGCAGCGTTGAAGCGAATATTGCAAAAATGTGATATCTCATCCAGTCACCATCGGTATCTTCGGAGGCTGTGTTTTTAACCGTTGCCCAGCCCAACCATTGCGCGGAGATGGCAGAGGCAGGGCTCGCTTGCGCGCGCCTTGATGCAATCCGGTCAAATGCGCAGGGCTTAGGACCCTGTGCCCTAGTGGCTGCGGGGGTTCAAATCCTCCTCTCCGCACTTTTTTTTGTCCGCCAGGCGCGCGCGGCAGTGGGAATATATTCTTTTTCCTCGTTCTTTGTGCGGTGCGTTATGTTCATGTTCCAGGCGTATGCCGAGAAGAAGGAGGGCGACAGCGAGCACGAGGAGACCAAGCGCTTCGGCATGAAAGTGGGGAAAGGCGCGGACTTCCTTGCCGCGGCAATGGCAATGCCCGACGAGCAGTTCGCAGGCGCGCTTGCCGCCATCGAGAAGGCTTTCAAGGCGCGCGGAATCAGCGACTTCATGGGCACCCTTACCCCCGGGGCGCAGAATGCGATATACGCATCCTCTTTCGTGTGGGGGTACGAGAACGCGGCGAAATACGTGCAGGGCGCCATGAAGCTCGACGAGGTCAAGAACGCCGCCAACGAGGCGGAGAGGAGCAAGGCGGTGGTGGAAAGCGTGCAGCAGCAGGCGTCAGGGGAGACCAAGAACAGGCAGGCAAGCGCCTTCGCCTGGGGATACTACAACGAGGACATGAAGCAGTCGCAGGCGCAGTCGGGTGTTTCGGAAACAGCCACGGAAAAGGAAAAGACAAGGGAGGAGGCGCAGCAGCAGTCAGGCATCCTGATGCCGCTTTCCGCCTCGGAGGCGGTTTCCATGGGGATCTTGAAAGGCTCGGCCTCGCCTGAGATGCTCTATTGCTCCGCGGCAGGCGGCGCCGTGCAGGAGATGCACGAGAGGACGGACGAGGAGCAGAGGCGCGAGCGGCTTGTGAGGCTGGAGGGGGCAAGGCCGGGCGAGCCGCGGCTCATAGTGCTGCATGCGGACAGCGAGAAGCTACGGCTCAAGGCATCGCAGGAGATACTGGGCGAGGCCGAAAGGAGGCAGGCGGAGCTTGTGCTTAAGCACGAGGAAGCCGAGAGGATGATAGAGGCTGCGATTTTGAAGCTTGACACGTTCAAGAAGGACGCTCCTGAAAACGTGAAAAAGATTGCTGCGATGCTTCCATCGGAGCTTGCGCGCGCCATATTGGCAGGGAGCGGGAAGTACGCGAAAAGGAGGGCGCTTAGGAAAAAGCTTGAGGGCTGGCTGGCTTTTTCGAGGAGCGGGAAGAGTGCGGTGTCCTCGCTGTCATTGGGCAGGCTATTAAAGCTTGCTTCGCTATCATCGCTCCTAAGGTAGTGGAATGGTAGAGGATTCGCTCATCGAGATTTCGTTTTTCATAATCCTTGCCCTGTTCGGCACCATACTTTCGATGAGGATGCGCCAGCCCTACGTGGTGGGGCTGCTTCTCCTGGGCGTGCTTGCAGGCCCGCACGTTTTCGCGCTCGTGAAGGGCCAGGAGATGATAGAGACATTCTCCGAGCTTGGCGCCATACTGCTCCTGTTCGCGGTGGGGATAGAGTTCTCGGCATCCAAGCTCATGCGCCACGGCTTCCGCGCCATCCTGATAACGTTCTTCAAGATGATGGTGCTCTTCTTCTTCGGCTACGAGCTGGCGCTTTACTTCGGGCTGGACCTGACCTCGGCGCTCTTCGCAGGCGCCATGGTGGCGGTGACTTCCACCGCAATACTGTACAAGATGGCCGCGGAAAAGGGGACGCACAAGGATGCCGTGATGCCGCTCCTTTTCTCCATGCTCATCGTGGAGGACGTGGTCGCGGTGGCGGCGCTCACCTTTTTCTCAAGCCTGGGGGGCGGCGCGCCCACCTATGAGGACAAGATATATTCCGTGCTCGTCTCGCTCGGCCTGCTCGGCGCGTTCTACTTCGTCGTGAGGAGGCACGCCATCGATGCGATAATCAGGATGACCTCCAGCTTCAACGAGGAGGCGCTCATATTCGTGTCGTTCTCGCTTTGCCTCGTGATGGCGTACATGGCCGACTTCTTCGGCCTCTCGCCTGCAATCGGCGCATTTCTTGCGGGAAGCATAATAGCCTCGCTCCCCAACGTGCGCGCAATCGAGAGGACGATACGCCCGCTCCTGCTCACGTTCTCCGCGTTCTTCTTCCTGTCGCTTGGCATGCAGGTGGACCCGGCCGCAGTCTGGGGCAACCTGGCGTTTGCCGCTGCGCTTACTGCGGCGTTCATACTGGTTTGCTTCGGCTCGGTGTTCACGCTGGTTTACACCACCGGCGCAAGCGGCAGGAGGGCGCTCCTTGCCGCGTCCTCCATGGTGGTGCTTGGGGAATTTTCCCTGATCATTGCCGCAACCGCAAGCGGGGAGATGAAAACCACATTGCTCTCGGTCGGCTCGTTCGGGGTTGTCGCGACCGCAATGTTCTCCTCGTTCCTGCTCGGGAGGCAGGGGCGGCTCGAGGCCATTGCAAGGAACAATGTGCCTGCGCACGCAAT
>JBAZTI010000069.1:0-5844 GCA_041662045.1 Candidatus Micrarchaeia archaeon | reverse complement strand
CTTTGTAATAGTGGGCCAGCACGCCTTCAACACAAAAAAGACAGGCGACTTCTACTGGAAAGACGAGGCGATAAGCCATGACATCGCCTTTCTTTCGCACCTGGGCATCGACGAGAAGAACATTGTTTTTTTGGAGGACGTGTGGATGGGCGGGGGCAACTTCGGGCCATGCATAGAGTATTTTGCGGACGGGCTTGAGCTTGGCAACTGCGTGTTCATGCAGTACGAGAACCTGCCTGATGGCGGGAGCCGGGAGCTTTCCACCAAAGTGATAGACATGGGCGCGGGGCTTGAGAGGCTGGCGTGGATAACGCATGCCTCTCCTGTGAGCTATGACGTGGTGTTCGGGGATGCCGTTTCAAAGATGCAGGAAAAGGCAGGGATAAAAGTAGGCCAGAAGCTGTTTCTTGAATATGCCAAGCTTTCAGGCTCGCTTGACGTGGACGAGGCATCGGACATCGGCGCGGAAAAGGCCTCGATTGCCAAAAAGCTTGGCATGTCCTCCGAGGAGATGCAATCGACATTCGCCCCCCTGCATGCGACCTATGCCTGCGCAGACCATTTGAAAACGCTGCTCTTTACGTCCACGGATGGCATGCTGCCCTCCAATTCCGGCGGGGGCTACAACCTGCGCATGATAATGAGGCGCGTGTTCGGCTTTGACGGCGAGTTTTCCCTTTCGCTTGATTATGCTGGCGTGCTTGAGGCGCACGCGCGCCATTTGCGGGATTTTGCGCCCAAGCTTTCCGAGGGCGTGCAGACCGCAATTGCCGTGGTGGAAGAGGAGAAAAAGAAGTACGCTGCAGGCAAGGAAAAGGGCAGGGGCAAGGTGGCATCGTTGCTTGCGCGCGGGAAGCCGATAGGCATCGAGGACCTGAAAAGGCTTTACGAATCCGACGGGATCCCGCCTGAATTGGTGTCTGAGATTGGCAAGGAAAAGGGCGTCAAGGTGGCTGTGCCTGAGAACTTCTACAAGCTCATTGAAAAATCGGATGAAACCGGCGAGCCTGTGGAGAAAGTGGATGTTGAGGGGCATGAGCGGACGAAAACGCTGTTTTACGATTCTGTTGAGGAGTTTGACGCAAAGGTGCTTGCAGTGAAGGGCAAATACGTCATACTCGATTCCACCGCATTCTACCCAGAAGGCGGCGGGCAGGTCTATGACATTGGCACGCTCAACGGCGTGAATGTGAAAAACGTGCAGAAGGAAAAGGGCGTGGTATTGCACGAGGTGGAAACACCATCCGCCTTTTCAGCAGGCATGAAGGCGCACGGCAGCGTGGATGGCAAGAGGCGCATGCAGGTGACAAGGCACCACACTGCAATCCATCTCATAAACGCCTGCGCGCGGCAGGTGCTGGGCCCGCACATCTGGCAGGCAGGCGCCTACAAGGACGAGAAAAAGGCGCACATCGACCTGACGCACTACAGGAAAATCACCTGGGAGGAGCTTGAGAAAATCGAGCAGCTTGCCAACAAATATGTGCTTGATGCGCTGCCAATCAGCACCGAGGTGCTGGGCAGGAACGAGGCGGAGAAAAAGCACGGCTTCAGGCTTTACCAGGGCGGGGCAGTGCCTGGCAAGGAATTGCGCGTGGTGTCCATCGGGGATATTGACCATCAGGCGTGCGGCGGGACGCACAACTACATAAAAAGCACCGCGGACTTCGGCTTGGTAAAAATTGCAAAGCGCGAAGGGGTGCAGGACGGGGTGGAGAGAGTGGTGATAAAATGCGGCCCAGAGGCCATCAAGCACGTGCAGGAGCGCGAGCGATTGCTCCGCGAGGCTGCAGAGGCGCTGTCGGTGCCTGAAGAGCAGCTCAAGCCGACCATTTTGCGCTTTTTCAACGAGTGGAAGGAGCGCGGCAAGGAAGTGGAGAAGCTGCAGTCGCTTCTCGCACAGCAAATCAGCGGAAGCGAGGCGGAAAAGGCAAAGTCGGCAGGCAATAAAGTGGTTGAGCTGCTCGGTGTTCCCTACACGCAGAAGCTCGCGGAGGAAGTGTGCGCAAAGCTCTCCGCGCAGGGGCTGGCGGCGGTCATTTCAATCCCCGACGGCTTCATCGTGGCAGCCGCGCCAAAGGGAAGCGGCTCAAGCGCGCTTGACCTTTTGAAGAAGCACGGCGGGAAAGGAGGGGGGAGCGAGACGTTTGCGCGAGGGAAAGTGGAGAAAAAATAAGGCTTTGGAATGAGTGAAACCCTCGAAGTACTTGAAAAAAGGTGGCGCGGCACCTGCAGGCTGCTTTTTGGCTCAGAGCCATGTGGATTAGAGGAATGCCGAGATTGGCTTCGCAGCACCACAGAACCTATATCTCACCACAAGTCAAGCCTATCTGGCAAGGAAGTAATAAGCGCACCAACTGATTATTGCACAGGTGCAAAGTGGCTGAGCCTGGATGAAGTCGATTTCAACAAGAAGTTCGAGCCTCTTTCAATCAACGAGATCAAGGATATCGATTCCCTGCTTTTGGCCATATCCGACAGGATTTACTACTCCGGCAACGTGGTCTTTGGGCAATCCAGCCACATTGAGATGAGCTCAAACCTTAACGACAGCCATTACATTTACGGGGTTGGAAGGAATGGAAATTCCAAGTACCTGGCTTTTTGCACAATGGGGCGGCTTGATGAAGACTGCTATGGCTGCAACGGCATAGGCGAGTCGCAATTCTGCGTGAAATGCAGCAGGACTCACCGGAGCAGGCGCTGCTTTGAAACCTGGATGGTGCTGAACTGCGCTGATTGCTATTATTCATCCGGGCTTGAGAACTGCAGCGAATGCATGTTCTCCTTCGACCTCCAGAACAAGAGGCACTGCATAGGGAACCTGGCGCTTGAGGTCAGCAAATACAAAGAGACAAAGGAGCGGTTGAAGCGCGAGATGGCGGAAAAGCTGGCCAAGGAAAGGAGGCTTCCAACCCTTGTGGACATCGTTGCGGCTGGAAAGGCTGCAAAGCCAAAGGCGGCGGGAGGCTCACAACTGGAAAAAGGGGCATATGATAAAGGCAAGGTCGAAGCTGCATTCCTTCTCACCACGAAACTCATTTTCGGAAAGCCGCTCGAAGGCGGCATAGATTCCTATGCCAAGTGGCTGAACAGGCACTCCCACCCTGTGCTTGAATGCAAATCCGCTGCAAGCGGAAAACCCCTTTTCATGCCATCAGTAGTGAATTACCCGCGAATCCCAAAAGACAGGCTGCTCTCCAAGGCAGAGGCCCTTGAACACGGAAAAAATGCAGCCATTCGCATCAGAGATGTGGAAGAGTTGCGCCTTTCCAATGTGCATGAAAAGATTGCGCCAATAGCATTCTTCAACATAGAGTTCGTGGAAGGGAAAAACAGCAACAACATAAATTGTGCCGTATGCTTTGAATCATCGGATAACTACAGGAATTCGCTTATTTTTTATACCAAAAAGTCAGGCTACAACTTTTGGCCGCGCGACAGCGAGCATCTATTTGGCACAGATTCTCCTTTCACTTCCCAATTCTCGATAAATATCTATTCATGCACCAACCAGGTGCGCTGTTTTGAGATAGACTGCTGCGGATATTGCTCGGATTCCTATTTCCTTCACAACTGCGAGAACCTGAAGGATTCGATGTTCTGCTTCAACTTGAAGAACAGGAAGAACTGCGTGGGTAACTCGGAACTTCCCCCCGACCAATACAAGAAAATAAGGGATGTCCTCATCGGCCAGATGCACGAAGAGCTTTCCGCCAAAAAAGACCTTCGCTATGACATATACAACGTGGCTTGCCGGGGCAGAAAAGCCTGAGATAAGAAAGCTTCAGTAGAACATCTCGGGCTTCTTGAGGAACTCGATGTCCGCGGGGTTCTTCACTGCCTCAAGGAGGCCCTTCTTGAAGGGCGCGTAGGTGCCGAATGCGGACGAGAAGTCAGCCGCGCGCGACTGGCGGAGCTCGAAGTCCGACCCGTAGTTCCTGTTCCTCACAAGCTTGCCGTCGGACATCTCGTAGTAGCACGCGCCGCGAAGGCGCAGGAACCCCGAGTAGTCAGCGTCAAAGTCGGACGAGACCAGGTTGCCGAGCAGCAACTCGCGCTTGCCGGCGTTTATTGTCACGTGCCCGTAACCGGGCGGGATGAGCAGGCACTCTCCCTTTTTCGCAGACAAGAGCACGGCGTCCTGCACGCCGAGCTGGCTCATCCTCTGGAGGAGGAAGTGCGCCTCGCCCGAGAGGACCTCGTACACTTCCGCCCAGGGCGTTCCCTTGGAAGAGCGCGGGTGCACGTGCCCCAGCGTCTTGTTCCTTTCACCCGCCAGGTCCAGCGCAAGTATCCTTGTGACGTCGTAGCGGATTTTCCCGAAGTGCGCCACGTCCCTGTACATGTAGTAGGTGGGCGAGTCCGGCTCAAGGGAAGTCTCCTTGCCAGGGTTGGCAAGCACGGGCTTCATTTCCACAAGCTTCCGCACGGACGGCTTTATTTTCCTGCCAGAAAACTCAAGGGACTCGTCGTCGAATTTCCATTCCATTTTCATTTCCCCTTCCCGTTTTTCTTCCCGGCTGGCTTGCTGCCGCCCCTGGGGCGGGCAAAGCCCTCCTTCATGGGCGCAATCCCCAGGAGGCCTGCGCCCTCGTGCCTTGCCATCTTCTCCTTCTTCAGCTTCTCGGAAACCAGGTACAGGTAAGTGGAAAATTCCTTCAGGTCGATGTCGTGCTCCTCCATCGCCTCCTCGCAGCGCTGCAGGAGCCTGACCGCGTCCACCAGGAGCCCCGGGTCAATCCTGCCCTCCTGCGTGCCCTTCCGTATCCTTTCCATCAGCATGAGGCGGGACATCTGCAGCTCCTTTATGAGCTTCCTCACCTTTGTCCTCTTTTCCCCTGCGCGCACCTGGAAGTCGGTTGAAAGCTGCACCACGGATTCCCAGGAGACGTCCCCAAGGTTCTGGCTCACCTGCGCAGGGAGCGAATAGCGCGCGGAAAACGGGAGCTCGTTTGCCTGTGGCATGCGCATCATTTCTCAGGTTCGATTTAAAAGGTATGGGGCGGAAAAAACGGCATGGCGGAAGGCGAAGTCGGGACCGTGGTCTCCACCCTCGAAGGGCCCACCACGCTCGCATTCTCATTCGTGATACTCTCCTCCAATGTGAGGAAGGGGCAGTTCGTCAAGGTGCAGTCGCCCTCGGGGTTTGTGCTCGCCTCGGTCACAGAGATCACGCGCGCCAACCGCTATTTCGAGCGAGCCGAGTCTGTCGCGGAATACGAGCGCAACCTGCCGCTTTCACAGTCATTCCCGACAGGCGAGTGGGAATACGCGGTGGCAAATGCGCGCGTGCACGGGGTTTTCGAGGGGGAAAACATAGCGCGCTCCACATTTCCGGTTGCGCCAGGCAGCCGCGTGGTGGCCGCAGAGGACTCCCTCCTCAAAAAATTCCTGCTGCTTGAGGACAACGGGCTGGACCTCGGCCACCTCCAGCACCACTCCCTCCCGGCAAAAATATCCATGGGAAGGCTGCTCCAGAAGCACCTTGCCATACTCGCAATGTCCGGGAGCGGGAAATCCTATTTCACGTCCGTGCTCATCGAGGAGCTTCTTGACAGGAAGCCGCAGGACGGCAGGATGGCAATCGTGGTGCTGGACAGCCACGGCGAGTACACGGGCTTCCGCCAGACGCAGTATTCCAAAAGCACAATTGTCGTGGGCGCTAAAAAGTTCAGGATAGCCTTCAGGAAAATCACGCCGCAGATGCTTGCCGAGTGGGCGCCGGAGATATCCTCTACCCAGATGCGCGAGCTTGCGCCCATAATGGAGAAGCTGCGGAAGGAGGGCAAGGAAAAGCACGAGGCGTATTCCCTTGAGGACCTGATAGCGCGCGTGGAGGCG
>JBAZTI010000068.1:4623-5982 GCA_041662045.1 Candidatus Micrarchaeia archaeon | reverse complement strand
CTCCACCATGCTCTTCGGCCTGAAGTGCGAGGTGTTCATGGTAAAGGTGAGCTTTGACCAGAAGCCCTACAGGAAGGCGATGATTGAGACGTACGGGGCAAAAATACACGCCTCCCCCTCGCCGCATACCGCTTTCGGCAAAAAAGTGCTTGCCGAGAAGCCCGACCACACTGGCAGCCTGGGAATCGCAATATCCGAGGCAATCGAAAAAGTCGCCACCGACCCCACTCACAAGTCCAAGTACTCGCTTGGAAGCGTGCTCAACCACGTAATGCTTCACCAGACCGTGATCGGGCAGGAAGTGCGGCAGCAGCTTGCCATGGAGGATGCCGTTCCAGACTACGTGATCGGCTGCATAGGCGGAGGAAGCAACTTCGCAGGCATCTCCTTCCCGCTCATCTACGACAAGATGAAGGGGAAGAACAACGCCGAGTTCATCGCCGTGGAGCCTGCCACCTGCCCCTCCACCACGAAAGGCAAGTTCGAGTACGACTTTGGCGACACTGCGGGCATGACGCCGCTTTTGAAGATGTACACGCTTGGCAAGGATTACGTTCCCTCAGCGATACATGCAGGCGGCTTGAGGTACCATGGCATGGCGCCCACGGTCTCGCACCTTGTTGCCGACGGAATGGTGAAGCCGGTCTCGTACGAGCAGAACGAGGTGTTCGAGGCAGGCGTTACCTTCGCGCGCACAGAAGGCATAATCGCGGCGCCAGAAAGCTCGCACGCCATAAAGGCGGCAATAGACGTTGCGCTGGAGTGCAAGAGGAAGAACGAGGCGAAAACGATTGTCTTCAACCTCTCAGGGCACGGGCTTTTGGACCTTGGCGGCTACCAGAAATACCTTGAGGGGAAGCTGGCATAGGCAAAAGGTTAATAACGCCTTTGCCTATCAATTACAACATATGAAACATGCGTCTCATCAAAGGCAAGTGCCAGGAGTGGAATCCTCCCCGCCCTTCAAAGCAAAAGAAAGAGCCCCTCTTCAGGAGGCCAGGGCGCTCCTTGCCTGCCTCAGGCACCGCCTCTCATGGCAGGTGGACGGTGGCCTTCCGGAATCCCGCACAAAAGCCGAGTTTGAAGCGTCGCTTGGAGCCTGCTTTTCCGCAATTTTTGCGTGGAGGGGGATACTGGAAAAATCAGGCGAAGCCAGCCCGGATTTCCTTGAGGCGCACATCTCGCTTGGCGAGCTTTTCTACAGGCGCGGGGCGATTTGCAACGTGAAATATGCAATGGACGTGCCGGATGGCGCATCGAAGGAATTCTGGTATCTGCGGGCAGCCGAGTCATTTGAAACCTCCATTGCCTTTCTTGCGGGTGCAATGATGCTGGCAAAGGACAAAGATGAGAGGAAGG
>JBAZTI010000068.1:0-4613 GCA_041662045.1 Candidatus Micrarchaeia archaeon | reverse complement strand
TATGCCTCCGCGCGCTTTCCCGCTCCCACGATGCGGCGGGCTATGCATTCCGCTATGCGGCGGCAATTCTCCAAACCGGCGCCCCTGACCCGTACCAAAAGCTGGCAGTGCTCATGCAACAGCCCGGGAAAATAGGGCATTATGCAAGGAAGGCGGATTCCCACCGTTCAAAAAGCACTTCCTGTTTCCTGAAAAGCGAACCTTCTTCCGGCTGAAAAAGCCATGGCAGCGCGCATGCTTCTTTTCCTTGGGCTTGAGGCTGCGCCCTCATTTCTTCGGCGTGAGCCTGTAGAAGAACCCTTTGGTGTCTAACACGGCCGTGCCCAGGCCCGGGGCCGCGAATTCCATTGTTTCCCCCATGCTGCCGTTTTTGCCCGTGCTGAAAAAGCGCCCTCCTGCGCAGGGCTTTCCCAGCAGGAATTCCCCTGCCCTGTCAGGCCTGAAAAGCAGCAGGGAGCCTTGGGTGGCAATTGCAAACGAGCCGTTCTTGGCAAATGCCCGCATGCCTTTTTCAAGCGACATGGGGTATTGCGAGCGCAGGGCAAGCGCGTAAAGGGGCTTGCCATTCTTGAAGTAAATCCCCAGCGCGCCGTTTTCGAATATATAGTATATTGCGTCCAGCCTGTTGTTTCCCTTGCCAAGCCCATTTGTCTTCACCGGGCTTTCCACGCGCAGCAACGCGTCCCGCTCGGACGCCTCAAAGCCTGCAGCCACCACGAGGCGCTCCTTCATGCTCACGCTGTACCTCTCCTTTCCAACATTGAAGACAAGGCATCCGCTTTCCAGCCTGGCGTCGGGCCTGCGCGCCCACGCAGAAATGGAATTCTCCGCAAGCGGGCGCGTGAAAATGAAGGGGCTTGCTGCCGAAGGCGACGCAAGCATTCCCGCCGCAAAGAGCATGGTGCCAAGCGCAACCCTGCGCATATTGCTGCCAGCCTTGAGCATAAGCGTTTTTTATCCTGCAAAACCGATTTAAAGCCGCAGCCCTGCCTCCCGCTCTGTAGAAAACATGCCTGCAGCGGCGCCGCCAATAAGCGGCGGCTGCTCGGGCAGCCGCCTGGCGCCCGGGCGCCAGGCTCGAGCCGCGGCGCGCCGCTGCATAGGAATTCTACAGAGCCCCTGCCTCCCGCAACCATTATTACACTTCGCTCAAAAGCAAGCGCATGGACCTGGATTACGGCGCGCTTGCGCAGTCCCTTGTGGATGGCATAAAAGCCGGCGGCGCCTGGCACCGCGCGGTCTCCATTGACCTTGAGACCAAGATAGAGAAGAAAACCGACTTCCTCACAGGCGAGCGTCTGCTTGCAATCGGCATGGCTCGCCGCGCGGGCTCCAATGTGGAAGTCAGGACATTCACGCTGAAGGACGAGAGCGACGGGGCGGAAATCGAGCTTATGTACGAAGCCGCGCGATGGCTCGCCCCTGTCAAGCCCCTCCTCCTTCTCGGCTACAACATCGCGGGCTACGACTACCCTCTCCTGAACATGAAGCTCAAGTGGCACGATGACTTATTGCGCTCGCGCATGCCTGATGGGGAGAAGCCGCACTTCCCGCGCGAGTACTGGGCGCTGAAGGACGCGCTCACGCGCGCGTTCGTGCTTGACATGATGCACCCCCTGCGCTTCGCGCTTGCCGCGCACGACAACCTCACGCCGAAATACAAGTCCCTGTCCGATGTCGTGGCGCACGCGCGCTTCGAAAAGGTCGCGCTCATGAGGAGGAAGCAGCTGGCAGCAGGGACTGACACGGAAAACAAGGGAAAAGTGATATACGAAATGTGGCGCACGCACAACCCCGACTTCGAGCGCTACCTTGAGGGCGACGTGCACGATGTCCTTCTTCTTGCGGAGGAGCTGTACGGAATCGGCACAAAACCGCCTGCCGTGCCCTAATCAGTTTCTTTTTTCTCCATATTGGACATGAACCTGCTGATGTCCTCCCAAATCCTTTTTTTCTCGCTTCCCGCAATCACTTCCACGCTCCCGCGAAGCGAGGGCTGGTAATAGGGGAGGTAGCGGCTGAACCTGTCGTCGATGAGAAGGCAGTAGCACCAGTCCTCGGCTTTCCTTATCCCCCTGCCCATCGCCTGCACCGTCTTTATGCACGCGGGAAGCACGGACGCCAGCTCGGACGCGCGCGATTCGCTTCCGAACTTCTTTTTCAAATAGCCCTCGTACGCTTCATGGCGCGCGTCAGGCTTTGGGAACGGGAAGCCTGCAACCACGATGAGCTTGAAAGGGTTGTTGCGGAAGTCCATGCCCTCCGAGTACGAGCCCCCTATCACGCCATGGAAGGCAATGGGCTTCTCGTCGAAAGTGCGCGCCTCTATGCGCGTTTTGCGCTCCTCGACGGCTGCGTGCTTTTCCCTCCTCATCTCGGTCTCGTGCCTGAAGCCGGAAAGCACAAGCTCGTCCTTCACCATGCGCAGGTACTCGTAGGACGGGTAGAATATGGCGAGCGAGTGGGGCGCGCATGCGCGCGCGGCCTCGTCTATTATAGCAGCCATCACCTTCACCCGCTTCCCGTCCAGCCTCTCCTTCTGGCGCGAGGACACCCAGTTGCATATCCTCACGCGCTTCCTTTCATGGTCAAAAGGCGAGGCATAGCTCCCTTCCTCAAGCCGCATTGCGCGCGCCTCCTCAATCCCCAGCAAGTCGCAAATCCCCCGCTTGCCAATCAGGGTGCCGCTCATGAGGACCGCGGAATGCACTTCGGAAAACACCTGCCTCGCCACAAGCGAAGGGTCGAAAAGCGCGGTGCGCATGCGGTAAATCTCCCTGTCAGCGGATGTTTTCATGAAAACTCCGTATGCAGGGTTGCCTGACGCCGCCTTTTCCGCAGACTCAAGGAACGCGGCAAGCTCGGAAAGCCCCGAGAGCCCGTCAATGTCAACATGCCCGCTCTCGCCGGATTTCACCGCTTCCGCCCTCACAAACTCCACAATATCCATAAGCATGTGCGAAAGCGGCTTCCCGCCCTCCCCGCCCATCAGGCTGGAAAGCCCGTATCCTGCGAATTTGCCCGGCAGGAACATCGCAAGCTCTTCCTTTGCAAGCCTTTTCTCCTCCTTTGCCGCGTCGCTCCCATCCACAAGCCTTTTCAGCGAGGGGCCAAGCGCATTCTTGAAATAGCCTGACACGAGGTTTATTTCAGATTGCATCTCGGGCGCATCCTCGGCCCGCCCCATACCGAGAAGCGCGGCATCCGCCTGCTTCCTCGCGTCGTTAAGCGCGCGCTGCGCGTTCTTCAGGGTCTTCTCGCCTATCTCGCGCGCGTTTATCGCCATTACCCTCTCGGGCAGGTTGTGCGCCTCGTCTATTACCACGTCGCACTCGGAAAGCGGCCTGCCAAGCTTCATGAGGAAAAGCGAAAGGATGGACGGCTCGAACAGGTAGGAGTAGTCGCACACCACCACGTCCGCGTCCTTCATGGCGCCAAGCGCCGCATAGTGGGCGCAGTACTCCTCCAAAAGCGAGCGGCGCACGCTCTCAGCCGCGCTTATCGGGTCCTCGAGCAGCTTCTCGGGCACTGCCATGGGGGGCCGCGAGTATTTGCAGTGCGCGATCTCGCAAAGCAGGAAGGGCGAGTCGTCCGACGGGTCGCGCGCGCGGAGAAGGCACATGCGGTGCTTTGATATCTTGTCCACCACCCTCAGGCGCGGCAGTGCCGGGCGCAGCGCGGCAAGCGCGGAAGGGCGGTGCCTGATTATGGAGCGGCACTCTATCATCGCCTGTATGTGGTGCGAGTTCCGGTGCGTCAGGAAAACCACTTTCCTGCCTGTTGGGAGCGCAGCCTCCAGCGCGCCGCAAAGCGACGCAGCCGTCTTGCCTATGCCTGTGGGCGCGTTCGCGAAAAGTATCTTCCCGCCCTCGGCGGCCTTCCTTGAGTCGCCGTAAAACTCGCGCTGCCCCCCGCGCATGTGCGGGTGCGGGAAAAGCGATGTGCGCGGCAAGTCTGCATCCTCCATGGCGCACAATTTGCCGGCAAAGGATAAAAGCCTGACCGGGGCAAGCCCGCCGAACGTTTATAATATTTGACCTCGATTTTCTGGTGTGGGGCTTTCAAGATTAAGGCTGGCTTTCGCCTGTTTATTTCTCCTTTCGCAAGCATGCGCGGTGAATATAAACAACTGCGCCGCGCTGAACGCTAGCAACAGCTACACGCTTACGCAAAGCGTGCAGACAAATGGCTCCACGTGCTTCAACGTCACCGGGGCGGACGTGGCGCTTGACTGCGCGGGCTTTTCCATAACCGGGAACAACACACTCGACACGTTCGGCATCTACTCAAGCCAGTTCAACACGACAGTGCGCAACTGCAACATCTCCAGTTTTGCGGACGGGATTTATTTCGACGGCGCTGACAACGGCACAATAGACAACTCGAATGCCACCATCACGGATTACTTCTCGCCAGCCGGCAACGGCTATGGAATCTACCTTAATAACAATGCGAACTACAACCGGATAACAAGGGGCCAGGCAACCGCCTCGTCCAACAGGGCCATCTTCATCAATTCCAGCTCCTCAAACACGCTTTCCAACCTCACCGCAACCACCACGCTGGGCAAGGCCATCTATCTCTCCGAAAGCTCCTCAAACACGCTCTCCAAC
>JBAZTI010000067.1:0-6084 GCA_041662045.1 Candidatus Micrarchaeia archaeon | reverse complement strand
AGAGCTACGGGATAGACCTTGCAAAGGACAAGGAATCCGCGCTTATCGGGAAGAAGATAGGCGACAAGCTGGAAGGCGGCGCAGTGGGCGCCGAGGGCTATGAGCTTGAGATTACGGGCGGAAGCGACAGCTCGGGTTTTCCCATGAGGAAGGACGTGTCAGGCCCGCGCAGGGTGGGCGTCATACTATCGAGTGGCACGGGCTTCAGGAAGCTCGGCAAGGGCGTGCGCGCGAAGAGGAATGTGCGCGGCAACATCATCTCCGACCAGATAGTGCAGGTGAACACCAAGGTGCTCTCCGCAGGCAGCAAGCCCCTTGAGGAGCTTTTCCCCAAGGCGGCGGCAGGCTCTGAAAAGAAAGACGAGAAGAAAAAGTAACTCGCAGAAAAAAGATAGGGGCGAATAATGCAAGCTGAAGTCAACATAGGGATGGTCGGGCACGTCGACCACGGCAAGACCAGCCTCACGCGCGCGCTTACGGGAAAGTGGACGGATACGCACTCGGAGGAGCTCAAGCGGGGCATCACTATAAAGATAGGCTATGCGGACGTGACTTTTTACAGGAGCAAGGACGGCACGGCATATGCAACAGAGGCGGAGGCCGCGAAGGAAAAGGGCAAGTGGGAAGTCGCAAGGTATGTCTCCTTCCTTGACGCGCCAGGGCACGAGACTTTGATGACCACCACCATATCGGCATCAAGCATACTTGACGGCGCGGTGCTGGTGATTGCGGCAAACGAGCAATGCCCCCAGCCGCAGACAGAGGAGCATTTGCAGGTGCTGGACATCCTTGGCATAAAGAACGTCGTGGTCGTGCAGAACAAGATAGACCTGGTGGACAAGGAAAAGGCAATGGAGAATTACAGGCAGATAAAGGAATTCCTCAAGGGCTCAAGCGCGCAGGATGCGCCCATCGTGCCCATATCCGCAAACTACAACGCAAACATCGACAAGCTCATAGAGGCGATTGAAAAAACAATCCCCACCCCGAAGAGGGACACGGCGCTTCCGGCGCGCATGTACGTCGCCCGCTCGTTCGACGTGAACAAGCCAGGGGCAGACATATCGAAGCTCAAGGGCGGCGTGGTGGGCGGCTCGCTCATACAGGGGACGCTGAAGGTGGGGGACGAAATAGAGATACTTCCGGGCATTGCAAAGAAGGTGAAGGACAAGGAGAGCATCGAGCCCCTGGTCCTGAAGGTGGGCGCGCTCATGGCAGGCAACGAGTCTGTGCAGGAGGCGCACCCCGGCGGGCTTATCGGCGTTGCCACAGGGCTTGACCCCGCGGTTGCGAAGTCAGACCACCTCGTGGGCAACCTGATAGGGAAGAAGGGGACGCTTCCGCCCGTGCTTTCAGAAATTGTGCTTGATTACAGGCTCCTTTCGCGGGAGGGGTTTGACAACCCTGCGCTGAAGGCGGCTGAGCCGCTCGTGGTTTCATCCGGCACCGCGACCTCGCTCGGCGTTATCGTGAAGCTCAAGGGCACCACGGTGGCCCTCAGGCTCAAGCGCCCTATTTGCGCCGAGAAGGGGAACAAGATGGCAATCACGCGCAGGCTCGGGCAGCGCTGGCGCCTCTCGGGATTCGGCGTGCTGAAGTAAGGCTGTTTTTTATGCTGGCAAAGCATATCTCAAAATGCAGGGAATTCGTGGCAGGCGACGGCTGCCATCTGCGGGAAGTCCTTCTTCCGCCCAGGGACAGGACAGGCGAAAAATTCAGCCTGGCGCATGCGAGGATAAAGCCCGGAGGCAGGAGCGCAAAGCACAAGCTGAAAAGCTCGGAGACGTACGTTGTGCTTGAGGGAAAGGGCGTCGCGCACGTTGGCGGCAGGCGCGCGGCAGTGAAAAAGGGCAGCGTTGTGTTTGTCCCGAGAAACACTGTGCAGTGGGTGGAAAACAAGGGAAAGAAATCCCTGGTTTTCCTTTGCATTGTAAGCCCGGCGTGGAAAAAGGAAGACGAGACCGTGCTGGAGTGAGCTTCTTATAAAATAAACGCGGCAAATATTGCAGCATGCTGATATTCCAGGTGCGCACTGCGCCCGCCCAGAATGCCGCTGAGCAGAACGCGGCTGTCAGGGAGCTTAGGGATTTCCTCGGCAGCAGCCGCAAGCCCGTTTTTGTGCCCGAGTATGAATACAAGACGTTCTTTTTCGTTTATGACCCGTTGGTTAATGACGAGCAGCTTGGCATTGCAAACAAGATATTGGCCGCGTCTCCTGAGACAAAGGTGGTCTTTTATTTCCCCAGCAAGGAGCAGGCGAAGAAGTATGCAGACGGCATAGCAAGCGTCCACGGCATGGCAGCAAAAGACTATCTTGAGTTTGAAGCAAAGGGGCATGGGGCAAAGAGTATCGAAGCGTACATGAGAAAGTACGGGGAAAAGAAGGGCATAATATACACTGGCTATGAAAAGCCGGCAGATTATTACAGGAGGAACATTGCCGGAATACAGAACCCCAGCCTGTTCTGGGAAACTCCGCGAAACCAGTATCTCATGGAGCTTGTGGAAAACGGCAGGCTTGAGATAAAAAGCGGCGAACCGGCGGCGCACGAGCACATGATGCTGCAGCTGAGGAGCGAATCGAAGATAACCGCCTCTGATTTCATGGCAAAGGGGAGGATCCTGTTCAAGGCGGGAGGCTACACCAAGGAGAGGTGGGCGCAGGATTTGGGCGAGCCGGTTGGCGGCTTTATAGACAAGGAAAAGAAAGTATCGGAATATATCGTCGGCTGGATGCCGTCGGACTATAAGGACATGGCAAGGGGAAGCCCGGCAAGGGAGGACGATCCTGGCGTCAAGACGACAATGATACCTGCCGAGCTGGAGGGCGGGAATTTCACCAAAGCCAGGTCAAGCGACGGGACAAGGTGGATTGTCATCGGCGCCGGCAGCATAATCGGCACTTACAATACATACAGGGAGAACGGCTATGGCATATCGTTGGACGAGATAAAGGCAGTTTACCTCAAGGCTTTTGGCGGCGACAAGGTCCTGATACTGGGGGCCGATGAAAAAAAGCCCATCGGCGAGTGGGACTACCAGCCAGACGCCATCTTCCACATCGACCAATGCGTTCTTTTCCCCAAAGACGGCACCGCGGTGCTGTTGAGCCCCCCTCAAGAAATGGAAGACGAGGGCATCATGAGGGATATTGCCGGCTACAAGAAACAGCTGCTTGCGAATGGCTTTGAGGTCGTTGAAATCCCCACAACTGAGGACAGGATAAAGGAATACCAGTCATATGCGAACGGGAATGCGATTAACAGCAGGAACAGGACCACGGTGATCCTGCCGTCATTCGGCATGGATGATGGGGTGGAGGAGGAAGCGGTAAGGATATTGAAGATGCACGGCATGGACGTGCTTTTGAACCCGAACGAGACATACCGGCGCATGGGAAACACCCACTGCATGACAGGGGCCTTGAGCTACAACGATCTTGCTCCCGCGCCCAAAAAATCCAAATCCAGCGGCTTGGACGGGCCGCGCGCCTAGCACGCCCTATTTTTCCGGTTTTTTCAGCGCAGCCAGCGCAGCCTCGCGCTTTTCGTAAGGCACCAGCACATGGTCGTGGTGGTAGCCTGAGAAAACGTTTGCAGGGATTTTTTCGCGTGCGAGCGTGGCTGTGAACGAGGCTGTGATGCCTGTTTCATGAAGCGATGTTTGCGCGAGAAATGTGATGAGCGCGAATGGCCCCTCTATTTTCTTTTCAGTAAGAAGCCGCACCTGGGGCAGGATGTCTTTTGAGAAAACAATTGTGATGCCTTCCTCCTCGCGGAATACCCCCAACATGTGCGGAAGATGGCGCGCGACGCCCATGAGCTGGCTTTCATCGATTGAGGCAAAGTAATATTCGCCCTCTGCAAGCGCGGGAATGAGGTTTTTGCCTGCCATGGGAAGGGAGGCGGGTGCGGATTTTATATTATTAACCGCTGAATTTGTGTGGGGATGCTTATGAATATCACTGGCTTGTGCGCGATTTGCGGAAGGACTGCGACCGAGACCTGCCGCGCGTGCGGAAGGGGCAACTGCGGCCGCCCGAACTGCAAGACCGGCTTTGTCTGCAACGACTGCGCCAAGGGCACGCAGGCTTGAAAGGCAAATTCCGCTTTTTACAACTTTTTATAAACCCTTTGGGCAAGAATAGCGCATGCAAAAATCAGCCTCCAGGCAGTTTTCCATGCGCAGGCGCTTCTTCGGCAGCAAAAGCCTGGAAAGGCAGAGGATACTTGCCGAGCCTTATTTCGGGAAGGAGGACCTTGCGCGCGCAAACGGCTCGTCGGATGCCATCAGATTCAGGAAACTTAGTGAATCCGCTGAAAGGGTGTGCGCGCTTGCAGGCATGGGAACGCCTTGCGTGAGGATGCTTTATTCCTCCAAAAAGGGGCAGGATTGCCAGATAGGGATTCCCAAAGACAATGGAGGGACCGTGATAATCTACTCTGCCTGGCTTGCAGACAGGTTCGGCGGAGACGTGCATGACGCCATAACCTCGCATGAGATGATCCATTTTGCCACCGGGTGCGGGGAGAAAAAGGCTGATGCGCGCGCAGTTTCGCTCCTTGGCAGCGCGAAAGGGCTCCTGGAGTTTTTCGAGTTCAAAAGGGCAATGTACCTGGGAGAGGAGCCAGGCAGCTTTGCGCACAGGTGCATAGTTGCAGTGGACACTGGGGAATACGGGATGCTGCCGAAATTCCCGGGCGCAAAGATTGCCGCAAGGCTCATTCATGCGCTTGCAACCCGCTCGCCTCCGCTGATAAACAGGATAAGGGCGCTGGAAAAGCTTAAAGCAGGCTAGAGCTTCAGGAAAAACTCGTGGAACTTGGTCGTTGTAAGCTCCGGGTGGAACGAGGAGGCGAGGAAATGCCGCCCGCCTTTCTGCTGGTACGCGGCAACGATTTCCTCGCCGAGGAATGCCATGGGCTGGACGTCTTTTGCCGAAGGCGCGATTTTCGGCGCGCGGATGAACACGCCGTTTATGGTGCCGAAAACAGTGGTAAGGCGCGCTTCGAACGATGAAAGCTGGGAGCCGTAGGCATTGCGCGAGGCAGTGATGTCCATAAGCGAAAGGAAGCGCTGGCCGGGCACCGCGCTTTCCACGGTTTTTGCAAGCATGATGGCGCCTGCGCAGGTGCCGAATATCTTCCTCACGCGCGAAAGCTCGGAGAACAGGCCCTCGCGCTCCATGAGTTTCCCTATTGCGGTGGACTCGCCGCCCGGCAATATTACCCCGTCCAAGCCTTCGGCGTCCTCCTTTGAGCGGACTTCCACCACCTGGACAGGCAATGAGCATTTTGCAGAAGCTGAAAGCAGCGCGTTGATGTGCTCCTCCACCCCGCCCTGGAGGGAAAGCACGCCTATGCGTTTCATTTTCCCGTTTTCCGCCATTCAGATGCCCCTTGCTTTGCCATTTGCTCCAGGCGCGCATTCGTTCGGATGCCTCTTGCGCCTTAAGTTTCAGGCACGCGTTAGTCAGATTCCCCGTTTGGAAAGCCTTTCCTCGGGCTTGAGAGTGCCGATGTCCAGGCTGTCCATGGGCTTGCCCAGTCCTTCGGAGGCTGCGCGTATCTTGTCAGGCTCGTTGAAGTGCGCAACCGCGTCCACGATTGCCTGCGCGCGCCTTTCAGGGTCGGATGACTTGAATATGCCGCTTCCCACGAACACACCGTCGCAGCCAAGCTGCATGCAAAGCGCGGCGTCGGCGGGAGTGGCTATGCCGCCTGCGGCAAAGTTCACCACAGGGAGCCTTCCAAGCTCTGCCACTTTTTCCACAAGGGAGACTGGAACGCGCATGTCGTGCGCCTCGCGGGCAAGCTCTTTTTTGCCCATTCCCTTCAGGCGCGAAATCCCCTCGCTCATGGCGCGTATGTGGCGCACCGCCTCTATGATGTTGCCCGTGCCTGCCTCGCCCTTGGTGCGTATCATTGCCGCGCCCTCGGAAATCCTGCGCAATGCCTAGCCCAGGTCGCGCGCGCCGCAGACGAACGGGATGGAAAACTGCCACTTGTCGATGTGGTGCTCGGCATCGGCTGGAGTGAGCACTTCGGACTCGTCGATGTAATCCACTTTGAGGGACTCTATCAC
>JBAZTI010000066.1:2961-6179 GCA_041662045.1 Candidatus Micrarchaeia archaeon | reverse complement strand
CTGCCTTTCTGCACGTTGAATGAGAACTGCCCGGGCTCATAGCCCCGTGCGCGCGCCTCGGGCACGCCTGCGAAAAGCTCGCGGATGGGAGTGAACGCGCCTATGTAGGTGGCCGGGTTGGAGCGCGGCGTCCTGCCAATCGGGGACTGGTTCACCTCAATCACATCGGTGAGCGCGCCCGCCCCGTCTATCCTGTCGAACTTGCCAGGCTCCTCCTTGGACTGGTGGAAGTATTTCATGAGCGCAAGGTAGAGCGTCTCGTTTATGAGCGTGCTTTTGCCAGAGCCTGACACCCCTGTGATGCAGGTGAGGCAGCCTATGGGGAATTTCACGTCCAGCTTTTTCAGGTTGTTCTCGCGCGCGCCCTTGAGCGTGAACCAGCGCTGGGGCTGGCGGCGTATTTTCGGCACTGGAATTTTCAGCTCGCGGCGAAGGTAGGCGCCTGTGAGCGAATCGCGGGACTTCTCTATTTCAGAAGGCGTGCCAATCGCCATTATTTTCCCGCCGTGCACGCCTGCCCCGGGGCCGAGGTCCACCATGAAGTCCGAGCTTCTCATGGTTTCCTCGTCATGCTCCACCACTATCATGGTGTTGCCCAAGTCGCGAAGCGTCTTGAGCGTGGAGATGAGCTTGTCATTGTCGCGCTGGTGCAAGCCAATGGAGGGCTCGTCAAGCACGTACAGGACGCCCATCAGGTTCGCGCCAATCTGCGTGGCAAGCCGTATGCGCTGCGCCTCTCCGCCTGACAGGGTGCCTGTCACGCGCGAAAGCGACAGGTAGCCCACGCCAACGTTGAGCAGGAAGTCAAGCCGGGATTGCACCTCGCGAAGCACTGGCTTGGCGATTGTTTCCTCTGTTTTGGTGAGCTTAAGCGAGCTGAAGAAGCCGTAGGCTGATTCCACGGAGAGGTCGGTAACTTCGATGATGTCCTTGCCGTTCATCTTCACTGCAAGCACTTCTGGCTTGAGGCGCTTGCCCTTGCAGGAGGGGCAGGAAAGCTCGCGCATGTACTTTTCCATTTCCATGCGCCTGCCTTCAGACTTGGTCTGCCCGTAAAGCCGCTCAAGGTTGGGGATGACGCCCTCGAAGCGCGTCCAGCCCTGGTAAGAGGATTCGCCGCTTTTCGATTCTATCTTGTACTGCAGCCGCTCGTCGCATCCGTACAGCACTGCCTCGCGCGCCTCCTTTGTAAGCGCGTTGAACTGCGTGTCCAATGAGAAGTCGAATTTCCTGCCAAGCGCCTCAAGAAGATGGGAATAGTAGCCGCCCATCACGCTGTTCCTCCAGGGGATGATGGCGCCCTCGCGCAGCGTCCTTGTCCTGTCAGGCACCACCAGGTCGATGTCAAACACAATCTTCACGCCCATGCCCTTGCACTCGGGGCACGCGCCATAGGGCGAGTTGAAGGAGAACATGCGCGGGGAAAGCTCGCCAACCGACACGCCGCAGTCTGGGCAGGAGTTTTTCTGCGAGAAAAGAAGCTCCTTGCCTTTCTCTACGGCAACAATAACGAGCCCGTCCTCGCTCTCGCGTATGCCCGTCTTCAGTGCCTCCAGGAGCCTCTGCCTGTTCTGGTTGGCGGCGGTGAACCTGTCCACCACCACCTCGATTGCATGGCGCTTGTTCTTGTCAAGCCTGGGAATGGGCTTGTCAAGCTCCATTATGCTGCCATTCACGCGCACGCGCGAGTAGCCTTTTTGCCTGAAGTCGTCAAAGAGCTTGTCATAGGTGCCTTTCTTGCCGCGAACCACCGGGGAGATTACCTGGACGTTCTTCCCCTCTGCCCCGCCCTGCGACAGGATGGCATTAGCCATCTGCTCGGTGGTCTGGGAGGAAATGGGCTTGCCGCACTGCGGGCAGTGGGGGATGCCGATGCGCGCGTACATGAGCCGCAGGTAGTCGAATATTTCCGTGGTGGTGCCCACTGTGGAGCGGGGGTTCCTGCTCGTTGTCTTCTGCTCGATGGAAATGGCAGGCGAAAGCCCCTCGATGGAGTCGACATCGGGCTTGTTCATCACGCCCAGGAACTGGCGCGCGTAGGAGGAGAGCGACTCCACATAGCGGCGCTGGCCTTCGGCATAGATGGTGTCGAACGCAAGCGTGCTCTTTCCCGAGCCTGAAAGCCCGGTGATTACAGTGAGCGAGTTGCGCGGGATCTCAAGCGAGATGTTCTTGAGGTTGTGCTCCCTGGCGCCCTTGATGATTATCTTGTCCTGCATGCAATGAAACCTCGTCCGTCGTGCCCCTCGGGTGCGTCATTTTGCAAAAGAAGCTTTATATGGCTGGCTACAGCTAATTGCCGGTGGGTTTGGGGAGATTTCCCATTGCGGGCAGATGACATGGACGTGCTTGTATTCCAGCCTTATATTGACGGCTTCGGCGGCTCGGAGCGCGTGGTGCTCGAGATTGCCAGGAAATTCAATGCGCCCATCTATTGCGTGGACTATGCCAGGGAAAGGACCTACAGGGAATTTTCTGAGCTTGAGATAAGGAAAATACCGCCAAGCATGATGGAGCACGCCACCAATGCCATCGCATCGCTTGACAGGGACAGGAGGATGATGCAGGTAAGCACAGGGGGCATGCGCATCCTGAACATGAAGGTGAAGGAGGACTATGACGTGATAAGCGCGCACCTCCCCCCGAGCGAGTGGATAAGGAACAAAAATGAGCGCGTGTGCTGGTACTGCCACGGCCCGAATGCCGCGTTCAAGCTTTACGACATAATGTTTCGGGAGAGGAATTTCTGCGAAAGGGCGCTTCTGCATGCAGGCTGCGCGTATTACCGCGCAGTGGAGCTCCCCATAATGGGCAAGATGGAAAAGATCTGCACCTGCTCGGAAATAACCGCGGAAAAGATAAGCAGGCACCTGGGCAGGCAGGATGCCGAAGTGATATACCCTGCAGTGGACTTCAAGCGGTTTTCCTGCGCAGGCTACGAAAAATTCTTCCTCTACGTGTCAAGAGTGGTGCCCGAGAAGCAGTTTGAGTTTGCAATGAAGGCCTTCAAGGAATCAGGCCTGTCGAAAAAAGGCTGGAAGCTGGTGCTTGCAGGCCACATGCAGGGGAACCTGAGGAACGAGCTTTACCTGCAGCGCCTCAGGAGGATGGCAACAGGCGACAGGAGCATTGAATTTGAGATAAATCCTGGCGACAAAAAGGTCAGGGACCTGTATTCGCGCTGCTGTGCCAAGCTTTTTGCCTCCTACGAGGAGGAC
>JBAZTI010000066.1:0-2951 GCA_041662045.1 Candidatus Micrarchaeia archaeon | reverse complement strand
GGACTGGGGCATTGTGATAATCGAGGCAATGGCGTCATCAAAGCCGGTCATTTCGATAAACAGGGGCGGCCCGACCATATCCGTGGTTGACGGGAAAACGGGCTTCCTTGTGGACAGCGTGGATGAAATGGCTGAAAGGATGCGCTTCCTTGCAGGGCACCCGAACGAGTGCGAGCGCATGGGCAGGGCGGGAAGGCGGCGCGCGCTCCAGAATTATACTTGGAAGATCTTCCTTGACAGGATGGGGCACGCGCTTCGTGAGGCGGCAAAGGCTCGCCAATAGCAGGCAGGTTTATAGGCTTCTGCCTGTTCATAGGCGCATGGATGGAAATTTCGTCCCGTCTAAATCGATTTTTTTCGGGATTGCCATGAGGCTGGCGCGCGTGCTTCCTGCCAGCGCATTCAACTGGATCGCGCAGTGGTACATTTTCCTGAATAAGGCGCTTGCCATCCGCGAGCCGCTCATCAAGCGCGACGCCCTGCTTGCATACCGCGCATCCCTTTTCCACGAATACCTCAAAGACCCGGATGTGAAAAGGCAAAAGCTTGCCTGGATGCGCAGGTTCCTGGACAAGAAAAGCATGGCGGCAGTGAACAGGCTTATTGAAAGCTATGAGTATGTATATAGGAACAACTGGCTTGAATATGGCATTTGGTTCGGCAAGCCTGACAAGCGGATGGAGAGGGAGATTGCGCAAAGCATAGGGGAGCTGAAGGTGCCAAGTTGCTTTAGCTTGGCAGAGGAAATTTTCTACTGGCATTGCGGGCTGAGGCATGTGCCCGCTGCTGCAAGGAAGGTGGAGAACAGGGACTTTTTGGACTGCGGGGCGTTCATCGGGGATTCGGCGTTTGTTTTTTCCAAGCTTTACCGCCCGCGCAGGGTTTACTCGTTTGAGCCGGAAGGCAGGAATTTTGAAAGGCTCAGGGAAAATATAGGGCGCTGCGGGCTTGCCAACGTAACGCCGCTGAGGCTGGGCGTGGGGAAACGCAGGGGAAAGGCGCTCATGCAATCCTGCGACGGCTCAAGCTTCATCGAAGGCTCGGAAGGCGTCGGAAAAAAGGAAAGCGTGGGCATAGTGGACATTGACAGCTTTGCCCAGGGGAGCGGGCTGGACGTCGGCCTGATAAAAATGGATGTTGAGGGGTTTGAGCTAAATGCGGTGAAGGGCGCGCTAAAGACGATAAAGAGGAGCAAGCCAGTGCTCCTGATAAGCGTCTACCACACGCCCCAGGACCTGTTCGAGATATTGCCGCTCGTAAAAAAGGCATGCGGAAAGTACAGGTTCATGGTAAGGAAAAACGTGCAGGCCGCCCATCCAATGGAAGTCATGCTCATCGCAGTGCCCGGGTGATGGCGTCACTTTGCCTTTTTGCCTGGCACATTCTTCTTTTGCTTTGCCTTTCTTGCCCCGTCCAGCTTTCCTGAAAGCTCGCCCAGCTGGTCGCGAAGCTCTATTGCCCTTTCGAAATCCAGCTCCTCTGCCGCGCGCTGCATCTCGGATTCCAGGTTGATGGCAAGCGCGCGAAGCTCATCGTCGGACATGGCGCGCTTCTTGGCGTCTTCCTCATCCTCTGCGCCCGGCATGAGCTGGGAGGCGCTCACCAGCTTGTAAATCGTCTTTGGCGTGATGCTGTGCTTCCTGTTGAATTCCTCCTGCACGCCGCGACGGCGCGTGGTTTCCGCCACCGCGCGCTTGATGGCGTCCGTTTCCTTTTCGCAGTAAAGTATCACTGTACCGTTTACGTTGCGCGAGGCGCGGCCCATTGTCTGTATGAGCGAGGTCTCGTTCCGAAGGAACCCTTCCTTGTCCGCGTCAAGTATTGCCACAAGGGAAACTTCGGGGATGTCCAGCCCTTCGCGCAGCAAGTTAATGCCAACCAGGCAGTCAAACTCGCCAAGCCTGAGCTTGCGGATGATTTCGGTGCGCTGGATGGTTTCCACTTCGGAGTGCAGGTAGCGCACTTTCACGCCCTTTTGCGTGAGGTAGTCTGTCAGGTCCTCTGACATGCGCTTGGTGAGCGTGGTGACAAGCGTGCGCTCGTTCTTCGCAGCGCGCGCCTGCACTTCGCGCATAAGGTCCTCTATCTGCCCCTGAGTGGGGCGGATGGATATTTGGGGGTCAAGAAGCCCGGTGGGCCGCACAAGCTGCTCCACTATCTGCTGCGAGGTGTTCCTTTCGTACTCGGCGGGCGTGGCGGAAACGAAGATGACGTTTTTCATGTGCTTCTCGAACTCCTCGAAGCGCAGCGGGCGGTTGTCATAGGCGCAGGGGAGGCGGAAGCCGTAGTCTATCAGGTTTTTCTTGCGCGTGCGGTCGCCGTGGTACATGCCATGCAGCTGGGGGAGCGTGACGTGCGACTCGTCAATCACTATGAGCGCATCCTGCGGCAGGAAGTCCATGAGAGTGTAGGGCGGCTGGCCCTGCGTCCGGCCGTCAAAGTGGCGCGAGTAGTTCTCAATGCCCTTGCAGTAGCCAAGCTCCTCGATTAGCTCCAGGTCGTAGTTTGTCCTCTGCTTGAGGCGGTATGCCTCAAGGTCTGACAGCTCGGGAAGCCGCTGCTCAAGCTCTGTCCTGATGTTCCGAAGCGCGCGCTCCTTTGCGCTTTGCGGCACTATGTAGTGCTTTGCGGGAAAAATGCGCACCTCGGGAAGCTCGTCCAGCTTTGCGCAGGAGATGGGCTCACAGATGAGTATTTTTGAGATTGTGTCGCCGTCAAGCACCACGCGGATGATTTCCTGCTGGTAGCCTGGCACAATGTCTATGGTGTCGCCCTTCACGCGGAAGATGCCGGGCTTGAGGTCGATTTCGTTGCGCTCGTACTGTATGGAGATGAGCGAAGCGAGAAGCGCGGAGCGCTGCACAGTGGCGCCTTTCCTGATGTCCACCGACATGTCCAGCCACTCTTTTGGAGAGCCAAGCCCGTAGATGCAGGAGACGGCGGAAACTATG
>JBAZTI010000065.1:0-6253 GCA_041662045.1 Candidatus Micrarchaeia archaeon | reverse complement strand
GGCGGCGGGCACAATATTGCCGCCGGCGCCACAATACCTGAGGGGAAGCTTGCCGATTTCCTAGCGGCGTTTGCCTCGAGGCTCTGACTCATCCTTCCCAGCAATATGCCAGCACCCAAGCGCCACGATTGCGCCTGAGAGCACAAGCGGGAAAAGCCAATCCGCAGCATGCGGCTCAAGTGCAATGTCAAACTTCCCGCGCCTGATGCCTTCCACGTAAAAAGCCCTCTCCCCAGCATCCAGCCTGAGCCCTGCGCCCCTGCAGTTGCTGCATGCAAGCGAGGCAGGAAGCGCATCCTGCCTTATGCGAAGCGAGCAGTTTCCAGAAAGGCACTCACCGCTCACGGTTCCCCTGTCATAATCAAAAGAACAGCCATTTATGCGCCCGCCTGCAATCTCCGCCTTTTCCGCAGGCACAACTCCCTCCAGGGCGAACAGCCTGGGGCTTCCGCCATAAGGAATCTCTGCAAACCGCGGGTCGCTCTTGAAAACTGCGTATTCCTCCCATCTCGTGTTCTCCGCGGCGCCTGCAACCGTTTTCGCATTGCCAAGGATCAGGTGCCCGCAGCGCGCCTTTTCCATCGCGCCAGCGATTTCATCGGGCGAGCCAAAGCCGGAAATGATGCTTCTCTCAAGCCCCTCATCGTAAATCGGATAAAATGAAACATCCCCTCCTCCCTGGATGAATACGCAGCCATCTCCGATTCTTCCATATATCGCCTCAAGGTCGGAGTACTCTGATGCAACGACGAGGGAGTTTGCCTCCCCCTGGTACTGCTCCATGGTGGAAAGTGCGGCTGATGCAAAAAGCACTGAAAATGGCAGGAGGATGGCAAGTGAAAACGAGACAACACTGTCCAGCCTGTCAAGCTTCAGCCGCTTCCCAATCCTTTCCATCCAAACAATGGCATGCTCAAGCATGAGAAGCGCGCCAGCTCCGGATATGAAGAAGACCGGAAGGAAAAACGAAGGCATGAAGCGCAGGCCGTCCAGGAACGGGGCCAGCCTGTTCACTTCCGGGCTCATTGCAAATGCAAAAACAAGCGCACTTGAGGCAAAAAGGAAAAGAAGGAACATTTCCTTCCTTGAAACCGCGGCGGCAACCCCGGCAAAGAAAAGCAGCGGCAGGGCGTAATACCCCAGCTGGAAAAAGCCCACCACCGCCCATCCAATCCCCTCTGTGCTCGCGCCTCCCAGGGCGGAATAAGACTCGGCAAAGCCTTCATTGGCTGCAAACGGCGCAAGCAAAAACGCCGTTGCCGCTGCGCATGCTGCGCCCAGGAGGGCTGCCCGCCTGGCGCCAGATGCAACAAGCGAAAAGGCGAACAGGACGCCCATGCCTATGGACAGCGAAACCAGGATCCTCTGGTTGGAGGCGACCGCAAGCGCAAAAAGCAGCAGGGCGGGCCAAAAGCTTCCGCCTCTTCGCTCCACCGCAAACTCGTAGGCGAAAAAAAGCGAAAAGAGCGAAAGCGAGGTGGCAAGGGTGTGCGCCGCCATCCCGTACATGAACAGGTCCGCCCCTCCCCCGACCAGCATGCCCTGGCTTGGGAGGAAAAGGTAGGTGAGCGAGGCAAACAGGAAAACTGCATCCCTGCCATGCGAGAGCTTGCGGGAGAAAAGATAGAACATGGCGACCGGCAGGAAGAACAGCGCGATTTCCCAAAGCTTGTATGCGTATTGGTGGCTCCCTCCGAGCAGGGTGTATATCGCCGAGGCAGGCATCATTGAAAGAAAGGTGTATTCCGCCCATGGCCATTGCATGCGCAAAGCATGGCTTGCGCCGATTGGCACGCGGTGGATGTGGAAAGGGGCGTCCACTCCGTAAAACGATGAAGGCATTGACGCATCTGGAATCGCCAGCCAGCCGCCTCCAACCTCAATCCCCACAAGCGCATCTATCCCTGTCCTCACATTCTTCTCGAAGAATGCGCGCCTGATGAATCCAGCGCCAGCAGGCGCCCCAACCGCAGCCTCTTTTGCAAGGATTTCAACTGCAATATCTCCCTCGGCATCCGCAGGGTACGCCTCCCCCTCGCTGCAAGGCGAGCACGCAACCTGCCCATTCACCGTGATTTTTGTCACATTGGCGGTCCCGTCCATCGAATTGAAGGAAATGGACGATGCCTTCCCGATTCCGGAAAAGCCGGCGCGCACGCCCATGTTTTCCGAATGGGGCATCTTGAGCAGAAGCGAGTTTCCAGAGGCATAGGCATGGCCGCTTCCGCCATCGCCGGCTTCCGCGCTTGCCTTCTGGAATGGAAAATCAGGCTGCAGCGCCCCGAGCTGGACCGCAAAAACAATGCAAAAGGCAAGCACGATGAGCACCGGGACGCTTATGCCTGCCAGCGCCCCGCCTGAACGGTTTTTTGCGCCTGCCTTCGCGTAATGCCCCTTCTTCACGCGCTCTCCCTCTTCTCAAGCACCTTTTTCAGCGTGTAAAGATTCAGACCAATGAGCATCATTATCATGCCTGCAATCCCGAAAAACACAGTGAGGAACGCCGAGCCGGTGGCAAGCTCGCGCCTCGCGTAAAAAGTCTCCAGGACAAACGCGCCAAGAAAGGCGGACGCCGCAAGCAGGATTGCTCCCATCCCTGCAAAAAGCGCAAGCGGGTTTTTCCTTATCACCTGGCCCGCGACATAATCCACCAGCCCCGCTCCCTGCTGGAAAGGGTTGTTCCCCTCGGAAAAATACTTCACATGCACAGGCACTTCTGCCAAGCGCAGGCCGGCATGCTGCGCAGACGTTGCCATATCTGCGCACCCTTCGTAGCCGTCCGCTCCAACGGCTATCATCCCAGCCGCCTTTTTCGAGATTGCGCGGAAGCCGCACTGTGCATCCACTTCCTTTTCCCCATTATGCGCGGATGTTAGCTTGTTGATGAGCGCCACGCCTTCCCGTCTCCCGGCCGGGGCAGATATGAATTCCCCCAAAAAGCGCGAACCCTGGCAAAAGTCCGCCCTTCCTTCCAGCACAGGCGCGGCAACGGCTGGAATCTCCCGCGCATCGTGCTGCCCGTCGGCATCCATGAAAACAAACGCGCCCGCCTCCATTTTCCGCGCTGCGGCAAGCGCGCTTTTCATCGCAGCCCCGTACCCCCTATTTTCCCCATGGGAAATTACAGAAGCGCCGGCTTTTTTTGCAACTTCCGCCGTCCTGTCGGTCGAGCCGTCGTCGATGACATGCACTTCTCCCTGCTCCCTGGCAAGAAGCACCACCGAGCCTATCGCCCTGTCCTCATTATGGGCGGGTATGAAAACCACGATTTTCCCATTCTTCATTTCTTCTCACCGCTTTTCCTTTTCCTGCCTGCCTTTTTCCTCGGCGCCGCAGCTTTCTTTTCCTTGGCTGCCGGCACTGCCTGCGGGGCTACCAAACCAGGCTTTGCCTGCGCCTGCTGGGCCACGGGCGCGCCTGCGCCGGAAGTTACTGCCTTTGCTATAGGGGCGGCGCTCCTCTGGTACGGCTGCCCCCAGCTCTTCTTGGTCTCGCACAGCGGGTCAAGGCACATCTCGAACGGCTTTTTCGCCTTCCTCACCACGCGCACAAGCGGGGTGCCGCATTTTTCGCACGCCTTCCCCAGCGGCATTATCTTCGCCTCCTGTGGCAATGGGTAGGTCGCCTTGCAGTCCGGGTAGCCGGAGCAGCCCACAAACTGCTTGCCCATGCGCGAGCGTATCGCCCTCAGGTCGCCGCCGCACTTCACGCACTTGCCAAGCATGCTGTCCGCAAAATCCTTCTGCCGCAGGCCGGAGAGCAGCCCGAAGCCGATGTCCTTCTCATTCCCCTCGAATTTCTTGAGTATGGCGTCAAGCACGCGCTTGCCGTCCTCAATCGCCTTCTTCTCGTTCTCCCCGTCCTGTATCTTTTCCATTTCCTCCTCAATCGACTTGGTGAGCTCCTCATCCATGATTTCAGGCGCCACTTTTGTCAACAAGTCATATACGGCCAGCCCGAACGGGGTTGCCCTGATGCTCTCTCCCTCCAGGTAGCCCCTCTTGAACAGCGTTTCAATCACAGCCGCCCTGGTGGCCTTTGTGCCCAGGTTCACCTTCTCAAGCTCGGAGATTATGGACGCGGCCGTGTATCTTCTCGGGGGCTGCGTCTTCTTCTCATCCGCCCTGAAGCCGGACACCTCCACCTTCTCGCCTTCGGCAAAAGCCGGAAGTGTGACCTCGTCCATTTTCACATAGGGCGCATAGGCGTCGAACCAGCCGGCATCCACAGTCCTGCTGCCCGAAGCCGCATAGCGCTCGGTGCCTGAAAGCAGCGACACCTTCAAAGTCTCGCGCTTTGCAGGCTTGCCAAAGCAGGCCAGGAACCTCCTCGCAATCAGGTCATAGAGGCGCATTTCCTTCTCGCCAGCCTGCCCTCCCTGCCCTGTCGGGTGTATCGCCGGGTGGGCAGGGTCCTCCTTCTTCCCCTCGGCGGGGGAGAACCTCCCTTCCGCAATCTGCGCCTTTGCAATCTTCTCATAAGCCGGATTTTTGGAAAGCGCCTCCACAATCCTTTTCAGGTTCAGCTTTGCCGGAAGCTTCTGGGACGATGTCCTCGGGTATGAAATCATGGACGCCTCGTAAAGCGTCTGCGCAAGCTCAAGCGTCCTTGCCGGCGCAATGCCCAGCGCGCGGTGCGCCTCAAGCTGAAGGCTTGTCAGGTCAAACGGGGGCGGCGGGGCCTGGAGCCACTCCTTCCGCTCCACCCTTTCCACGCTGCCGCCCGGCGAAGAAGCGCCCATTGCCGCCACAGCCTCCTCCTTTTTCCCGAACCTGCCCCTCACGCTGTCAAACCTGGTGTCCTTTGCCTTGCACCAGAGCTCCCAATACGGCTTTGAAACGAAAGCGGCAATCTCCTTTTCCTTTTTTGCAAGTATGGCAAGCGCAGGCCCCTGCACCCTGCCTATGCTCATCGTCTGCTTGTAGCTCGCCCCTGCGCTCCTTATGCACGCCATGAGCGCGCGGCTCAGGTTTATCCCGTAAAACCAGTCCAGCATGTGGCGCGCCTCGCCGGCAAGCGCGTTCTCCACGTCCAACTTCCCCCTCTCAAGGTAGGCGCCCTCCAGGTCATCCTGCGTCAGCGCTGAAAATTTCATGCGGCTTCCAGCCTCGGTGCCGCAGGCAAACCGCAATGCGTTGTATCCGATAAGGCTTCCCTCGATGTCATAGTCGCACGCGCATATGTACTCGTCTGCACCGGGCGCGAGCTTCTTTATGGCGTCCACATACTTCTTCGTGTAGTCGGCATCCCTGTCCACCTCGGAGCTTGGCGCCCACTCTATGTTGTAAACAGGATAGCCGCCCGAGCCCTCTGCCTGCCTCAGGGTGTACAGGTGCCCGACCGCGGAAACCACGACAACATGCGCGCCATCGCGCTCCACCTCGTAATATGGCACTCCCCCCATGGATTTCCTCACAGCCTTCCCCTTGCCTATGGCATAGGCTATCTTCTCGGCAACTTTCGGCTTTTCGCAGATAACAAGCTTCATTTTCCCCCGCCCCGGCGGATTTCTCTTTTTTCCCAAAACCTTTTAACCTGCGCCTCCGATATTCCCCCGGGGTGGGGAGATGGGCGCAAGGGGGCAGCTTTCCGCGGAAATGCTCGTCGTTTTGGTGGTCATCCTAGGCCTAGCGGTAATACTTGCCAGCACCATGATGAAAAGCGCCGGCAAGGCCGCGGCAAGCGCGGATGCCAAGGCTAATGCGGTGATTGAGGCTTCCGATGCCGGCGCGGCAAAAGGCGCGCCTGGCGACTACTGCGCGAGCGGGGCGGACTGCAAATCCGGCAGCTGCGATTCCTATGTCAAACAATGCGTTTGAGCCGCAGCACGGGCGCTGCCGCGCGCAAGCCTCAATCGAGACCCTGCTGGCTTTCCTTATTTTCCTCTCTGCGTTCGGCCTGGTCTACGCGGCAGGCTCGCGCCTCGCCTCAGCCTCGCAATCCCGCCTCGACCTGTCCCTTTCGCAATCCTCGTTTTCCGAGTTCTCCTCAAAACTTGCCTCGGCCTGCTCGCTTGGCAACGGCAACGTGCGGATTGCCGATGTGAAGGGCAAGCCTGCTGCCCTTGCCGCGGATGGAAACTCCGTTGCTTTCACTGCCGGCAATTTTTCCGCCACGGCAAGCCCGCCATGCCAAATCTCCATTGCCGCAAGCGGGCCCTCCAAGTCGTTCCATATTGAAAACAAGGAAGGCGTTTTGGAAATAACCTAGCCCAAAAACTCCTTCAGGAAAGCCCTACACGCCCCCTCGTCAG
>JBAZTI010000064.1:3310-6687 GCA_041662045.1 Candidatus Micrarchaeia archaeon | reverse complement strand
TTTTGCACGTTAAGGAAAGCTGGAAGCCTATCTGGCTTTTGCCGCTGCTGAACTTGCCATAGCATTCGGTTATGGCCATGGTCTCCACGCCGCCGCCGATGAGCGCGTCAAGCTCCTCAGAGCCGGTCTTTATCCTGCCCACCTGCTTCCTCCGCTCGAGTATCTTGTCCGCGGTTTCATAGCCCATCTCAAGCGAGTCGCGCGCGGTGGCAATCGCCTTTTTCGCCTGCTCCACCCCGATGTCTGCGATCTCGTCAAGCTCGTGGGGCGAGCTTGCGGCGATTTTTTCGATGTCGTAGCCCGCCTTGCGCAGCTTTTCCGCCGAGACCTCGCCCACCCCGGGCAGGTCCTCAAGATCCTTCACTACTGGCCTTTTCTTCTCAACGGTTTCTTCAGCCATGGAATCGCTCTCCTTTTTTTTCGCCATATGAACCAACCCGCAGCACTTCCGCTAACGCGTATTCGCAAAAACGAGAAGCTTGAGCTTCCCGATTTTCATCGTGTAGAATTCGTTGCCGCTCTTGCTTACGTTTCGCCACATGGCGCCAACGTCCTTGTACACCGTCTTGCCAAGCGCAGGCACATACTCGGGCTGCACCACCCTGAATTCTGGTTTTTGGCCAGGCGCGCGCGAGCCCTCCTCTTCGGAGGCCCCCGCACCGTCAGATTTGAGCCCTTCAGGCTCAAATACTGGCAAATTCCCCTGGAATTTGCCACCTGGCATTTCACCATCGCCAGACTGTTCCATCCTCTCACTCCACTAAATCCATCAGGCGGGTTTGCCCGCCAGCCGGTGAAATTTAGCGATACTTCTCGCGCAAGCCGGATATATAAATGCTCACAGACCTCCGTGCCGGTCGTGTTTGCGCGCGGCAATACGTTTAAAACCACTTGTTCCCAGATTTTCAGCCATGGCGCATGCGCTCCAGGGCCTCCTGAATCCCGAGCGGATAAACAAGGAGATTGCCAGGCCGAGGAAGTGGATTCACCCGCCTCATCCATCTGCTTTTTTCAGCAAAAAAGACCTTGATGAGCTGCCGCTTGGGCACCAGGTGGCAAAGTACCTCATCTCCCAGGGAATCTACGACATTCTCCCGCCGGCTTACCTGCACCCGGACATCAAGGCCCAAAACGGCTACGCGCAGGCGATGGAGCGCGGGGAGAAATACCGGCACGACTGGATAGTCGGCGCAATCAACGCCCTGCTCAATGAAAACATGGAAAACGGGGCCTGGAAATCGCTCTTCGAGTCAGGCGCGCTAAGGCCGGTCAGCAAGAGCTATATCATCCAATACCCTTACCACCACCCATACTGGTTTGGCAGGATTGCGGCGTCTTGCGGCGGCAGGAAGAAGCAGACGTGCGAGGACTATAAAAAAGCCCATTTGGCCGAGCTGTTCAAGTTCAGGCGCGAGCATTTCAGGTCATCCATGATATTCGGGAAGGGAAGGTGCAGCGACCTGGAAGAACTTTCAAGGCTGGGAAAGCTCCTTTTGGAAGGGACGAGGAAACGCGAAATTAGCGAGGAAGAGCGGCTCGCCTGCATATGGCTCGAGGAGCACCCGCCGAGGAAAACGCTGCTTTTCGGCTCGGAGAGCGAAAAGGCGAAGCAGCTGTTCTTCGAAACGGTGAAATTCCCGCTCAGCCTCGGCTTCAAGGAAGCTAACCGGCAGATAAGGAACTTCGGAGCAGCCAGGGCAATCCCCTGGACAAGATACATCACCAAGACACAGTGGAAGGAATTCGTGCGGGGGGGCTCATGCATGGATCTTGGCTGGTGCAACATAGTGAAGGAAGGCGATTGCGCAGCCCTGGTCCGCAAGCCGTTCTCCGAACTGAAAAAAAGGGCCCAGTGCGAATGCGCCGTCATGGGCTCGGACGGGAGGCTTTACCTGGCTGCTAAGGAAAATGGCGGCATTGCGATATACAAGAGCGACGAGCTCACCTATTGGCAGGTTTACAAGCACCCCTCAGCCTGGACGGAAAAGGACATCGACCAGTTCGGCATGCGGGATTACTACGACTATTACGGGTCGCTTTATGAGCTTGCGAAGCACGCGATGCCTGATGCGATGATGGGAGTGAAGGAATGGGAAATGCGCGTTTCCAAGCCCAGATTCTTCATGAACCGGCTCATCTTCGGGGAGCCAATGTCGAGGAAAAAGCAAATCAGATTCGAAAAATGGAAGGCGTCCCTTGAAGAGGGGTCTGCCGCGGAGCTTGGGGGGATAAAGGAAGGCGAAAGGAAATACCTGATGGACAAGCGCCGCAACCATTATGTCGCGCAGCTTGGGCCATGCGGGCTCGAAATCCATACGGACGGGAGGATGAAAATAATAGACGCGGCAAAGTGGCTCGGGAGAATTTACGGGAAAGAGCCATGGGATTTGGACATTCCGCACTATGGCTTCAACGGGCTTTCCGCCCCCATATCCTCGGTTGGCGGGGTTTCCATGGTTGCAAGGATATTGGACCCTGCCGGGAAGCCTCTGCATTGGAAATCCCACTGGATGAGCGTGGAGGAAACCGACCGGAAGCTGCGCGCGCTTTACTTTGACTGGGACGACTGGGTGGCCTGGCGCATAAGCATGATGCACGCCAGCCCCAGTGTTTAAAATCACATGCTATCCGATTTTTTGCCATGGGAGAATCGGCAGTGGCGCCTGAGAAGAGGGAGCGGAAGTCTTCCAACGAGGGCAAACCGGCATTCCCTTTGTTTTGCCCCATGGAAGACGGGGTGCGCCGCCCCTTCAAGCAAAGCCTCCAGCACTTCTTTTTCCGCCACCATTACTTTGATGTCCTGGACAATGCGCTCAAACGGCCGGAAATAAAGCAAATTTCGAGTGCAAATGTGGCGGCATTCGACAACATGAGGCCGTTGCAAAGGGATGAACTCCGCAACGGCGTAGTCGATATGGTCTCTTCCGGCTTTACCACACTTGAAGTCCTGATAGAGGAAAAAATAGTCTATCCCCGCGCGCCGGCAAACTATTGGGATGTGCCTGAGTTCGCCATTGCATGCATCGATTCCCTGATAGATGAACGGATGGGAATGATGGGGCTGAAACCTGGGGAAAGGAAAGCATTGCAAGCCGTCCAGGAAGGCCCTGAGCGTGCAACGGAAAAGGAAAGGGCGGTTTTCCGCAATGTAAAAAGGAAGGTTCTTTGCAGCTTTGACAAGAATGATTACCATGAAGCTGGCCTCGGAGCCCTATTCAAGCAGAAGTATTCCGGCAGCCAGCACAGGCTGGTTTCAGACCTATATCCTGAAATGAGGATCATGCCGTGGGAACTTGCCCACCTTTCAGGGGATTATTTTGCCTCGGAGGAAAATCGCATAAAGGCGGTTCGCTGGCTGGTGAAAAAACTGAAGAAAA
>JBAZTI010000064.1:0-3300 GCA_041662045.1 Candidatus Micrarchaeia archaeon | reverse complement strand
CTTACTTATGAAGATTTCAGGAAAAACGGGCTCGCTTCCCTGCTTTACCATATCAAAGGGGAGAACAAGGTCCTCCTCGCAGTGCTCGAGGCTTATCCGCAAAAGCAAAAGCAGGTTTGGAGCATGAAACGGGGTGCAAAAAAATATTTCTGCGATGCGGGCGCCGGGAAAGAACGGAGGATAGCGGCATTGCGTGAAATTGCCGCAGCCAAGGGCAAGAAGACTGAGCAGCTGACTACAAGCGAGATTGAAAAGGAGGCCCCTATGCTTTTGTCAGCCTATCCTGCAAGGTCAAGGGTATTTCCAATCTGGGAAGAAAATCCGTCCATAGACGATGGCAGGCTTCTGCGGAAAGCCAGGAAGTCAACCGTGGCGGCTTTCAGGCGATGGAGGGAACTTGTTGGATTGGGCTTGGAACCAAATGCCCGCCTGCTCAAAATTAGGAAGAATGGCCTTAGAAAGGAGTGGAGCGAAGAGAAAAGGGAAAAAGCATACTCGCGGGTTGGGGAGATATGTGGTGGGGAGTGCGCCCAGTCAATCAGCCGGGACCTCATCGCGAGGGGGAGCTTTTTCCTTACTACCAAAATTCTTGACTTCGCCCCGATGAGAATACTTTCGAACTCTGACCAAGAGCAGCTTCAGCGGACCAAGCGCAAAGACCGCCACATCTCGCTATTATCGAAGAAGGGAAGAGGGGCGCTAAGGCAATATGCCATCGATGCTGCAAAGTCAAACAGCCACTTTGCCATTGTCCAGGAACAGGCTGTGCTTGTTTTTGCGGAAAAAGGCTATTGGAACGGTGAGAGGGTCGCCTGGCTTGCAGCAAGCCTTATGCACGAGCTTCGCATAAACCGCGGCGTCCTTCCCAAATGGGCATTTGCTGCTGTTGGCGCCGGAACCGCATACGCCGATTATCTTCGCCTAATCGGGAGGGGCCCGCCAAAAGAAGGCTCAGGCGAGCCTCAGCAAATCGGAAGAGTCCCCACCTCATCTTTTTTTAAATCCCTTCATCCATAACTCCGTATGGTCTTATCAGGCGTGGGAAAAATTGCGGCAGGCTACAGGAAACCTTCACTAGCCGTGCTTGGCTCGCACTCCGCCCTTGACATTTCCTCAGGCGCGGGCAAGTACGGAATGAAGTCCATCGTGCTTTGCCAGAAGGGGCGGCAGCATACGTATGACAAGTACTACCGGAAAAGGCAGGCACTCGGGGAAACGCGCGGCTGCATAGACGAGCTTGTGCTCCTGGACAAGTTCTCGGACATTGCCAGCAAGAAGTGGTGCGATTATCTTGTGAAGGAGCAGGCGGTATTCGTGCCCCACCGCTCGTTCTCCGTGTACGTTGGCTATGAGAAGATTGAGCAGGAGTTCAATGTGCCGATATTCGGGAACAGGATGCTTCTGCGCGCGGAGGAGAGGAACTGCGAGAGAAACCAGCACTATCTCCTTACGAAAGCAGGGGTGAGGGTGCCCATGACATTTTCCTCGCCTGGCAAGATAGACCGGCTGGTGATAGTGAAGGCATCAGAGGCGAAAAGGAAGTACGAGCGCGCGTTCTTCATCGTCAATTCCGCGCGCGAGTATGAAAGGAAGAGCAAGGAAATGCTGAAAGCCGGCTTGATTACCAAGGAAGGGCTGGAAACCGCGCTCATCGAGGAGTTCATACTGGGCGCGCAGTTCAACTTCAACTATTTCGTTTCGCCGCTCACGGGCGAGCTTGAGCTTCTGGGCACTGACTTTAGGAGGCAGACCAACCTGGACGGCCTGTTGCGCCTCACCGCGCCCGAGCAATCAGAGGTGCTGCGCTACGCGCGCATGAAGAACATCGAGGTGGGCCACGTTGCCTGCACCATACGCGAGTCGCTCCTTGAGAAAGTGTTCGAGATTGGCGAGAAGTTCGTGGAAACCTGCAGGCGGGAGTACAAGCCCGGCATCATAGGCCCGTTTGCCCTGCAGGGCGCAATCGTGCCGGCTGAGGAAGGGGAGGTGCCTGCGATATTCGACGTCTCCTTCAGGGTGCCCGGCTCCCCAGGCGTGCGCTTCACGCCATATGGGGGCTACCTTTACGGCAGGAGCATGAGCGTGGGCGAAAGAATTGCGATTGAGGTGAAGGAAGCGGCAAAGGCGGAGAGGCTGGAGGAAATAGTTACATAGTTGCATTCGGTTGATTGCATGAACATGACACGTGAAAAAATCGCGGAGACGCTTTCCACCTACGACAGGAAAAAGCTGAAAATTGCAACCATCTGCTCGCACACCGCGCTCCAGATATTCCACGGCGCGCGCGCGGAGGGGATAAAGACAATCGGCATCTGCACTCCAAGCCGCAGGAAGGTGTACGAGGCGTTCCCGCTTGGCTGCCCGGACGAGTTCATAGAGGTGGACGACCTGAGGAGCATCCCGTCTGACGAGCTGTTGGGGAAAAACGCCATACTGGTGCCGCACGGCTCGCTCGTGGAATATTCCGGGGATTCGCTGGCCTCCATGGCAGTGCCCATGGTAGGCAACCGGGAGTCCCTCGCATGGGAAAAGGACAGGGTGAAGATGTTCGAGTGGATGAAGTCGTCCGGCCTACAGGTGCCGGCCACGATAGAGCCTGACAAGATAGACCGGCCGTGCGTGGTCAAGCTCGCGGGCGCAAAGGGCGGCAGGGGATACCGCGTGGTGAATTCGCCCGAGGAGTTCTATGAGCACTTCGAGGGAATGAACGTCACGGTGCAGGAGTACCTCATCGGGGTGAGGGTGTACCCCCAGTATTTCTACTCGCCGCTCTCGCGGGAGGGATATCATGCGAGCGGGGGGCACATAGAGCTCATCGGCATTGACAGGCGGTTCGAGTCCAACATCGACGAGTCCTACAGGATGGAGAAGGTGGGGCTTTCGTTCACGCCATCGTTCACGGTGGTGGGCAACGAGCTTCTGGTGGTGCGCGAGTCGCTTCTGGAGAACATCATGGAGATGGGCAGGGGAGTGGTGGAGTCCGCGGACAGGCTGTTCGGCGGCATCCCTGGCCCGTTCTGCATCGAGACGGTGTGCGACGAGAACCTGAACTTCTTCGCATTCGAGGTTTCCGCGCGCATAGTGGCAGGCACCAACATCTACCCCCAGGGCTCGCCCTACACGGCATACCAATTCGCCGAGCCCATGAGCATGGGAAGGAGGATTGCGCGGGAGATAAAGCTCGCGGCAAAGGCAAACAAGCTCCAGAAAATAATATTCTGATTTTTGCCCGCCTGGTTTCCACTGGGGGCGTGAAAGAAAAAAGAAGGGACTGCCTAGTCGCAGCAGCCCTTGTTCATC
>JBAZTI010000063.1:0-6694 GCA_041662045.1 Candidatus Micrarchaeia archaeon | reverse complement strand
CGCAAAGCTGCTGCATCTGGCTGTATGGGACGCCCTTTGCGCGCAGGTCCTCGCAAAGCCTGGAGGCCACGCTTGCCATGGCGGCCGGGTTGTCCTGGTAGCGGGGCTCGAAGGACTTGAGCATGAAAATGTAGCCGTACGGGATTGGGCCAGCCGCCTGGGCATAAACCATGGCGATGAGCAGGAGGGAGAAGGCAATTGCAACATATAATTGGCCATCGGCAAATTTGGCCCTGGCGGAAAGCCACCTGAAGAGCTTCTCAAGCTCGCCCATGGCAACCGAGGCTGCAATCGCTATTGCGACGCCTGCGAATATGGTGAATTTTATCTTGTTGGCGCCAACGTAGAGCACGGGCAGCATGAAGGCAAGCACAAGTATCATCACAGATGGCACCTCGCGCCCGCCATCCTTGCGCGTGAAATGCCTCAGGGCGAGCCCGGCGGAGGAGATGATGAGGAACACGAAAAGCAGCGAATCCTCCTTTGTGCTCGTGGTCTGGCTGATCCCTGCGACGAGGTTGAAAGTCAGGTCGAACAGGCGGAAAAGAAGGTTGCCAAGCAGGGTGAAAACCGCGGAGACCACTGAAAGGATGCCGTAAAGGAGGTTTGAGAGGATGCCAAGGCCCGATGCATTTTCGGCAATGTGGTTTTGCGGGACCAGGGCAAGGAAGCCTGCTTCGCCCTCGAAGCTCTCGCCCGCCACGTTCTGCTCTGCGATGGTGCGCTCAAGCGCGGTCTTGAACTCCACGGCCCCGACATAGCTCAGGAAATTGTCTTTCACAAAACCCCCCGCAGGGGTGAAGAAAAAGAGCAGGAGCGCCGCAAACATTGCCGCGCCCACCAGCACGAGGCGCCTGTTCTGGCCAAGCCCGAGCTTGCCCACGGCATAGTACGCCACAGCCGCAGACACTGCGCCTGCAAGCGCCATCATGAGCGGGCCTGCCAGGAAAGCGCGCATGTCGTCCATGTAGATTGCCTGGAGGGCGATTGCAATGAGGAACCCCGCAAATGCGTAGCAGCACGCCTCCACGAAGGGGAAGTTCGCCTTGCCGCGCACAAAATAGTCAAGGGACTGGAGAATGGCAAGCCCTGCGAAGGGCAGTGCGAGCACCGAGAAGAACGTGGAGCCTGCGACAGTGGCAAAAAAGGCGAATGCTGAAAAAAGATAGAGGGGCTTTTCCTTCCGCACAATCGCCTGCGCAAATACGCCCATGGAGACAAAAAGCATCATCATGCCCACTGGGGACGCCTCGTTCACGCCCGCGGACATCTTGTAAATCGTTATGGGAAGGAAGGCGAGGAAGTAGGCGGCAAGGAGCCCGTAGCGCCGCCCGTATATTGAGGAGACGAGGAGATAGGCGCCGAAGCAGACAAATGCCGCGGAAATGGGCGGAAGCCAGGAGGACGTTGTGAAAAGGACATAGTTGTCGTATTCCCCGCCGTTGGTGTAGAGAGCGAACCATTCCGCCTCCAGGTATTTCTTGAGGGGCTGGCCGATGTGGGTGGATGGGATTTCCGGCCACCAGGCGCTGTCGTCCGTGAGCGGCTGGGCGCCCTCGCGTATTATCTGCCCGCTGCCGTATATGTAAAAGTACGGGTCAAGCTCGGAATAGACAGGCGAGTAGGGCTGTATCCTTATCCAGAAGCCCAAAAGCATTGCGAGAAGGAGGAGGACGGGCACGGCAATCGCCATCGCGCGCCCTACAGTGAGATTGTTCTCGTCCAGCTTTGGGATTTCCGGAAGCTTGAATGAGAATGCCCCGCCCCGTATGCCCCAAAAGACGCCTGCTGCGACGATGGCAAGCATGTTGATAAAGACCAGCGAAAGCGAGAACTTGATGCCTGCAAGCCCCTCGATGTAGAGCAGGGCGGGCGCTGCAAAAAGCCCAAGGAAGAGGCAGAGGAGCGCCTTTTCGGTCGTGCCGAGCCCTGACTTGCGCAAAATTGGCCACCCCAGGGCAACGCCCGGGATTATTGCAGACAGGAACACAAGCAGCGTGAAGTACAGAGCGTCGAATGCGAATGCAACCATGAAAGCTACCCCTGGATTGCGGCCTCCCGAGCCGCGGACGTCTTTAGACCCCATCCACTTATAAAAATGCGCCTGGAGGCGCATTTCGTCAACCTCCCTGCGCCGGAGGTTGGCGCGAAGTCGTGCGAAGCACGACAACGTTAGCAGTTGCACCCCGGTGCAACTAAAATAAAAACCTACGCCGCGCGAGAAGGGGCATGGCGGACGTGCACATAGTGGGCGGCGGGCCTGCGGGCCTGTTCGCAGGCATCGCGGCATTGCGCGCGGGGAAAAGCGTGCTTGTGAGCGAGGAGCACCAAAGGGTGGGCGAGCCCGAGGCATGCTCTGGCCTGATATCGAAGTCCGGCCTTGAGGCGCTCAAGGCGCAAACAGGAGTGGACTACGCCCGCGCAATGATAAACCCCATAACATCCGCCAGGATAATCGGCGGGGGAGAGGAATTCGCCATCAGGCCGAAAGACGAGACCGCGGTCCTCATCTCGCGGCAGGAGTTCGACAGGCTGGCCGCCGAGAAGTTCGGGCAGGAGGGCGGAATGCTGGAGCTCGGGAAGAAGGCGGCAGGCAATTTCAAGGCAGACTGCATAATCGGGGCGGACGGGCCCGCATCTTTGGTGGCAGGGCGCTTCGGCTTCCCGAAAATCCGCTCCTACGTGGCGGCAATGCAGGGGGATTTTGACTACGAGTGCGAGGACCCGCATTGCGCAACTCTTTACCTTTCAGCAAGCGAGTTCCCGGGCTTTTTCGGCTGGGCGATACCGAAAGGCAAAAGCGAGGCGAAGATAGGGATCGGGGTGAGCCTGCCGCGCCACCACCCGCTTGCCCACTACAGGAGGTTCCTGGCAAAGCTTGGCGTGGGGGGAAAGCCCTGCCGCGAGTTTGCCGCAGTCATACCTACCTCGGTGCGCGCGAAAACCGCGATGCGCATCGGCGGGAAATGCGTGCTTTTGGCAGGCGATGCCGCCGGGCAGGTGAAAGCCACCACGGGCGGAGGGGTTTTCTTCGGCGCAAGCTGCGGCATGATGGCTGGCAGGTTTGCAGGCGAGCCTGAAAAATACGAGAGGTCCTGGAGGCAGGAGTACGGGCTGGACCTGGCGCTCCACCAGCACCTGCGCGCAGCGCTTGATTTTTCAGGGGGTTCGCCTCCGCCTGCGCTTCTTTCCGCGGCAAAGGCGCTTTTCTTCGATGAGCTTCTCTCCGAGAAGGGGAGGATGGACAGGTGGGGCGGCATGCTCCATCCGTCAACATTATCAGCCTATGCCGGCATATTGGGGCGGAAGGCATTGGGGGGAATGAAATGACTCGCAGCTTCAAGGCGGATTTCCACATGCATACGCACCATTCAAAGGATTGCCTGTCAAGAACAGAGGACGTGCTTTTGGCGGCAGTGAGGAAGGGGCTTGCAGCAATTGCGATAACCGACCACGACGCCATTGGCGGCGCGCTTGAGGCGCAAAAGATCGCGCTGGCGCGCAAGCTCCCGCTGCAGGTGATTGTCGGGGAGGAGGTGGGAACTGAAGAGGGGGACTTGCTCGTGTATTTCGTGAAAAAAAGGATAGCCCCTGGAAAGCTTGCCGATGTCCTTGCAGAGGTTAAAAGGCAGGGGGCAGTTTGCGCGGCAGCGCACCCTTATGACTTTGCCCGGCGCGGGATTGCGCTTGACAGGCTGCCATCGGGGCTGGCTGGGAAAATCGACGCGATAGAGGTTTTCAACGCGCGCGTGCCGCTTGCATCGCAGAACGCCAAGGCGATGAAGTTCGCGCTTGCAGGCAGGAAGGCGATATTGGCAGGGAGCGACGCCCACCACCCGTCTGAGGTGGGGGCGGCATATGTAGAATTTTACTGGGTGGGAAGGCTGGATGCCGGCGCGCTTTTGCATGCTCGGCGGATAATAGGTGGGGCAAGCTCGCCGCAGTTCGTGCGCTTTTACACAAGGTATGCGGTCTTGAGGAAAAAGCTGTCCTGGCTGCTGCCCCTGCGCGCTACTCATTAAATAGTTTCGCCGGGAAATTGGCTTTGGGAAGTGGGAAGATGCTGCCAAAGCACATTGCAATCATACCTGACGGCAACAGGCGCTGGGCGAGGAAGAACCAAAAGACCATACCATATGCCTACAACCGCGGCATCGAGCATATAGGGGACGTCCTCAAATGGTGTCGAAGGCGCAGGATAAAAAAGCTCACCATGTGGGGCTTTTCCACCGAGAACTTCATGCGGGACCGCAACGAGGTGGAGAATCTTTTCGGGCTTTTCAACCAGAAGCTCGCCGAGGGGCTCAAGGAGGACTACAAGAAATACGGGGTGAAGGTGCGCTTCCTGGGAAAGCTCGGCTCGTTCCCCAAGGACATCCTCGAAAAGATGCGCAAGGTTGAGAAGGACACTGCAGGGAACGGGAAGTACGAGCTGAACCTGATGCTTGCCTACGGCGGGAGGCAGGAGATTCTGGACGCCGTGAATGCCGCGCTTGCGCGCCGCATCGGCAAGGTGGACGAGAAGGCGTTTTCCAGGCTGCTTTACACGGGCAACTGGGAGGACCCGGACCTGGTCATCAGGACATCGGGCGAGATACGGACAAGCGGCTTTTTGCCGTGGCAGTCGGCATACTCCGAATATTATTTTTCCAAAAAGCTCTGGCCCGACTTTGGGGAAGCGGACTTCCGCCGCGCGCTTTCCGAATTCGCCCGCAGGCGGAGGAAATACGGGAAGTAGTGGTTGGCATGCACGAGATCGCGAACGCAACTAAGAAGAAGCGCGTGAAGGCAGGGCTGGAAATGGCGGACACTGACTTCAAGCGCGTGCGGGGCCTGATGTTCCGCAATGACATTGTGCCCATCCTGTTCGTGTTCGGCTTCAAAGGGATTTTCCCAATCCATTCCTATTTTGTGAAGGGGGAATTCGATGCGATATACCTGTCCGCAGGCGGCAGTGTCACTGAGATGTTCCGCCGCATACCGCCAAACACTGCGCTCGTTGCCCCGAAAAAGAAGTCGTCTTTCCTTCTTGAATTGCCCGTGAAGATGACGGATGCCCTATGCATTGAAGAGGGGGACGTGCTGCGCTGGAAGCGGCTGGGTGAAAGGTGATTCCATGGAAAGCCTTGGCTGGAAGCTCGGGGATTGGAGGGCGGGATATAAGACCGGGCTCCGGAAGCTTTCTGCCGAGGAAGAGGAGCTGGTTGCCGCAGTGGCTGCGCGCATCAGGGAAAAAACAGGCAAGCTTGCCAAGGATGGCGCAGAAGCCTGCGCCGGAGGCGGCCTGCAGATGGCCAGGGACCTTCTTTTGAAAGAGTGCGAGGAGCAGGGAATCGCTGTTGATGGCGAGCAGGAAGAATACCTGTGCCGCACCATCCACATGCAGACGTTTGGCAGCGGCTTTCTGCAGCCCCTTCTCGCAGACCCAAGCCTGGAGGAAATCGCGCTTGCCGGGATCGGGCGGCCCGTTTATGTCTTCGTGCGGGGCAGGGGCTGGAAAAAGACGGATGTTGCAGCGACCAGCGCGGATTGTTTCGTGGCGCTTGTCAACCGGCTTGGCAGGGGATTGGGGAGGAGGCTGACGTCCCAGCAGCCCCGCATGAATGCGGTGCTTGAGGACGGCTCGCGCCTGCACGCCTCCATGCCGCCGATTTCACAGTGTGAACTTACCATAAGGAAATTCGGCGAGCAGCCGCTCTCGCCGTTCGACCTTCTTTCCATCGGCACGTATGATGCAAAGATGCTTGCCCTGCTTTCGCTTTGCATGCAGGCGGATTTGCCCGTGCTTGTGGCAGGCAACACCGCAAGCGGCAAGACCACCACGCTTGGCGCCCTTCTTTGCTTCGTCCCTGCGAGCGAGCGGCTGCTGCTGATCGAGGAAACGCCCGAGCTCCGCCTGCCGCATCCGCACCAGGTGAGGCTGCTGCCGTTCGATGAGGGCGGCATAGGCATGGCAGAGCTGGTGCGCGATTCGCTGCGCATGCGGCCGGACAGGGTGGTGGTCGGGGAAGTCAGGGCGCCTTCCGAGGTCCGCGCGCTTGTGGAATCCGCGCTTTCAGGCCAGGCAAAGGGGTGCTATGCAACGTTCCACGCGCAAAGCCCGCGCGATGCCCTGCTCCGCATGAGGGCGATGGGATGCCTGGAGGCGGACCTCGAGGGGATAGGGGTGTTCATTGTGCAGAGGCGCACCTCTGTTTACAATGCAAGGAAGCGCACGCTTTCTGAGGCACGCAAAGTCACCGGGATTGCGGTTGCAAATGCGGGAGATGCGATGCGCCCGGTTGCGGCCTATGACGGCAAAAGATACCTGCAGGGCGGCATGCGGCTGCTTTTGGGGAAAATCGCGCAGGGAACAGGCATGGGCGCGCGCGAAGTGGCAGCGGAAATGAAGGCGCGGGAGGGATTTTTCAGGAAGGCAGGGGAGCGGCGAGGCTTTGGAAGCGCATTTGCGGAAATACAGTCGCGCCTGTTCGGAGGCGCTCAATGACGGGCTTTGCAGGGCTTGTGGAAATCGCGTGCAACTTCCAAGTCAGGCTGAAATTTTCCAGCAAATCCGAGCAAAACGTGCGCAACGGATTTTCCCGCGCGGCAATCGGGTGCGGCAGCGCGCAGGGCTATCTTTCCTTTTCCCTGTTTGCCGCGCTTGCTGCAGGCATGTTTTTGGGAGCGGCAAGCGCCCTGGTTTTTTCAGACG
>JBAZTI010000062.1:0-6799 GCA_041662045.1 Candidatus Micrarchaeia archaeon | reverse complement strand
CCATAGTCATAAACCCCTGTGGCAAGCGCCATTTCCATGTACTCCTCCCTGGTGCTGTCCGATATCGTCCTGATGCCAGGGCTGGTGGCGTAGTGCGCCTTCCTCATCTTCTTCCTCACCCACTTGGCGCCAGGGACGAAATTGCTCAGGTATTCGCTCGTCCTGTCTGCAGCCTGCACCAGGCCCTGCGCCTTGAGCTTGTTCACCCAGGGCGACTGGTACATGCCCAGCGGCTCGTGCTCTTCAGGCTTGTACTTCGGCCCCTTGGGCGTGGGATGGAGCTTCCTTGTAAGCCATGGCTCCTCGAACGTGGAGGACAGGCTGGACATTGACGGCACGTTGTAGGCAAGGTTCTTGTAAAGCCCCCTGGCAATCGGCACCCATAGGGGCGCCATGAACGCAAGCGTGTAGCTGTTGAGTGGCGCATAGTTTATCTCCCTGCTCTGCATCTTCATCAGGTGCATGAGCACGGGCGTGTCGCTCTTGTAGTTCTCCGCAACAGAATCCAGCCTGGTGGCAAAGCGGTCGACGAAATATACCTCCTTTGCCTTCTCGTCGTACCTTGCCTCCCAGTAGTTCTTGGACATGGCCAGGTTTCCCTTGTCCGCCGCGCCCTCCACGGTGCGCGCGACCTGCGGGAAGGAATGCCATTCGCCGCCCCCTATGGGCGCGGACTGCAGCATTCCGGGGATGGTCGGGGAAAAGACATTGGTGTGGAACATGATGTACATGTCCAGGAACCTGTTCTTCGAGCCGTCCTCCTGTATGTCGCTCCCTGCAAACACGTCCCTGATGTACCTTCCCCTCCTGTCCCTGAATTTCGCCTGCTCGCCTATCGCATCGAACAGCGCCTTGCGGTACTTGTCCTCGCTTTCAAGGTCCATGCCAGCTATTGCCTCGTCCAGCTTCCTGCGCGCCTCGGTCAGGCTCATCTTCGCCCCTTCAACGCTCACGTCCACGCTGCTCCCGTGCTCCTCGACATACTGGTCAAAGCCGCGCACCTGCTCCATGTACCTCTGCTGCGACGATATCTTGTATGGCGTGTTCCAGTAGTGGCTGCTTTCAATCCCGAATTTGTCCATCTGCTGCCTTGCCCAGTTCCTGTCCGCATCCCCCCTGCCATAGCCGCCGAGCGACTGGTAGGCAGCGAGCATGTGGCCTGCGCCGGTGAATGTGACCGTGTCCTGCACGCGCGCCTTGAAATAGTCGGTGTACGCCTTTGACTGGAACATGGCTATGAACGGGGCCTTTATGTAATCCAGCGCTGTCCTGCGCTCGTACTCCGGCGCATACATCATGTCGCTTTTCACCGTGGCGGGCAGGCCCGAGGTGTAGCGCGCGATGAAGCTGGTCTTGTCGTTCCACCACTTGTGCACGGCATAGGCCATGTTGAGCTGGAAGTGCATCTGCGTCTCCCACATGGAGCTTGTCGCCCACATGCGCGAGCGCTCGTACACGTTCTGCCCTGTGTGGTAGCCCACATACCAGTTCCAGTCCATGCCCGGGGCGCCTGCGCCTATCGCAACGCGCGGGTCGCGCATCACGCTCGATTCCACTATCTGGTAGAAATCCTGCTTGCTTCCCGCTACAAAGTGGCTGTCCAGCAGATGGCCTGCAATCCCCATGTTCCACATTGTCCTCTGCGGGTTGTAGTTCTGGGGGTTGCTTCCCGTCCAGCCAATCAACATCCTGTTGAGGTCGCCGTACTCCCTCTTCGCCTCCTTGTAGCCGCTTCCCATCTCGTTTTTCTTGTCCAGGATTTCCCTGCGCAATGCATCGTAGTCGCCCTTGAGCTGCCCCCTGTCGTGCAGCTTGTCAAGCGCGCGAAGCTCCAGGCGCGCATTGTAGTAGTTGTTCTCGGCCTCGCCGATGTCCTTCACCACGTTTGAGGCAATCCTGCCGCGCCACTCGTACCACATCGCCTTGGCGGCTTCGCCATACGTGGCGTCCTTGCCGCGCGCAAGCCTTTCCATCTCCTTTGCCAGCTTCTCCCTGTCCTCGTCGCCCAGCTTTGTCTTGAAGGTGGGCACCTTCACGGAATACGCGCCATCTAGGTCATCAAGCGACTTGCCCTTGTCGTGCCTCCACCTGGTGTTCCCGTCCGCCATCTCGCCGCTCATGGTGATTTGCAGCCTGTCCAGCGTCTGGCGCAGCTGGTACTGGGCGGAATACCACTCCTGCATCTTTTCCAGCCGGTCAGAGTACGCGCCGTAGTTGAAGGTTGCGGACTTCATGCCGTACCAGTAGTATGCGGAGCGCATGCCTTCCCTGAGCCTGTCCACCCCTGTGTATTCGCCGAACACATCGCTGCCCTTTTTCTTCCCGTACTCGTTGAAGTCGCGATTCGAGACCACGCGTATTTTCGCCTTGGTGGGGTCGTAGGCCTCGCCCTGCACCATGTCCCGCATCTTCACAAGATCCTCCATAATTTCCTTGCGGAATGCCACCCTCCTGTCTGCCTCGTGGGCCTTTGCCTGCACGTCCTTGTCATGGAACGGGTCGGTGTATATCCACCTTGTCTTTTCGCTTCCGTCCTTGCCTGTGTACACGTCCTTCTTGAGCACGACAAAGCCCGCCTCCCTGGTGGAGTAAATCGAGCCCATGGTGCGCGCCACCAGCGGGGCATAATCAGGCACGTCGCCCTTTCGCACAATGCCGTCCCTGTCATCCTCCTTGCGGTCCTTCTGCCATGTCATGTACCTCTTGTCGAACTCCACCATGGGCACTGACTTCCTGTCCACGCTCATCAGAAGCTCCACGCCGTTCTTCTTGTCGCCCCAGCGGTAGCCGCGCTCAATCAGGGCGTCATATGCATCGACGCCGAATACTGCAAGCCCCTTCTCCCCGACCTTCAGTATCTTCCTCTTTTCCATGTCCTCGGCGAATTTCCAGTCGTAGAACATGCTTTCCTTGTTCACAAGGTTCTGGTAGAATTTCTCGTACTTCCTCAGGTCGTCGCGGTATGCCTTCCTCGTGGCATCCAGCAGGCCAAGCACATTGTCCCCCCTGCTGGTGCCTTCCCCCCACCTGTGCGCAACCGTGAAGCCAAAAGCCTTTTCCCACGCCCTGTTGGAGAAGAGCAGCGCCTCCACCATCCTGTCATTGTAGGCGGCATAGCCCATTTCGCTCCTGTACGCTGGCTTTTCAAACCTCAGGTATTCCAGGTTCTTCTTGAACGCGCCCGAGCTTGCCACATCTTTTAGGGCTTCCGCGTAGCTTGCCATGTACCTGCCGGACTTTCCGCCCCCGTGCAGTATCTCGGTGGCCCCATAGTTCCTTGCCACCCAGTCCATCTGGTACATCTTCATCTCGGAAAGTATGGAGCGCAGCATGAACTCAAGCGGGTCGCGGCCCCTTGCTTCTAGCGCCTTCGCATCCGGCCTTGCAGCCATTAACTCCCTGACCTTCTGCTGGAAGCGGAACTCCTCGTTCGGGTTGTTCTGGTCTCCTTTCACCTTTCCGAAGAACTGGTCCAGCATGTCGATGCTTGTGAATATCGGGATGCGCCTGCCGTGCTCGTCCAGTCTGAAGTTGCCGCTGCTGTCCTTCCTGTAAAGGTGGTCGTCCTCGATGCCCTGCTTCTTCATCGCATAGAGCATGAAAAGCTCGAGCGGGCTCTTGCCAAACGAGCAGCCCTCGCGCGCCATCTGCCTGTAGTCGATGCTGGCCGGGATGTGCAGGCTTAGCGTGCCGTCCTTCGCCTTCTCGACAACGTATTTGCGCCCCTCTATTTCCAGGGTGAGTTTTGATTCATTTTCCATTGAGCTGATTTTTTTGGCGCTGCTGTCGTCGAGCTCCTTGGCAATGCCTTTGCCTTTCAGGTCGCTCTTGAATGCTTCGATGTCCGCCGAGCTGAACAAGTGCTTGGGTTTCAGCTGCTCGTCAAGCTTTGCGGCAAGCGATTCATCTATGCTTGTCGTTATGTGGCGGTACCTTGCATTAACCAGGCGCTCATTGTCATAGTTGTCATGGTAATGGAGGAATTCCTTCATCTTCCTTGCCCGCTCGTCATACGCCTTGAACACAGTCTTTTCCGCGTCCGACAGCGCCGTGATGGAATCCAGCGCCTTGAGCGCTTTCTCCATCTCCTTGGCTGTAAGCGCCTTGCCCTTGGCGCCTGCTGACAGCCTGTCAAGCGCGGCCAGGTCGGCTGCGGAAATTGCCACGCCAGCCTTGCCCATCTCGTCCTTCAGCTTGCCCACCGCGCCTGCAATCCCCTTTCCGTTGGTCACAGCGATGCGCAGGTCTGCCATGCTTGCGTAAAGCTCGCGGTGCTTGGAAAGCTCGTTCGCGAGTTCCTCGCCGTATTTTTTCTTCAGCATCTCCAGGCTGCCGTTGCTTATGTCGGTCTTGAGCTTGTCCCTCTCTATTATCTTGTAAAGGTTCTTGGTGCCTTCCTCCATTGAAAGGTAGATGAGCAGGTTTTCCCTAAGCACCTTTTCCTGCTCCCTGAACTTATAGACTGCCTTGCCCAGGCTTTCCACATACGCGTCCCCCTTCCCGCTTGCCTCCCGCGCCATGTCCATCAGCCTTTCCAGCTTTTCATACTGGGTCATTTTGCCGTCATTGAGTATCCTGTCCACTTTCTGCTCGCACCTTATCGCTTCCCGAAGCTGCTTTGTGAACTCTGTAGCAACCGTCTTGTCTCCCTTGGAAAGCCCGTCAAGCTCGGAAATCCTTTTCACGACCTGGTACAGCTTCACAAAATCTTCCTTGCCGATGTCCTTCCCCTTGGCGTAAACCCTGTCAAGCTCGGAAACAATCGCGTCCGCTTCCTTGCTCTTGACCTTTTTCAGGCTCTCCCTCACCTTTTCGAAAATCCTGTTCATGGAGTTCAGTGCCGCGAGCTTTTCCAGCCCCAGCCTCTCCCGCTCCGCCTTTGACAGGTCCTTCAGGTTCTTCTCAAGCTCCTTTGCAAGCTTGCCCATCGCAGCGTTGCGCATGGGTATTGCGTAGAGCAGCATGCCGCCCAGCTGCGCGAACATGAAGTTGAGCTGGTCGGCCTCGAGCTGCCCCCTGCTCATGTCTATCTTGTAAAGCGACACCAGCTTCTTGGCGGTCAGGTCGTGCTTCTTCTCGAAAGTCGCCCAGCTCCTGCCCGTGAGCTTTTCATGCGCCTTGCCGAACAGCGTCTGCTTGCCGTCCTTGTTGACATTGAGGCGCTCGAACATCGTGTAAATCCTGTTCGGCTTGTCGTCCTTGCCATGCCCTGCCATGTAAGCCATCTGGCCAATCATTTCGTTCCTTATGCCCTTGAGCGCGATGCGCGAGCCGCGGAACTGCGCGCCGACATCGAGCACCTTGCCGGGCATTGCCACGGCTTTCCTCACGAACGGTATGGCGCCAAGCACCCTTCCCGCCTTGGAGGTGTCAAACGCAATCGAGGCGTCGGTTGCCTTGCCAAGCGCCTTGGTTATCCCCTGCGATATGATGTTCCCCTTTCCCCTGCTCCTTGCATCCGCCATTGCCTTCATCGCGGCGTGCGAGTGCAGGTAGGCCATCAGAAGCCCGCTTGAGATGGCTATCGAGCGGTTGAAGTCGTGCGCAGTCTTCTTGCTGTCCCCCTCGCCTGGCCTGTACTTGCTGGCTATGTCCCTCCTCCATTCCTTCAAAAGCGAGGCCATATTGTCCCGCGAAAGCGCGCCGCTCTTCATCATCGCGTCTATCTTGTCGTAGAACGCGTTCACCGACCGCTTTGCCTCGCCCACTTCCGCATCGCTTTTCCCCATCCTCTTTGCAATGCGCGAAATCTCGCGCAGCGAGTCGCGGCGCGCCTGCCTCTTGAGCATGATGTACCTGCGCGTGACCTGGCGCAGCATCTGGGGAGACTGGCCCATCCTGACCTTGAAGCTCTGCGTCTTTGGCAGCTTGGGCGTGGTGAGGTCGAAAAGCGAGAGCGGGTCCCTGCCTGAATAGTACATCGCGGCGATGAGCAATCCCGCGATGAGCATGGCCGGGAAGCAGAACGGCATCCTCGTCGGGTCGCCAATCGCCCTGCCTATCGCGGGCGCAAAGGCCATCAGCCCTGCATTGTCCGCAGGGCACACCACCGCTGCCTGGGATGCTTCGGGGAACTTCGCCGAGCCGCGCTCCATCGCGTCCGCCCTTATCGTCACATACCCGCAGCTTTTGTACCCCTCAACAGGCTTCACCGCGCCGCTTGCGTCCTTGTAGTGCGTGATTTTGCAGGTTGCAATGCCCTGGCTGTCAGTTCTGATGGGGTCGCATGGCTTGCCGCCCGCGCCGTCCGCTATCTCCATGCCCTCGAACAGGAAGTGCAGCGTGGAATTGGCAAGCGGCTCCACCGCAGCGGTGAAATTGTCAATCGAGTAGTTGCCCGGCGTGTGCAGCTGGCCCGGGCCCACCTGCGCAAGCGCGCTTTCGTTGTACTGGCGAAAGTATGTGATGTTGAGGAAAGTCACCCTCACGGTGACCTCCGTCCCGTTCACGGACGAGGCGATGAAGGTGGAAAAGGCGGCGTCGGAATACGGGGTCTGCGCGGACAAAAGCTGCAGTTGCAGCAAGAGCGCTAAGAGAAAAAACACTGCTGCTCGTGTTGCTGGCCCCATGGCGTCTCCCAGCCTGATATTGTCTCTCATTCTTATAAATATGCTTCCCGAAATAGGCGAAAGGGCAGGTGCTGGCGCGATGTTCGATTATCTCCTTCAATCCCCCGCAGAGCTGCTGGTTGCGAACAGCTTCGTGCTCAATGCCTTTGCCTTTGCAGTCTCAATAATAGCGCTTTCCTACATGGCAGGCGAATTCATGTCCATGGCAAGCCTGAAGGGGTTTGCCAAGG
>JBAZTI010000061.1:0-6846 GCA_041662045.1 Candidatus Micrarchaeia archaeon | reverse complement strand
GGGAGCACCTGCACGCCGTAAAGGCAGAATATCCCCGCCATGAAGCTTCTCAATTCCATGCCTGCACCGCTAATATCTGGTCAATTCGCTTTAAAAAGTTTGTTTGCGAACTCCGGCACGAGAGGTGTCACCATGAAAATGGACGTTCGCGTAGGGCAGTGCATGACGGTAGGCGTATTCACTCTTCCTGCAGACAAGAAGGTGGTGGATGCGGCAAGGCTTCTTAGGAAAACCTCGATAGGCTCCATCATCGTAATGCAGAAGGGCAAGGCAAAGGGCATCATCACAGAGCGGGACATCGTCTACAAGGTGATTGCCGCAGGGCGCGATCCGAAAAAGACCAGGCTCGGCTCGGTCATGAGCCGCCCGCTCAAGGTGATAAAGGCGTCAGACCGCGTGGAGTCCGCGGCATCCGCGCTGCGCGCGAACAAGATAAAGCGCCTGCCGGTGGTGGACAGGAAAGGCAAGCTCGTGGGCATCATAACCGAGGGCGACCTGCTGCGCGTCTATCCGGGCATGGTGGACGTGGTTTCCGAGATGCAGGAGATACGCACCAGCAAGCCGAACGAGTATTACACCGGCATCTGCGACATCTGCGGCTGCTTCTCCGAGGAGCTGCGCCGCGACGAGAGCAAGCTCAAGTGCGAGGAGTGCATAGAGGAGGACTCGGTTTAGCCCCCCTTTCTTATTTTTTCATTTCCTTCAGCCACCGCTTTATTCTTATTCCTTATCAGTGCTTTTCCCCTTATGGCTTTCGGCACCTACAAGAAAGGCGCGCGCGCTGAGCGCGAGCTCATACACTTCTTCTCCACGCACGGCTTCGAGGTCATCCGCGCCGCAGGCTCAGGGGTGAACTCGCTTTCGCCCGACCTCCTGGCTTTCCGGCAGGGCAGGCAGTACGCGATAGAGTGCAAGGCATGGGAATCCGGCTCGCTTTCCTTCCCTAAAGAAAAAGCCTCTGCGATGAAAAAATGGGAGGAGGTGACAGGCATCACCTACCTCATAGGCTGGCGCGTGAACCGCGAGGGCTGGTTTCTTTTCCCAGTGCACCTTCTCGAGGAGCAGCCTGCCACCTTCACCATCACGCTTGCGCGCGCACGGCTTGCGGGCAGGAAGCCTGAGGATTTAATATAGCCTGCAGGCATAACAGTTGCGGCAGATGATGAGCATTACGACTCTGACGAAATAGTGATGAGGTGACTTGACTCTGATGCCGAGAATTTTCATACCACCATAGGGCTTGCGCTGCCTTTGCGCGAAATTCCCCGAAAACAAGGCGGCAGTCAGGCCATTCCCATGTAGGACAGGAGCTCGACCTTCTCCTTCTTGGAAAGGGAGTCGTGGTTCAGCACGCCCTCCTTGAAGGTGAGGCGGTAGTCCTCGTCCTGGGCAGTGCTGCCCTCGTTCTTCTTGTAGCGCCTCTCCCTGTTGGACAGGTAGTTGTGCCACGCGTTTATTATCTCGTTTTTCGCTTCGGATGTCATTCTTTCACGTCCAGGCGCCCATTGCAGCAAAACCCTTCTCCGCGAACAAATCCGCTGGCAGAAAAGCTTCTGCAAAAGGCGCAACTGCTATTATGGCTGCCCCAATTTATATAGCTTCCTACATGTTTGGCTAATTCTGCACACCTGCTTGCCCCTCTCGCGCTTTCAGGCCTGCAAGCCTGAGGCACCACGCCGCAAACGCCACCTCGCTTGCCGCGCACAGGGCAAGGAGGGGGAAATAGCCTGCCCATGCCACCGCAAAGCCAGAGAGCGCGGACGCCGCCGCAATCCCGGCATAGGACGGCAGGTTCATCACCGCAAGGTCGGTCGCCTTCTTGCGGCTGTCCTTCACTGCCCGCCAGTTCAGCTCCTCCCACAAGAGCCCCAGGCAAGCGTCCCCGAACGCCATTGCAAGGAAAAACACAGGCACGGCATCCTTCCCAGAAAGACCCATTCCGAGAAGGGTCACCACGAAAATCGCAGCCCCTGCATAGGCAACCTTGGAAGAGCGCACGCTCCTGTGCGAAAGCACGTTGAGCGCAGAGCCGTTTATGAGGAAGTACGCCGCGTAAAGCGCGCCTATCTCGCCAAGCGAGAAGCCCAGGCTGGAAAAATAAAGCGGCAGCAGCATGTAGATGACCACGATGTACAGCGATCCGCCTGTGAAGAGCGCGCCCGAGGTCTCGTAAAACAGCCTGCCTCTCCCGAAAGGCGACAGGTCGGAAAGCCTTATCCTGGTGCCGTGCACATGGGTGTTCTTCACGCCAAGCGAGAGGAGGAGCATGAGGGCGGCGATTGCCGCAACGGCTGAAAACAGGAGGCCGAATCCCCCTGCCGCAAATAACATGCCCACCGACAGCGAGCCCAGGGCGTTGTAGATGAACCTGCCTGACAGGAGGCCTGCGAGCGCAAAATGCCCCCTGTGCGGCGCAATCGCCATCACGGACGGGCGGTTCACAGACCATATGAGCGACTCGCGCGCCGCGTCGCAGGTCTTGCCTACCGCAAACCCGAATGGCGTGGAGGCAAGCGCATAGGCAATCGCCTGCGCAAAGTTCCCCGCGGCGCCAAGCGCATAGTTGGCCTTCTCCCCGAAGCTGTCCGCTGACGCTGCCGCGAACACCCTCACCACTGGCTTCACCACCGGCGACAGCGCGAACACCAGCCCTATGGACTCCACGCTTATGCCCCTGCTTGCCATCAAAAGCGGCACCACCACCGCGGTCACGCCGGCGATGAATGCATCGAAGAAGTTTATGGTGTACAGGCGCCTAAGCATGCACTCACTTCGAAGGGATTATTTTTTATAGGCATCCATTCTAATTGGAGTGCAAAATCAGGATGGCCAAGGTGATGTAGCCTGGTAGCATGGGAGCTTGTGGAGCTCTTCGCCCGAGTTCAAATCTCGGCCTTGGCCCTCGCGCTTACGCGCTCGTGCCAAGGTCTGTCGCAAACCCTCGGTTTGCTCCATCGGCCTTGGCCTTTTGAGCTCCGGCTTCGCCTCGCTCAAAATCTCGCCGCTTGCGCGGCGATCGGCCTTGGCCCTCAGAATTTTTTTGCAGAATCCCTAGCCCTTAAGCGCGTGCTCCAGCTCGGAGATTATGTCATCCGCATCCTCCGCGCCCACGCAGAGGCGGATGAGGTTCCCGGGTATGCGCGCCTTCTTCCTCCCCTCCTCGCCCTGCTGCTGGTGCGTGCTTATGGTGGGGATGACTGCCACTGACTTTATCCTGCCAAGGTCGGTGGCGTTGAAGACTATCTCCAACCTGTCAAGCACCCTGCGCGCGGCAGCATGCCCGCCTTTCACCTCGAATGAGAGCAAATGGCCGTACCTGTTCTCCCCGCTGTCCACAAGCCTCATGTATTTTTTTGCAATGCTGTGCTGCGGGTGGGAGGAAAGCCCAGGGTAGTGCACGCGCTCCACGCAGGCATGGCTCTCAAGGAAGCTTGCCACCTTCATAGTGTTCCTGCTCAAGAGGTCCATGGTGGAGGGGAGCACGCGGACGCAGTCGAGCGTGCGCGCGGCATTGTCCGGGCTTATGCATGCGCCTGTGTCGCGGAGCGGCCAGAGCTTCACCCAGCCTGCAAAGTCCTTCCTTGCAGCCTCGCATACAACGCCCGATTGGATGTTTTCCTTGCTCACCAGCACGCCTGCAATCGCCCTTCCGCTCCAGGTCATGGACTTGGTGAGCGAATGCACCGCGATGTCCGAGCCGTGCTCCAGGGGCCTGCAAAGCGCGGGCGTGGAAAGCGTGGAGTCAGTGATGAGCGGCGCGCCCTTTGCGTGCGCGAGCTTTGCCACCTCGGCAATGTCAAAAAGCATGATGCCCGGGTTGGACGGGATTTCCCCGTATACAAAGCGGGTGTCGGAGTCTATCTTCGCCTCCCATTCAGCCAGGTCGCCGGGATTCTCAACCCAGCGGACCTCGATGCCCCGCTCCTTTGCGAACCTTTCCGAGAAAAGCTGGAAGGTGCCGCCGTACACCTGCGCCATGGAGACGATGTTCTTCCTGCCCGGCTTCTCCTCGCTTATGAACGGCTCGGCAGCCGCGCGTATGGCGGCCATGCCTGACGAGGTGCAGCATGCGCTTGCCCTGTGCGGCGTGCCGTAGCTTTCCAGCATGGAAAGCATGAGCTCAAGGTAGCCTATGGTGGGGTTTGCTATGCGCGAGTATGCCCAGGCGGGTATCATGTACGCAAGCGCCGCCTCAAGGCAGTCGGCGTCGCGGAAAGCCTGCGAGGTGGAGGTGTAGACCGGCTCGATTATCGCGCCCTGATTGTTCCCTATCGCCTCGTGCCTGGTATAGGCGCCGTGCACGCAAATGGTGGCGAATTTCCTTTTCCTCATGCCGGCCATTTCCCTTTCCCAGACGGCCTGCTTTGCCCTAACCTCGGCTACCACTGTGTCAAGCGACATGCCATCCCCCCGCGGGAAATATCGCGGTGAAGCAATTTAATGATTTGTCCGCCCCGGCAGGGAATAGCTAATTAAATCTGACGCGAGAAAACAGCCACATGAAAACAGCGGCGCTCATAATCATACTGGCAATCGTGGCGTTCGCCGCGCTTTACATGGTGTTCTCAAAGCCGGCCTACCCCCTCTCGGAGCAGGACGCGAAGAGCTTTTTCCTGGAGGACCTGCAGGAGAAATACCCGGGCGCAGACGTGCGCGAGATAGTGGAGATCCTCCCTGCAACAGCGTCCGACGGCTCGCCCTACTACCAGCTCAAGGCGCGCGTGACTAATGGCATGAGCACGCCATGCCCCGAGCGCATGCATGTCTTCTACGACTATCCCCCCAAGAATTTCGTGGCGCAGCCGCCGGAATACATCACGCGCGGCTGCAAGGTGTGCCTCGACTCCCCCAGCTGCATACTGGCGTTCCCCGAGGAGGCGATAATCGCCTCGCACACCTATGATGGCACGGACGAAGTGGCGGCATTCGTGAGGGGCCACTCTGATGCAGCGGCAAGCGTCTCTTTCCTGGAGAGCCACGAAGGGCAGGCGGGCGTATGGAAGGTAGGCTGGGCGTCAGCCTCCAACCCCGGCTCATCCTACGTAGTTTACCTTTCCAAGTCGCAAAACAAGGTGCTCTCCGTGCTTGCGGGCGCATCGGCTTCTTAGCTTGATGCAACCGCCGCAGCCGCCTTTTTGCTCAGGCAGCCCATTTTCCACAACGAGAATAGCTGCGCAAGTATGCTTGCCGCAACCAGGTAGGCGCCATACTGCGCAAAGAAGTGCACTGCCGCGATTGGCATGGCAAGGGAGAATATGCCGATGCCAATGCTTCCGCATGCAGCTGCACCGCAAGCGGAAAGCGCAGCCAGCCCCACTGCCGAGGCGGCGACCGAAAGCGCGCCCTTGCCGCTCGCATTCCTCATGTTCTGCCTGGCGGCATATGCGACGCACGCCATGGTGTATGCAAACGTGAGGAGGAACATGGCTGAAAGCGCTGCATGCTGCCCGAACACCGCCTGGGGGACTATCAAGTATGCAACCGCAAGGGAAAGGAGGAACACCAGCCTGCAGGCATGGCCCCTGCCTTCTGCCTTTTTCCTTGCGCCCCCTTTTTCCATATTCTAACCTTCGTAATAGTAATGCTCCCCTGCCTCTGTCTGCTCCCTGTCAAGGGCGGAGCCGGGCTTGTTTATCCTGGGGCGCCTGCTGTCCTTGTCGCGGCGCAGCGTGATGCCGGCGGCTTTGAGGAATGCGTTCATCCCTTCCCGCTTGCCTGAAGGCGCAGTTGCATGCCCCTGCCTTCCAGGCGCGCCTGAAAACATCATCATGCGCGAGGAAATGGCGTCAAGCAGCACCAGGTCGTGGTCTATCACGAACGCGCATTTCTTGCTGCCGGTTATCCTGCCCTGGAGGAGGTCTGCAAACTCCAGCCTCTGCTCAATGTCCAAAAACGCCGAAGGCTCGTCAAAGAGGTAGACGTCCGCGTCCCGGCAAAGCGCAAGCGCGCACGCCACCCTCTGCAGCTCCCCGCCGGAAAGCTCAGTGAGCTTTTTCTCCATCAGCGGGGAGAGCGAAAGCTTCCTTTTCGCAGTCTCCAAAAACGCCAGGTCCACGCCTCCCCCCATGAAAAGCTCGCGCGCCTCGATGCCTTCCTCCGCCTTTATGTACTGCGGCTTGTAGGACACTTTCATGCCCGACAGGGGCTCGGAGCTGTCCGGCTTTTCCACTCCTGAGAGCATCTTCACGAAAAGCGACTTGCCTATCGCATTCTCGCCAAGTATGCCTATCACTTCCCCCTCGCGCACGCTCCCGGCATCCGATGTGAACGAGAACATGTCGAACTTCTTGGCAAGCGCAGGGTAGGAGAACTTCACGCCCTTTGCGCCAGCCTCTGTTGCCGAGGTGAGCGAAAAGGTGATGGGGTGGTCGCGGAACCTTGTGTTCTCGTCCTTGAGGTAGCCGTCAAGGTACTCGTTTATCCCGCTCCTTGCGGCCTTCACGCCGGAAACAGTGCCGTATGCGTTCTCAGTGCCGAAAAACACGTGCACATAGTCTGACAGGTAGTCGAATATCGCAAGGTCGTGCTCTATTACCATGACGCTTTTCTCCTCGGAGAGCCTCTTGAGGGCGCGCGCCATTCCCAGCCGTTGTTTAATGTCCAAGTACGCTGCGGGCTCGTCGAAATAATACAGGTCGGCGCTCCTGCAAAAGGCGACCGCAATCGCCAGGCGCTGCAGCTCCCCGCCGGAAAGCACAGATATCCTCTTCCCCAATATTTCCTGGAGGGCAAAGTGCCCAGTCGCCTCGGAAAGCACTCCCCTCTCGTCGCTCAGCTTCAAAAGCTCCTCGGCGGTGCCGCGGAAAACCTCGGTAAGCCTGTTCACATCCTGCGGCTTGAGCGATA
>JBAZTI010000060.1:0-6967 GCA_041662045.1 Candidatus Micrarchaeia archaeon | reverse complement strand
TATGGGGCCATCGAGATTTGAATTTTCGGAACCCCAGACCTCAGTCGGGGGCGCGCTCGAATCTCTAGCACCCCAAGCTAGAAGGCTAGCCAGGTTACCCCATGGCCCCATCCGCATGACACTGTATGATGCTGGGCGTTTGCCCAGCTCTTTTCACCTATGGGGCCATGGAATGGCCCCATCCGCATGATATTATCCGATATTCCTATGACTTCCTGTACTTCACAATCTTGTCCATTACCTCGACGTGCGAGAGGAACATCCTGCGGCAGCAGTACCGCTCGATTTCCATCTCCTCAAGCGCCTTGGCAGGGTTCTTGCCCTCCTTGACGCGCTTGGCGTACTCCTCGTACTTGTCGGCAATGACTGCGCCGCAGGTAAAACACCGTATTGGAAAGTACATATGCACACCTCACCTGTATGATTTCTGGAACCTCGCGCGCGCCTTGGGGCCCTTGTACTTTTTCGGCTCCACGCGCCTGAAGTCCTCGGCAAGCATGAACCTGTCGTACTCCACCATCCTGTGCCTGATGGCTTCGTCCCCAGAGAAGCCCACGAGCGCGCGGGCTATCGCGGTGCGGCACGCCTGCGCCTGGCCCATCTGCCCGCCGCCGAACACGTTGACTGCGATGTCCACCTGCGACGCCACCTCGGGCGCAAGCGAAAGCGGCTCCGAGACGAGCTGGCGGACGTACTTGTTGTCTATCGCGTCCACCCTGGTGCTGTTTATGCGCACCACTCCCTTGCCCTTGCTTATGCTTGCGCGCGCAATGCTCTCCTTGCGCTTGCCGCGGAACACGGACGGCGCTTCCTTCTTCTTCGCCTTCACGGCCTTTTTCTTGGTTGCAACCATGATACCACCTATTCCTTCCTCACGTGCTTGCCCAGCTCCCCGCAAAGCTCGGAAAGCGTAAACGTCACGCGCTTCTTCTCGTCTGAAGCCTCCGGGATCCTCTGGGCTTTCGCCCCGTCGGGCGCGCCCACCACCACCTTCAGCCTGTGGTATGCGTCCCTTCCCCTCCTGCTCTTGTGCGGGAGCATGCCCCTCACTATCCTGCGCAGGAGCAGGTGCGGCACGCGGGGCCATACCGGCGAGTCCTCGGGCGTCCTCTTGTTCTTCTGGTGCCTGCGCGAAAGATAATGCTCCTTTGCCGCGGAAAGCGAGCCTGCCATCACCGCCTTGTCCGCGTTTATTATCTCCACGTGCTGGTTTGCGAGCAGGAGCTTCGCCACTCTCGCGCAAAGCCTTCCCACAACGGCACCTGATGCGTCAATTGTCACCATTTTTTCACCTGTCTATCACTTGATTATGACTGCGTCCTTCCCTGCCGGGCTCTTCTTCGCGGCGTCCACTATGGATATTGCCCTGCCCCCTGCCGCCTCTATCGCCTTTTTGGCGGTCGCCGAGAACGCCACTGCGGCAACCGTGAGCCTGGGCGAGCACTTGCCCGCTCCCAGCACCTTGTCTGCCACCACCACGGTGGCGCCCTCTTTCACGTTTGCCGATATCCTGCTTATGTTCACCCCGCATTTGCTCCTTGACGGGGCGGAGAGGAGCTCAAGCACGCGCTTCCAGAACGGGCTCTTCCTCGCCTCTGGCGGGATGCCCGCGGATATCAGCAGGTTCTTCGGCGAAAATTTTTCCTTTCTCATAAAAACACCACTTCTTTTGCAATTCGTTAGCAGCATGTGGGGGAAGGGATTTGAACCCTCGAAGCCCTAAGGCACCAGCCCCTCAAGCTGGCGCATTTGACCTAGCTCTGCCACCCCCACGCCAATCATCAATCCTCCTTCTTCTTCGCGCCGGACAGCAACCCGTCCAGCTCCTCGCACCTTGAGATTATCTGGTCAGCCGCAGACGAGAGGAAATCCCGGGGCTCCAGCTGCATGAATGTCTCGGCCTTGAACTTGAATTCCTTCCCGTCCAGCGCCTCGTAGGCAATCAGGCCTGCCTGCCACTTCGCATGCTGCCTGCCTATGCCCCTGCGCGCCTTTGCCTCAAGGCGGAGGTTCTGCCCCTCCAGGAGCTTCAAAAGCGGGATGTTGTCAAGCGCTGACTTTATCTTTGAGTCTGAGCTCCGAAGCTCCTTGGTGTACACCGTGGTGGGCCCCGCAGCATCCAGCGTGAGCAGTATCTCGTCCTTTGCCTTGCCTGCGGAGTCGGACACGAGAGGCACCTGCCCTATCCTGTGCGCAATGTACTCGTCGAACATCGCCGAGCCGTTCTCGTAGAACGTCACCGAGTCTATTGCGAATACCGGGACCTGGCCCATGCCGAACCTGCGCAGGAGGTTGGCAAACGACGTGGAGCCTCCCTTGAGCAGGAACTCTATCCTGTTGCCTTTTTCCATAGCCATCTCAATGTTCATGTGCACACCTCGTCGCGTCACACGCGGCGTCCCCTTCTTCCGCCCGGCCTCTTGGTGGTGTCGGTCGGGGTGGGGGTGACGTCCTCTATCTTGCCGATCCTCAATCCCATCCTCGCAAGCGAGCGGACCACCGACTGCGCCCCTGCGCCCGGCGTCTTCGCGCCATTGCCGCCCGGCGCGCGTATCCTTATGTGGAGCCCGGTTATCCCGCGGTTCTTCACTTCGTTTGCGACCTTTGCCGCTGCCTGCATTGCCGCGTAGGGCTTGCCTTCTTCCCTGTCGGCCTTCACTATCATGCCGCCTGATGCCTTGGCAAGCGTTTCAGCGCCCGACAGGTCTGTGACAGTGAGTATGGTGTCGTTTTTCGATGAGAAGACATGGCACACTGCCCACTTGTAGTCGCGCCTTGCCATCCGCGGAGGAAGGGCTGCTGCGGGTGCCGCCGGCGCTGCCGGGGCGGCTGCCACCTGGGCGCCGCCTGACGGGGGTTCCGAAGGCTTGCCATCGCCCTTGCTCTCAGGCGCTTCCTTTGCCTCGGGGGCTGCATGCTTGTGCTCCTTTTTTTCATGATGCACGTGCTTGGCCGGCTCCTCGGCAACATTCACTTCTGTTTTTTCCTCGTCTTTTGAAGTCATAAATACCACCAATCCCTTCAGGCCGCCTCTGCAGGCGCCTCGGGCTTCCCTTCGGCTTCAGCGGGCGCCTCCTCTGCCTTCTTGCGCGCGCGCGTAGCCTCCTTGTCCTCCTCGTGAACCGTTATGTCTATGGGCTTGTAGTAGGAGACGAGCGATTCCTCCCTCACGCCCACCATGTACGACGGGATGGTGACGCACCTGCCTCCCACCGCGATGAAGCCGTGGGTGACGAGCTGGCGCGCCTGCCCCGGGGTCCTTGCAAGCCCCTTCTTCATCACGCGCGTCTGGAGCCTCCTGTCCAGGAAGTTCTCAACGGAAAGCGCCAGCACGTCGTCAAGCTTTGCCTCTGGCGGGACAATGCCGAGCCTTATGAGCCTCTCCATCAGCGGCTTGCCTTTCTCTGCGCCCGCTTCGCCGAACGAGAGGTATTTCATGGCGCCGCTCCTGGCCCTCTTAAGCTCGCGGAGCGCCACCCAGATCTCCCGGGTGTTCTTGAGGCCGTAGGCGGCCGTAAGCCCCTTGTCCCTCTTGATCCTGTCCGCATCCCACACCTTGCGCGGGGATTCGTACTTGTTCCGAAGTTTCCTTGGATCTCCCATTATCATCACCGCTTACTTCTTTTCCTCTTTCTTGGCAGGTGCTGCCGCCTTCGGCGCAGCCGGTGCTTTTGCCGCCGCGCCTGCGGGCGCCTTTGCGCCCGGCGCTGCCGATGGCGCCTTTGCGCCTGCTGCCTGTGCCGCCGCCCCTGTGGCCGCGGTTGCAGCCTCGCCGGCCTTGGCAAGCACTGCCTTCCTCAGCACTCCGACCGTCATGCCTGTCCTGCCTGTTGAGCGTGTCCTCTGCCCGCGCACCTTCTGCCCGTAGGTGTGCCTGTAGCCTTTCCACGTGTACGAGTCCCTTTCATGGTCAATGTCCTGCCTCACGACATACGTGAGCTCGGAGCTGATGTAGTGCAAATCGTTCCCGGTGAACAGGTCCTTCTGCCTGTTGAGCATGCGCACCGGCACCCCGAACTCAACCGGGTTGCGCATGATGTGCTCGAGCTTGTCAACTTCCTGCTCGGACAGCTCGCCAATCATCGTCTTGTCGTTCATGCCGAGGTGCTGGCAGGCGATGCCGGAAATCACCCCTCCGAGGTTGATCCCGATCCCCTTGACCGACGTTATCGCCCGGCGGAGCGGGAGCGAGCCTCTCAGGTCGCACCCTGCCAGGCGCACGATTCCGCGCACTTCCTTGCCCGATGCCGAGATTACCGCCTTCTGGGGCGCCTGCTGCGGCCTTCCCTTGTGCATCGGCTTTTCCTCCGATGCGGCCTGCGAGCTTCGGTTGAAGCTGTGCGCGCCTTTCTTTTCCTGGGGCTTGTCAGCGCCCTTCTCATTCGATTTTTCAGCCATAATCATCCACCCTCATTTGCAAACGCCATGCATTCTCTTCCTGTAAAGGGGCACGCCGGGAATGGGATTTTTAGGCGGCACTGCTTCGAAGAATTCCAGCATATGCCAGAACCCATATGGCCTTGCGACCACACGCTTTCGAGCGCCCTTCTGCATTTTCTTTTCCCCCGGGGCTTTTTGCGACGAGCGCAAAGCGGGAGGAGCAAAAAGGGCCGTTCCAGGCGTGCGCACTACCAGGTTATGCGATCCCGGCGCCTTCGGCGCCGAGCTCACCAGCATCTCTGGATGCTGGCGATCCCGGCACGTCAGTGCCCAATTACCGCTAATCCTTCCAATCGGGCTACCAGCTTTTCTGGTACTTTCCCCGTTCCATCACTATCGTTTCAGGCGTGCATGCCACGCCAGACCTGTGTGCGCCCATTTCTTCCGAGGGGAGGCGCGCCACGCCTACGCCTATGAATTCGCCCTTCTCCGTCAGGAGCGAGACGAACTCTTCCCGGCGTATTCCCGCGTCGACAGACGCGAGGCCGGGCGCGTATAGCGGTGCGCCTGCACAAACCGCCTCGACGGCGGAATCATGCAGCACGACTTTCCGGAGGCGAAGCGCCTCCTGCGGGGGAATGAGATACCGCATCAGGGCGGATTCTTCCCCTCGCCGTGCAGCCCAAACTGCGTCGGAGATTTCCTGAAGGTTATGCGCAAGCGTTTCGGGGATGTTGCCGACGGCAACCCTCCGAAGCTCGAGCATTTCAGCTCCGCCGCAAATCCTGCCGAAGTCCGAAACCAGCACACGTATGTACGTTCCGGCTTCGCAGTGCACCTCGAATAGGGCTTGAGTGGGCTTCATTTGGATGGGCTTAATATAATAAACCTTGCGCTTGCGCGGCCTTTTTGCAACGGCTGACTCGCGCGGCGGGGTTTGCGTTATCGTGCCTGTGTATTTCCTGAACATGGACAGGAACTGCTCGTCCGTCTGGGGCTTTTTCATCTCCATCAGGCACACATATTTCTTGTCCTTCGTCGTAAGGAAAGGGAGCAGCTTCGTCGCCTTGCCAATCCCCACTGGAAGCACGCCGGACACTTTTGGGTCAAGCGTTCCCGAGTGCCCGCTCTTGTTCACGCCCAGTATTTTTCGCACCCATGCGGCAACTTCATGCGATGACGGGCCGCGCGGCTTGTCCACTACCACGAATGAGCAGCGGAGAAGCTCAGCCAATTCTTCAGAGACCATGAAAAGCACATCCTGCGAGGATAAAACCGCAGGCGGCATTGTTTGGGCAGAAAAAGTTAAAATTGCACGGCATGCCAGTATATTTATATACTATTTACAACAGAAAATCAAATCGTGAATGCCCAAAAGCCCCCTCAGATATTTGCCGCGCGCGACGAGCTCAACTGGAAAATCCCAAGCTCGGTGCGCAAGGCGCTTCTCAAAGCTGCCGGTACGGACATCTCCCATTACAGGCGCACCGACCCTCTTGCAGAGCGCATTGCCAGCGATTTTGGCGTTTCTCGGAAGCAGGTTTTTCTCGCCCAGGGCGCCGAAGGCGCGATAAACAGCATTTTCAGCGCAGCCAAAAATTCGGTGCTCTTCCCGGAATTCGCCTATTCCCTCTATTTCGACATTGCCAAGGCGCGCGGGCTTGGCATCGAGACTTTCAAGGTCATCGAGCGCTCTGAATCATTCTATTATGATGTGCCTGGCATCATCCGCCAGCTGAAAGAGTCACAGCCAAGCATCCTTCTCCTCATCGACCCGGAAAGCCCGCTTGGCTTTTCAGTGAAGAGCCGCGACCTTGATGCCGTACTGGAAAGCGCGCGCGGCTGCCTCATCGCCATCCTTGACCAGGCGCACGAGGGCATAAGGAAAGAAAATGTGAAAAATGTCAGGGAGCTTCTCGAGGCACATCCCAACCTTGTGGTGGTGCGCAGCTTCTCCAAGCTCTACGGGCTTGCCGCCTGGCGCATAGGCTTTGCCATATGCGGCGAGGCTGCAGGGCAGGCGATATCCCTTCCCTCAAACCGCCTCGGCTATCCCATCATCCCCCAGGAAATCGCAATCGCAGCCCTTGACGCAAAGGAGGGATATCAGAAAATCGCGCAGCAGGCAAGGGAGCAGAAGGAGCGCTTCAACTCCGAAGTCGGCATGCTTGGCGGCTACAAAATGTACCAAACCGACCACCTCTCCTGCCTGGTGCGGGTGCCGGAAATTTACGCAAAAGAGCTGATGCGGCTTGCCGACTCGCGCAACATCGCCATACGCGACCTTTCCACCTACCACGCCGGGCTTGCTCACCTCTATCGCGTCACAGTGGGGCCCCGAAGCATCACGGATAGGCTGATAGAGCTTTTCAGGGACGCAGCCGTGCAGGCTGGAAAATAAAAATCTAAACAGTCACTTTGGTGTCGGTGGGCTCGAGGTGCAATACCGCGCACTTCCTGTCCCCCTTCTTGCGCGCGGGCGAGCGCACCATCACGAAGCTGTCGTCAATCACCTTCGTTATGACGACCTTCTCGCCAGAGTCGCGGCCCTTTGTCTTCACGCAAATCCTTCCAACTTCAATAGCTG
>JBAZTI010000059.1:0-7440 GCA_041662045.1 Candidatus Micrarchaeia archaeon | reverse complement strand
GGTGAAGGTGGGCACGCACTATGAATTGGACGGCAAGAAATTGCTCACGCCGCCTGCAAACTACGGCGACATTGCGCGCTGCAAGCCGATTTACAGGGAATTTGCAGGCTGGGAGGACATCGGAGCGGACAAATGGCGCGCGTGCGCAAAAGAGGGCTTCAAGTCGCTTCCCAAACCTGCGCAGGCATACCTCAAGTTCATCTCAGGCGAAGCCGGCGTGCCCATCTACGTGGTGGGCGTGGGCGCGGGCAGGGAGGACACGATTGTTTTAAAAGACGTGTTTTCAAAGAAAGCCTGAGTTTTTTGCGCATTTATTCTTGCGCCCCTGTAGCTCAGCGGTAGAGCGCGTGCATGGTAGGACCCTTTTTCCTCCTCCCGCAAGCGCTCGTCGGAAAAAGCGTCCACGGAAAAACGGACGGCTTCCCTCGAGTGCTTCGGAAAACGTGGAAAAATGGTTTCCATCAAGCACGAGGTCACGAGTTCAATCCTCGTCGGGGGCTTGTTTTTGCCTTACTCTTTTTACCATCTTTTATAAATATTCTGCATCAGATATTGCCGGGAGATGCGCCAATGGGATCCATAATCAGGCTGGCAGTCAACGACATCCCCGGCCAGTGGGGCGAAACCAACAGGTGCGGCATTACGATGCGCGAGTCGCTCCTTATTGCAAATGGAAACAGGATATGCGATGTTTTTTCCACGAAAGGCAGGATGGGCCAAGTTGTCTCCAATCTCAACCGGGAGCTGAAGAGAAAGGGGCTGAAAAGCATCAAGCCTGAAGATTCCCTGACGGGCAGGCTTCTCTCAAGCATGGAAATAGACGTGCGTTCCCATTTCTGGGGGGCAGAACCGGGCGTCTATGCCGTGCAGACCGGCACCTATGTGGCATTCAAAGGCGGCGGCCAAAGGCTTGGAAGCGAGATAGTGTTCAGGGACTCTGCGACGAAAGAGGCCTACGTGTTCGAGGTCCCTTCGGAATACAGGAACGTGCAAAACGCAATCCTTGCCATGCAGCACGATTTCCTCCCAACCGGAATGCCGACCTTCACATTCAGCAAGATCAGGGAAGGGTATTTCGTGGATGTCGCGGACAAGGAAAAGATCGTGCTTCTGCCTAATTTCCCAACCGAGGATGGCTGGTATGTCCAAGACCCGTTTTTCGGCATGCCTCTTGGAAGAAAAGTGGGCTCCGATGAGCCTGGCGCGCGCTATCTCCACCTAAGGCGGAAAGACGGGGATTATTCAGGGTTCATTGTCCGCCTCCTCCCGAACTGTCTTTCGAATTACACTTCCGACATATTGGCAGGCAGCCCGCCATTTGCTTATCATGGCGTACTTATCAGTGCAAGGTCGGGCTTCGAGCAGCGCCCTCCATTCGAATATGCTCGCAGCCTGTGGGTGATTAATGGCGCATCGGCGGCTCATGGGCCATCTCGGCAGAGGTAAGCCCCGGCCCGGGCCTCCTGGCGGTTCAAGGAGGCATCAAGGCAAATTCCCGCCAAAAAGCCTGATTATCGAGCCGACAATCCCCTCTCCCTTCCTGCTGCTTTCTTCCTTCCCTCTCCCTTCAGGCGTGGCTTTTCCGTCCAGGATGTCTTCAAGCGCGCGAAGTTTCTCCAGGCTTTTCACAAGTGCCTGCTTTTCCACGCCTGCAAGCTCGGCTGTCTTTTGCTCCATCCTGTTCGCGCGCGCCCATTCGCTTTCATCGGCTTCTTTTGTTTTTTCAAGCTCGGCAAGCCTTTCCGCCGCCTTGCGTACGCCTTCATCCTGCCCTGACAAATAGGAAAGCGCAGGCGAGCGAGATTCAATGGCGCGCGGGTCAGGCGAGTAGGACATTATTCCGAACAAAAATGGCTTCCTTGCCACTATTTCCTGCCTGAAAAGCGGCAGGTCAATGCCCAGATGCCTAAGCAATTGCTCGCTTTGCCCTGCCATTTCGTAAAGTTCCCCCGCGGTTTTTGCCTCCAGGCGTGATTTTTGCAAAAATGCAGCCAGGGCTTCCGCGTTCTGCTCATCAATGCCGGAAAATCCCATCTTCCCAAGCTCGCCATCCCTAATTTTTTTGAGAAGATTGCAAAGCGGCATGGATTTGAGGGTTTGCAAGTGATTTGACCATGCCCCATTGATGGTTTCCCTGGTCTTTGCCAGCTCGTTGCGCCTTTCCACCTTTTCCGCGTCTGTCTGCGGCTCGTTTTCCAGCCATTCCAAATCGGACAGCTGCGCCTCCGCGCCGCGCTTTGCGCGCTCCACCTGCGCGCGCTTCTTGGAAAGCGCATCGCCAAGCGCCTCTAGCCGCGCGCCCATCTCATAAAGAAGGTGGAATTCCGCAGCCTCCCTCTTTGCCTTTTCCAAGTCGTTTGACCGCAGCAGCTTGATGATGGACACCATCTTCCTTCCATGCTCAAGCGTGATGTGCCCGCTTTCGTACTCCTTCACCAGGTGGGACTCGAAATTCTTCAGGTCCTTTGCCTTGCGCCTCACCTTCCTTGAGAATTTCACCTTTGCCTCAAAGGCCGCATGCTCCTTTTCGCCCCTTTTGCTGCTGACCTCCTCTATCTCGCCTATGATGTCCTCCAGGTCCGAGCAGTCCTTGAGCAGGAAGGAAAAATCGCTGCCTCCCGCCTGCGTGAGCCTTGCCTCTATCCCCTGCTTCTCCTTCACAAGGGGCAAAACGCCCTCGCCGATGCCATCCATAATGATGCCGCGAAGATTCCATGTGGAAGGATTAAAGGGCTTGCTGGGCTGCCGCCGGCAAGGGCTTGCCGCCTGCTGGCAGTTGATTCGCTTTTCCCCTCCCGCTGCCAAAAAAGCGCGGATAGGCACTTTTTTATACCCCTCCATCCCCATAACGTCGGTCATTTTTGCTGATGTTGAGGTGAGATTATGGCAACGGATACCGGCTTTAATCCCGGATGGGGCATGCGCCTGAGGGTAATGCTGACAAGCGTGCTTGTATTCGGGCTTGTTGCCGCGGTTATCGGGCTGCTCCTCAACGCGCTTGGCTATGGCGGCTCGGGCAGCATAATGATGTGGGTGCTCGTCTCCTTTGCCATGATAGGCGTGCAGTGGTACTTCGGCCCTGCCATCATAAAGTGGGCGACAGGCGCCAAGGAACTGAAGCGCGAGAATGCCCCTGAGCTTTTCGGCATTGTGCAGCGGCTCACGCAGAAGGCGGGCCTTCCAATGCCCAAGCTTTACGTCGTGAACAACCCATCCCCAAATGCGTTCGCATTCGGAAGGACGCAGTCGGACTCGGGAATTGCGGTGCACGCAGGGCTGCTTTCCGCCCTTAACAAGGAGGAAGTGGAGGGCGTGCTTGCGCATGAAATCGGGCACATCAACAACCGCGACGTCGCGGTGATGACCCTGGCATCCGTGCTCCCTGTCATGCTCTACTACGGCTTCCTCATCTTCGGCAGGGACGAGGACGGCAGGGGCAGCATCCTCGCCATAATCGGCGCGTTTGCCGCACAGTTCATAGGGCAGCTGCTCGTGATGTGGCTCTCGCGCCAGCGCGAGTACTTTGCCGATGAATTCTCCGCCCGCCTCACCGGCAATCCCGCCTCGCTCATGTCCGCGCTTGCGAAAATAACCTATGGCGCAGTTGCCGGGAAAACGGATTCAGGCAACATGGTGAAGGCGCTTTACTTTGCAGAACCGGCGGGAGGAAAGGCGCAGTTTGCAGAAATTGCGCGCGCAATAAGCTCGGGCAATGAAATGGCGCTTTCCGAGGCAATTGAGGCGGAGAAGAGGCGGGGCGGCATGGAGTTTCTCATGACCCACCCTCTCACGGCAAAGCGGCTGGAGAGGCTTATGAAAATGAAAAAGGGAGCTGCGGCTTGAAACGGTGATTGCTTGGAAAAAATCAGCGACGGGATCTGGGAAATGCCGAAGGAAGGGGCAATGCGGGTTGCCGCGCGCGTGTTTGCAACAGACAAGATGCTTGCCACCATGGGCAAGGACAGGACGTTTGGCCAGCTTAGGAACGTGGCTTCATTGCCTGGCATCGTGGGCAAGGCATGCCTCATGCCCGACGGGCACGAGGGATACGGCTTCCCCATAGGCGGGGTGGCGGCATTCGACCCGCAGCAGGGCGGCGTGGTCTCGCCAGGCGGCGTGGGCTATGACATCAACTGCGGCGTGAGGCTGATTGCCACTGAGCTTCCTGCAGCCGAGGTGCGCGCCAAGATGCGCCAGCTCGTGGATTTGCTCTTCAAGAACGTGCCATCCGGCGTGGGCTCGAAAGGCAAGCTGCGCGTGACGCCGCGCGAGCTTGACGAGGCTGTCACGCGCGGCATAGACTGGGCCATCGAGTCCGGCTATGGCACGCGGCAGGACAAGGAAAGGACTGAGGAGGGCGGCAGGATGGACGGCGCAGACCCCTCCGTGGTGACGGAAAAGGCGAAAAAGCGCGGCCTGCCGCAGTTCGGCACCGTTGGCGCTGGCAACCACTTTGTCGAAATACAGGACGTGCGGGAGATAATGCTTCCTGAAATCGCCGAGAAGTTCGGTGTGAAGAAGGGCAACGCGGTCGTGATGCTCCACTGCGGCAGCCGCGGGTTTGGGCACCAGGTGTGCGACGACTCGCTGCGCGAAATGCTTGCCGCCTCGCGCAAGTACAACATAGCGCTTCCTGACCCCGAGCTTTGCTGCGCGCCAATCAATTCCCCCGAGGCGGAGAAATACCTCAAGGCAATGCGCTGCGCGGTGAACTACGCCTTCTGCAACAGGCACATCATGATGCACTGGGTGAGGGAGACGTTCGACGAGGTTTTCGGCAAGGGCACATCCGAGCAGATGCCCCTTGTCTACGACGTCTGCCACAACATAGCGAAATTCGAGGAGCACACCGTGGACGGGCAGAGGAAAACCGTGTGCGTGCACAGGAAGGGCGCCACGCGCGCGTTTGCCGCAGGCAGGATCGAAGTGCCCTCCATCTACCGGGACATAGGCCAGCCTGTCATCATCCCAGGCAGCATGGGCACTTCCTCATACCTTCTTGTAGGGAAGCAGGGCGCCATGGAGAACACGTTCGGCTCCTCCTGCCACGGGGCAGGCAGGGCAATGAGCCGCTCGCGGGCAATCCACACCTGGAAGGGCAACGCAATCGCCGGCGAGCTTGCAGGCAGGGGGATACTCGTGAAGTCCACGGAGTCCGAGCTTCTTGCCGAGGAGGCGCCAGGCGCGTACAAGGACGTCGACGAAGTTGTGCTTTCCGTGAAAGAGGCGGGCATCACCGACATCGTTGCCAAGCTCTTGCCAATGGGCGTGGTGAAGGGCTAATCCCCTTCCGCGAACGGGCCCCACACCACAAGATATTCCCTCGTTATGGTGCAGATGTCGTAATCCACGTACTTGCCAACGAACTTCTCGCGGAAGCCGTCGATTATCCCCTGCAGCTCATGCCCGCTTTGCACGTGCACTTCGGCAAGGATGTCGTACTTCCCCATCATCTCGATTGCGAACAAGCACCTGTTCGTCGCGTCGAAATAGGCAATCATCCGCTTCCTGATTGCAGGGTCCCTAAGCGTTATGTTCACCTGCGCAAAGCGCAGGCCAAGCTTGCTGAAGTTGGGCTCCGAGACATATGCAAGTATTACCTTCCCCTGCTCGAGCTTGCGCAGCCTGTAGGCGGCTGCAGTGGGGGAGATGCCGCACTTTTTCGCAAGCTCCAAAAGCGGGATGCGCGCGTTTGAGGAAAGCTCGGCCAGGAGCCGCCGCTCCATGGCGTCTGGCGAGTAGCCGCCAAGCTCATATTCGTAATGCCAGTCCCTGCTTTCCTTGCCTGCGAAGAGGAACTTTGCGTTGAGCCTGTGGGTGGACAGGAGGACTGTCATGTCCTTTGCCTGCACGAAGCCGCCGTACTTTTCCATGAAGGCGGAGAGGAAGGAGTCTGCGCGCGCCATCTGGGGCACTATGACAAGGAGAAGGCAGTCGTACCTCCCTTCCACCGATGCCAGGTATGAGACATTGGGCTGCATGCGCAGGTAATCGAATATCTCCGCCTCCTTCTTCGGCGTGGTGTCCTTGAACTTTATGTAGTGCTTGACGTAGAACCAGCCAAGCAGGGAAGTGTTGAATACGGTGTAGAAGCCCTTGAGGTATCCCTCGCGCAGCAGGCGCCTGAGCCTGAAGTTCACTGTCTCCTTGCTTTTCCTCACCTTGCGCGCAAGCCTGGACGCGGAGATGCGGGCGTCCAGGTCAAGCTCGTGCATTATGCGCCTGTCCAGCAAATCAAGCCCTGCCATGTTTTGCTTATTATCAAGATTATTTATAATATTTTGCTATTTTGTGCAATTTATGAGTATTAACTTTGATATATAAGTTAAACAGCAAACATTCCATCGGTGTACATCATGAATAACACTTTGGAAGGGAAGCTGGATTCATCGTGGAGAAGCGCGTGCAGGATAGTGCTTGGCAGGGAAATCGGCCCCCTTGCCAAGTACCGCGGATGGCTGGGCGAGAACCTTCCCGGCAAGGCAAGGCGCAAATCCCACGTCTCGGGAAATGGGGTGTCGGTGGCATTCGACGCCTTCCCGCCTAAAGCGCGCTTCGTGTCGTCCGACGAGCTGCAGCTGAACAAGGGGTACGGGGTTTCAATCAACGACATGAAGGACATCGACTCGCTCCTTTCTGCGCTTTCCGAGGAATGCGAGTACGCCGGCAACCGGCACCTGGGCAACAGCGCGTTTGTGGAAGCCTCCGACATAGTGCTTGACTCCCAGTATGTGAGGAACTCTTCTAATGTGGAGGAATCGCAGTATGTCGACTCATCGTTCATGGTGCGCAAGGGAAGCAAATACATTTTCGGCTGCGGCGCGCTTGGCGATGGCGAGTTCCTCATCCGCGTCACTGACGCATACGGCCAGAAAAGGAGCTTTGAGTCCTCCATGGTGGGCTTCTCAAGCGACTGCCACTTCTGCCACAACGTGCTTGGCAGCCGCGAGATGATGTTTTGCTTCGGGCAGAGGAACAAAAGCCACTGCATCGGCAATACGCCCCTTCCCAGGGAAAAATACCTGGAAATCAAGAGGAAAATACTTTCCGAGGTCGCGGAGAGGCTTGAAAAGGAGGGAAGCTTCCCTGCGCTTAATGAGCTTGTACCTGCCGCCGTGCAGGACAAGCCGAAACTTGCGCTTTCGCCTGAAAAGCCTGCTGGAAACATGGCGCCCATCGAAAAGGGGTTCGCCTCAACCTACAATATACTCCTCAAAAGGCAGCCTGGAGGCATCGGGGAATGCGAAAAATGGCTTTCCGAGCGCACCATTGCTGTGCGCGAGGCTGCCACGCCTTTCGGCGCCATCACCCATGTTCCGGAAAGCATGCCTGTGCTTAAGGATTTTCCGAAGGAAAGGCTGGTGACTGCCGCCGAATCTTTCGAGCTTGCCAATCTTCGGATGCCTGAAAAGTGCCTGACTGGCTTGGAAGGGGTGATAG
>JBAZTI010000058.1:1148-7955 GCA_041662045.1 Candidatus Micrarchaeia archaeon | reverse complement strand
TTACAGTCTGGGGCAAGGCAGGCAACTGCACCGTATGGGGCAACACCAGCGCGAACACGACCGTGCAGGTGAATAGCGGCTGGTGCAATGTCACGGCATACTATGCCTGGGCGCCTGCTGCCATATATGCCAACCTCACCGTGCTTTACGGGACAGGAGGGACAGCGACAGGCAATGCCACGAACTTCGCAGCCCCTGCGAACAGGACAATAAACGCCACTCCATCGGTAAACTACACATTCTCAATATGGGCAAAGGCAGGCAACTGCACCGTCTGGGGCAACACGAGCGCGAACACGACCGTGCAGGTGGATTCCGGCTGGTGCAACGTGACTGCCTCCTTTGCCGAGAATCAAAAGGCAAACCTCACCGCCTTGGCGGTGAACGGCACCGCAAGCGGCAACTCGTCCAATTTTTACGTGCCGGCAAACAAGACGCTTACCTCGCTTCCTCTCAACTCCTCCTATTCCTTCCTCAACTGGACAACGCAGGGCAACTGCTCCATTGCAAGCGCAACATCTGCCAATACGACAACTGAGGTGCGCAGCAACTGCAATGTGACCGCAAGGTATTATTGGAACCCGGCCATTCCGCCAACAGGCAACCTCACCGTGCTTTACGGGACAGGCGGCAATGCGACTGGCAATGCAACCGGCTTCCTGGTGCCTGCCAACCAGACAATCAATGCCACCCCCTCGCAGAACTATACTTTCAACACGTGGTCTGCATCAGGCAACTGCAGCGTCTGGAACTCCAGCAACGCAAACACCACCGTCCAGGTGAACTCCGGCTGGTGCAATGTCACAGCCTCATTCACCGAGAACCCCAAGGCAAACCTCACCGTGCTTTACGGCACGGGCGGCAACGCAACCGGCAATTCATCGAACTTTTATGTGCCTGCGAACAGGACGATAAACGCAACCGCGTCAGTGAACTATTCCTTCTCCTCCTGGTCTGCATCCGGCAACTGCAGCGTGGCGAATTCCACAAGGGCGAACACCACTGTGCAGGTGAACTCCGGCTGGTGCAATGTCACTGCGAGCTTTGCATCCACGCTTACCAACCTCACCGTGCTTGCAGGCGCTGGCGGCAGCGCAAACGGAAGCGCAACGGGCACGCCTCCCTTCAATGCATCCGTGAACGCAACGCCCTCGCTGAATTATGCATTCAGGAACTGGACGCTTGCTGGCAACTGCACTGTCCAGAATGCAACGCAGGCGAACACCACGGTAACCGTGCTTTCAGGCAACTGCAATGCCACCGCCTCCTTCAACTTCTCGGTGTCCACCACCATCGGAAACGGCACCAACATAACCAATGAATATGGGGCGCTCAACATTTCCATAAACGGCAGCGGCAACTCCTCGCTTTGGCAGGACGCCGCAGGCACTCTGCAGGAGGTGAACATATCATCGGGCCTGGGGACTGTGCTGCTCTTTTACCACAACTTCTCCCTTGTGCTCAACTTCTCCGCGCTCAACATCACCAATGGCACGCAAAACGGCGCATCCTTCATCATAATACAGGGCGTGAACGCCTCGGGCGGGCTAAACGGCACCAAGACAGCCTACATCAACGGCGCAGGGGACTACACGCACATCTGCGTGCTTGATTCGGAAACAGGCGCGCTGCCCTCAAGCGCCTGCACAGGCGCAGGGGAGGTATCTGTCGCCTGTTCAGGCACAGCAAGCGGCATCACCTGCGCAAAGTCAGGCACCACTCTTGCCATTTCCGGGCTTGCGCACTCCTCCATCCTCCAGTACACCCCTGCCTCCACTCCTGTTGTGCCAAGCGGAGGCAACAGCGGGGGCGGAGGGGGCGGCGGGAGCAGCGCAGCTTCGCTCAAGAACACCACCAAATACGTTGTGGACATAGGCACTGCAAACTGCACGGTGAGCCTCACGCGCGAGATATCCAGCACCACCGCGCAGTCCGTGCTCACCGCCACGCTGAAGAACACGGGGGGAAGCGAGTGCGACATGGCAGATTTCGAGTTTGCCGAAACCATCCCGCTGAATTTCTCCGCGGCCTCTGCAATATCCTTCATCCCGCCCTATTCCTCGCTGGCAGGGCAGACCGCGATATTCTCCTTCCCGAGCTTCAACGGCGGCGAGTCCAAGACGATTTCCTACACGGTTGGTGGCTGGGTGCCGCCCTCGCGCGTGAAAAGCTTTGAGCTTGCCGTACTTTCGGCTGCCAGGAACGCCCCGGCAGCCGTGAATGCATCCTTCCCCGGGCAGATAAGCATTCCAAACCAGACCGCGCCTGTGCAGCCTGTTCCATCGCCGCCAGGGCAGGCTGTCCCCGGGGCGCAGCCCCAGGCTCCTGGCCAGATGGCGTCGGCCTCGCTTTTCCAAAAGCCGCAGGAGGACGAGTACACCCCATATGTGATTGCTGTGGAAGTTTTGGCATTGGCTATCGCAGTTGCATACGCATACGGCGCAATCAGCAAGCCGCCTGCAAAGCACCCCATTTTGCCGCCGGCGCAGCCTGGGCAGGCGCCGGAAGAAGCCGTGCTGCTCCCGCCCCAATTGCAGCCTCCGCACGAGGAATACCTTCCTGAAGAGGCTGTGCAGCCCAAGAAGCAGGCGGAAGAAAAGGCACAGCGGCTCCCGCCAGCAAGGGCGCAGGAAGCAAGGGCGAAAGCACAGGGAAAAAGCAGCGGCAAGGCAGCCTCCAAGCCCCTGCCGCGCGTGAAGCTCAGCAGCAGGCTGCTTCGGCTGCGCAAAAAGAAATAAGCAGGGGTCAGCCGCGCACGGCGGCAAGCTGCGCAAACGGAAATAAATCTGGAAAAGCAGGAAGCAAGGGCTTCAGCCCGTTCTTATTCTCAGTTTGCTTCATTGCCGCAGCCATTCGGTTTTCCGCGAGAGCTTCTTGCCGCCCATGTCTGCTGGAGCCAGCCACCGATAGCCGCAGAACTCGGGCGACGGGCGGACGGCATGGCTTTTTGCCGTCACCTTGAAGACAAGCGCCGGCACCACTGTCCTTCTCTTCCGCGTGCCTGCGTTGTGCCTGCGCTGGAAAAGTATCTCATGCACCTGCGCGTCAATTCCTGCCTGCGCGCGGAACGCTGCCGCAAGCGCGGCAACAGGGTTCTCGCCTGCCATCAATTCCACGCATGGCACTTCCAAGAGCTCCTCCCCCAGCGCATTTTTCCTCACAAGGAAAAGCGCGCGCTCCCCGTCCTCCAGCAAGCCTGCGGCAAGGGCGGAGGGCAATGCCGGCAGGGCGCGCTTTCTCATGCTTCCCCCCCGAATGCATTTATCTCCGCAATTATCTTTTTCGCAATCGCCTCGGCCTCATCCTTTTTCACGCTCGCGCCTCCAACAGGCTTGTGCCCGCCGCCGCCAATCCTTTTCATCGCAGCGCCAACATCAAAGCCGCATTTAGGCGCATGGTAAATATTGTGCCCAACCGATATCTTCACGCTTTCCTTGTCCTCCTTCTCAGGCATCAGCCTCACCGAGGTGACCGCATCCGGGAACAGCGAATAGATAAGGTAGTTGTTGCCGCGCGGAAGGTCAGGCCGAGTGCGAAGGTCGGAGTATGCCACCTTGCCGACCATCACGGTGTGCCCGCGCAGTATCTGCGCGAACTTCTCAAGCTCGCCCTTCACGTTCCTCGCCCGCTCTGCCACGCGCGCGTCGGCAAGCACTGCCGATATGTCCGGGTTGCGCCTGATGAGCGAAATGGCATGCTCGCGGTAGGCGTCATCCGCGCTTTTTTCCGCGCTTGTCTCAAGGGTGTTTGAGAACAGGAACCAGCCTGATGGCGCCATTGCCTCCTCGCGCGCAACATCTCCGGAGTCTATCCTGTCGGTCGCCTCAACCGCGGCACGGTATTTCCCAAGGTAGGGGTTGTCGTAATATTCGAAAACCACGCGCGCTGCCGAGGGCGCAAGCTTCCATTCCCCTTCGAATTTTGCGCCTTCCTTCGGGCGCGAGGACTCATGGTGGTCAAACCACACGCCTGCGTGCCTGTCGTATGGCAGGTCGGATATGATGTCGCTTTTCCTGAAGGGTATCTTTCCGGCCTGCACGGTGCCGGGGTCCACAAAGCGGAACTCGTCCACCTCCTCCACGCAGGAGATGAGCACAGCGCACATCACGCCATCCAGGTCGGTATGCGTGTAAAGCCTCATGCATCCATTCTTCCTTAATGGATTATAAATAATGCTGCCGATGGTGATGCGGAGGGGGCAACATGGCGAAAAAGATGGGCAAGCGCACAGATGCGGGTGAAGGCAATGCCCCCATGGGGATCGGGGCGCTGGCCCTCCCGGGAATCAGCCCGTTGGGCGCAATCGCCCTCGCAGCAGTTGCCGTTGCCATCGTTGTTTTCGCATTCGCATCAGCCAACCCGCCTGGCGCAGCGCCTTCCCAACTGCCCGGCTCTGACCGCGACGCCCACGGCTGCATAGGGAGCGCGGGCTATTCATGGTGCGAGGAAAAGCAGAAATGCCTGCGCCTATGGGAGGAGCCCTGCGGCACAGCCCTGGCCGGAGGGGACGCGGATGCGCATGGGTGCATTGCCTCTGCAGGCTATGTATGGTGCGAGGAAAAGCAGAAGTGCCTGCGCCTCTGGGAGGAAAGCTGCCCTGAAAGCGCCATAGTCGGCGCAGGCAGGGACGAGCACGGCTGCATACCCTCGGCAGGCTATTTGTGGTGCAACAGCAGTAGCGTTTGCATCCGCCCCTGGGCGCAGAACTGCACGTCATATTCAGACACTTCGTCCGAGCCTGAGCCCGGCGCCGTCCTGGTGGGCGCAGACCGCGACTCCCATGGCTGCATACCCTCGGCAGGCTATTCCTGGTGCGAGGAGAAGCAGAAATGCCTGCGCATCTGGGAGGAAAACTGCAGCTCGGCCCTTGTTGGCGCAGGCAATTCCACTGCCAATGCCACCAACGTTTCCAACGCGACAGACTCTTTCGGCTGCAGCATCTCGCAGGGCTATTCGTGGTGCGAGGAGCTGCAGGCCTGCACGCTGGCAGGGGGATGCGTCTCGGAACTGGAAAGCGAGGCGCTAACATACTGCGACGGCAAGTCAAAGGTGTACGTGTGCGGGGACTACATCAAGGTGGTAAGCCCGGTTGCAGGGGACGGCGCGGTCTTCTACAAGGGCGCGGACATGCCCGTGGTGTGCGGGGAGCCCTCCCAGCAGGAAAGCGTCACGCCCCAGTGCCAGTTCCTCATGCAGGACTGCGCGGAAATGCGGGTGTGCTAGCCAAGCAGGCTATACGTCGATAGACGTGGGCAATCTTATAAACAAAGCCCGAGTTACACTCCTGGCGATTGGTTTGGCCTGCAAGCGCTTGCTGGCCGCATATGCCGGAGGTCCGATTGGATGGGAAAGGACATGTTAGGTACAGTCGCAGAGGCGCTGGTGATAATCGGCGGCCTGAACTGGGGATTGGTGGGCGTTGCCAACCTCAACGTCGTGGCATTGCTGTTCGGGGCGGTTCCGGTCCTTGTCACCACTGTCTACGCGCTCGTGGGGCTGTCCGCGCTTTACATGCTCCTGGGCATGTTCTCCAAGAAGTAGGCGGCTCATTTTTTTCCTTTTTCCCTTTTTACCCGGCTTATTTCCTTTCCTCAAAAACAAGCGCGGCGGAGTTCATGCAGTACCTTTTTCCCGTGGGAGGGGGGCCGTCGTCAAAAACATGCCCCAGGTGCCCGCCGCACTTTGAGCAAACGACTTCTGTGCGCGCCACGCCCATGCCCGCATCCTCCACTTCCTTCACCGCTGCCTTGCGCGCCGGCTGGAAAAAGGAAGGCCAGCCTGTGCCCGACTCGAATTTCGCGCCCGACTCGAACAGAAGCGAGCCGCAGCCAGCGCATCGGTATCTGCCTTCCCGCTTGTTGTTCCAGTATGCGCCGCAAAAAGGCGGCTCGGTGCCCTTCTCGCGCAGCACATGGCGCTGCTCAGGCGTGAGCTTTCCTTCCCGCTCTTCATTCCCTTTTTTTCCCCCGGCCATGCCCATCTCCCCGGTTGGCGCCAAGCGCCTGCCGCGCCATTGCATCGATTCCCGCCCCCAGCCATCAGATATGGCAGCCCGCGCTTCCGCCTTTCTTCATTATATACTTCTGGTGGTGCTCTTCCGCGCGCCAGAATTTCCCGGCAGGCTCAATCTGCGTGGCAATTGGGCGGCTGAGCCTGCCCGCCTTCCCAAGCGCTGCAACCATCCCCCTTGCTTCCTTCTCCTGTGCCTTGCCATGGAAGAATACCGCTGAGCGGTACTGCTCGCCGATGTCAGGCCCCTGCCTGTTCCTGCTCGTGGGGTCGTGGATGGAGAAGAAGAATTCCAGGAGCTTATGGTAAGTTATCTTCGCCGGGTCAAACTCCACCCTCACAGCCTCGGCATGCCCTGTCTTTCCCGTGCACACCTGCCCGTATGTGGGGGCTTCTGCGCTCCCGCCGGTGTAGCCTGCCTCGGTCGCGAGCACGCCCGGCAGCTTCCTAAACGCTTCCTCCACGCCCCAGAAGCAGCCTGCGGCAAACGTTGCAGCTTCGGTTTTTCCCATGCTTTTGCCTTGCCGGGCAAGGATTAAAACCGCGCCTACGCGCAAACAACCGCCCGGGCAAGGCAAGCGATATAAAGAAACGGCGCGAATTCCCCCTGTTTGGCATGGCCGGGCTCAAGGAAATGATGACGGGCAAAAGCCTTCCTATTTCGCAGCTAGCGGACATGGAGGAGGGCGCGCTGCTTGCGCACTTCCGCACTGGCAAGGAGGGCCTTTCGCACAGCGAGGCGCGCAGGCGCCACCTGGTTTTCGGCTACAATGAGCCTGAGAAAAAGAAGGAAGCGCC
>JBAZTI010000058.1:0-1138 GCA_041662045.1 Candidatus Micrarchaeia archaeon | reverse complement strand
TCCAGCTTCTCCACGAGTTCAAGGACCCCCTCTCCCTGGTGCTCATCGCAATAGCCACTTTTTCGCTCCTGATGGGGCAGACTGTGAACGCCATCCTCATCTACGCAATGGTGGCAATAGGCGCCGCGCTTTCCTTCATACAGGAGCACAGGGCCGGGAAGGCTGCGAAAAAGCTCACCGAAATGGTGTCGTCCACCGCAACCGTGCTGCGCGGCGGCAGGCAGGAAGAGATGAGGATGCGCCTGCTGGTGCCGGGCGACATAGTGCTCCTGTCCGCAGGCGACATAATCCCAGCGGACGTGCGCATACTCTCCGAGAAGGACCTGCACGTGAACCAGGCCAGCCTCACGGGCGAGGCTTTCCCGGTGGAAAAGGCGGCGGGCAGGATACGCGCAAAGGAAAACGACCTCAATTCATTCTCAAACATCTGCTTCATGGGCAGCAACGTGGTGATAGGGAGCGCCACCGCCCTCGTGGTGAAAACAGGCAGGGATACGCAGTTTGGAGCGCTTGCTTCGCACATACTCGGCCCTGAAACGGAAACAAGCTTTGACAAGGGCGTGAAAAGCTACGTTGCCATGATGATGAAGCTCATCATGGCCATGGTGCTCGTCACCTTCCTCATAAACGCCGTGCTCAAGGGCAACATGGTAGAATCGCTGCTCTTCGCCCTTGCTGTAGCCGTGGGCCTTGCGCCTGAAATGCTCCCCATGATGGTTGCGATAAACCTCTCCAACGGGGCAATCGCAATGTCGAAAAAGCGCGTCATAGTGAAGAAGCTCTCCGCGATACAGAATTTCGGGGCAATGGACGTGCTTTGCACGGACAAGACAGGCACGCTCACGCAGGGCGAGGTGGTGCTGCAGCGCCATTTCGACCTGTCGGAAAAGGACAGCGACGAGGTTTTCCGCTATGCCTACCTCAACAGCTCGTTCCAGACCGGCTTGAAGAACATGCTGGACGAGGCGATAATGCGCCACAGGCGCATCGTGGTTTCCGGCATGGAAAAAGTGGATGAGATACCGTTCGACTTCTCGCGCAAGATGATGTCCGTGGTGGTGGACGACGGCAAAAGCCACCTGCTCATCTCCAAGGGCGAGCCCGAGCAGATAATCTCGCGGTGCAGCGGCTACGAGGG
>JBAZTI010000057.1:0-8178 GCA_041662045.1 Candidatus Micrarchaeia archaeon | reverse complement strand
GGTCGGTTACGCCGGATTTCTCCCCTCCCTTTGCCTTATCTTCACCTTCCTGCTCCTTTGCGCCAAGCCCAAGCGCAGCCCTAAGCTTGTTGATTTCCAGAAGCAGCCGCTCCTCGGTGGCGTCGGCCGGGACGGAAGGCACCTTTATCTTCGCATTCGGGTGCAGCATGTTGTAAGTCTCAGCCATCCTTATCAGGGCGTCAAGCTCCTTGAGGTAATCCTCCTTTGAAGCCGCCGGGCCCTTCTGCCCGTTCCCTTTCTGGCCCTGCTTCTCCCCCTCCACGAAGCCTGTGCCTGGGCCGCTTATCTTCTTTTCAATCTTGGCAATCTCTGCGTCGTAGGAGTACAGCCTGTCCTTGTATTTGGCATCCACTGCGGAGCCGTCCCTGCCCTTTTTCAGGTCCGCCTGGTATTCCTCAAGGTAGCCAAGGTAGACAACTATCCTCTTTTCAAGCAGGTCGGCATATATGGTGTTGTATCCCCCCCTGCTGTTCACCGCGTTTGCCATCCTGCTGATGTCGTCCTGGATGATAGGGTAGAAGTCCTTCCCCCCTTCGTAGCTCTTCTTTATGGCATCCAGCCTTTCCTGCAGGATTACGATTTTGTCCTGCGCGGAAATCCCGTATGGAGACGCCTTGGTCGTGTTCGTCGCTTGGTACAAGAACATTGTTTCACCTCATCTTTTCGTGGGCGTCAGCCCTGGCTGCTTCTTGACTTCTGGAGTGCTTGTGCTGCCTGTTTTCTGCGTTGCCGGCGCAGGTTTGAGCTCCCTGTTGACATAATTCTCATAAGCCGAGCTGTAGCCGTTCGTTATCCTGTTCAGCTCAGCCTCCTTGTCTCCGCTGAAGGCGCTGATGTAGCCATCGACCAGCTCAGTTGCCCTTTGAGCTGATACGTTGTATGTCGTGCTCGTGGCCGTGATCGCGCCTGAGCGCGCCGAAGGAACCTCCTTCCTTGCCGCGGGGGGCGCCTGCTTTGAGGATTTCCCAGGCGCGGTCTTCCCTGGCTGCAAACCGAGGTCTTCAGGCATCAGCAGCGTTTGCTGCAGGGCATATAGCCCGGTTTTTCCAACGATATATGCAGTGTTCTGGTGCATCAGGGTGGTTGCCCACATGTCCAATCCCTTGAGCCCAATCCCCACTCCTGCTTCGGCTGCAAGCAGCCCAGTACCTATTGCTCCAGTTGTAAGGTTTAGCACATATTGAGCTGGGTAAGATACGGCCCTTCCGGTTGCGGACAGCGTGCCCACTCCCCAGCGGACTGGATATGCTACTATCCCTCCTGTCAGTGTCCCACTAAACCCGTGCAGCGTGCCTGCCCCTTTGATCTCCCCCAAAGCCAGTGAATTCTTCCCCCACAGGGAAAAATTGCTTTTAATTGTCGGGACGGAGAAAGCAGGCTTTGTGCGCCACCAATTGGCACCCTTGTTTATCCCTCCTGGGATGTCCCCCCAAGATTCAAACCCAATCGGCTTGAGCCCTGTCCAGCCCTTGGGCTTGTACATTGTCCATTCAAGGGTTTTCTTTGGGATGCTTGTCAAGAAATCCTTCCCTTTTTGCTGCAGTGGCACTCCTTTGGCATCCTCCACCAGCTGCCCTGCTTTTCCATATGCCTTCTTGGCCTGATTCATGATGGTCTTGCGCACCGACTCGTCATAGACTTTCACTGTCCCGCCTTCGTTGACAAACGTGTACACCGTCTTCTTTATCCTCACGCTATATTCCTCGCCATCTGCCAGGCTCGCCACAGCTTTGGCATCGTTAACGTCCAGCGAATCCATGAGCTTTGCATATATCCCGTCCACTTCCGCGCTGGTGCACATGGGCGTGGGCGAATATAGCTGCGAATTCCAAAGCTTGCCCGCATCTGCAGTCCCCTCGCCTGCTTTCACGGTCGGCTTTTCCATCCAGGCCAGCCTCTTGTCATAATCGGCTTTCAGGTAAATCGATACATCGTCCCCTTCTTTCACAATGGTGAACTCGCCGGTTGCGCTTTTTCCCTTGAGTGTAAGGTCAAAGTGCTCCCCGTCTTTCAGGTTCCCTATGCTCGCCCGCACATCCTTCCCCAGCTCGTCGAGATATTTTGGGGCTTTTGACTTGCCAAGGATGGGCTTGATTTCCTTCCAGGCTTCCACCTGCGCCTCCACGTCCCCGCGCATCTTGTTGAGCAAGCCTGAAGGAGTCCACAGCTTGTTCATCGACTTGTCAATCTCAGCTGAAAAATTGTCAAATGTCTTCCCGAGATTTTCGTAGTCCCTTGCAGTGCTTTCGATTGTCCCGATCCTTGGCTCAAGGGGCTTTGGCGCCACGCCTCCCCCGGCGATTTTCGGCATTTTTCTAGCCGCTCCTACTGTTTTGTTAAGAGCCGGCTCCAGCTTGCTTTGGAGCTTGACTGGCGCATTTGTGATTCTCGGAAGCTTGCCGATGCGAGGGAGGGTCAAATCCACTTCCTTTACTCCTCCCTTGAAGGCAACCTGCTTTCCCAGGCCGGCAATCTCTGTCCCATCAGTTGCCAACGCGCCAGCCATTCTTTTTATATCCGCAACTGTTTCTTCTATGCGCGTAAGCTCCACTGCCTTGAGCGTTCCAGCTGCATTTGCTTCTTTCAGAAGAACTGCCAGTTCATCAAGCGACTTGGCAATGGCTCTGGCATCCCCGCCCATTGCGGCAAGCCTCTCAACAGCCCTTGCTTCCCTAAGAATTGCCGTGGCGCCTTTGCTGAAGCCGCCGCTGAAAATCGCAAAAAGGTCCAATGTCAGGTAGCCTGCAGCGGCTGCGATGTGGTATGCCATCAGGGAGTTGTCTCCATTAACGCCTGCTTTATAGGCTTCCACTGCCTCGACCCCAGCCGTCCAGCCAGGAATCAGGTTGAGGATGTACCCTGTGTCGGGTATGCCAAACGCTGCGGCAAGCATCAGCCTTTCGGAGTATTTTTCGTAATCGGGAGTTATTGGCTTCTGGCTCAAAAGCGCCAATCGAGAATCAAAGAGCTCTGCGTTTGTCCTGCCAGCGATAAGGTCTTTTGCAAGCTCGGGGTTTCCGGCCAGCACTGCCCGGTTTATCCTGTCCAGCCTGCTGCCCTCCGCAAACCTCCTTTCCACCGTGTTTGGAAGGTATGTGATGCCATATGCGCCAGCCACAGGCATTCTCGCAGACAAATCCGTGTTGTCCTGGACAATGGGATATCCAAAATCAGCATACTTTGGCTTTTGCCCTGGCTCGGCCTGGGCTGGGGTAAAGCGCAAAACGCCATACCTTATGTCGGATATGAGCGAAAGGTTGTCCAAAATCCCGTTTGCCTTTTGCAGGTCGCCTGCTTCAAGTGCAGCATATGCCTGGTTGCTATAGTTTATCTCCACCAGGTTGAACTTGATTTCCTTCAGCGAGTGGTAGGCATCCCCCATTATGATGCTCCTCTGCGCGCCATTCAGCGAGGTTGGCACGGCCGCCAGGTGGCTGTCTATTTTTTCCTGCGTCTGCACCCGCACATATTCCTTTTGCAGCTTTTCCAGGACTTCCATGCCCTCTTTGGAGCCTGGCGTCACCACCTTAAGGCCGTAAAGTGCATTTTCAAACTGCATCCTGAAAGCGGGCGATTTGCGAAACAGCTCTTCGTAGGCGTCGGAATTGAGAATCTCCGCGCCCTTCTGCGCGGCAAGGTCAGGGCGGTTGTTCTCAATGAAGTCCGTCATGGCGTCCAGCTTGCCCATCACTTCGGCATAGTACTGGTCAAATTTCTGGGGGCTGGAGTTTGCCATGGGTGCCTGCGGGCTTTGGGTGAAACCGGTGTTTGCAGGGGCATTATACCTGCGTTCAGCCAGGTTCAGCGTTCCTGCCGAAGCCTCGACAAGTTCGGAATAGCCGTAGCTGTTGTAGTTATAGAAGCTTGTTCCAGGGCTCTGGGCTCTTTCTTGCTTCATGATGTCGTATGCCTGGCACATCTGGCTCCACTTGGCTGCCAGCTCCTTGTTGCCCGCTATGTAGCCTGCCAGGGGCTTTGACCCTGATACAAGGCTGCGAAGCGCCTCCATCCTCTCTTCCAGCGCGCCTGCGCTTACCAGCCCGGTAAGCCCGCTGAACCAGCGCAGCTCATTATTGAATCTTGCCACAACCGCATTGGCATTGCTGGCTGGCGTTTTAGTGTCCAGTTGGAACAAGAACATTAGACCACCTTCGGGCGTTCGAATGCGGCAGCGACAGTGCCTGCAAACCTGTCCGCAAGCCTGTCAAAGCCGTTCATGTCTATCCACCATTTGGCTTTCCTGAAGTTTTCAGAAAGCTCCTTGTCAGAGTCTATGGCTTTTTTGAACAGGGGCCTGTTCGGATAGATGTAGTAGATGACAGTAGCATATACTGCCGCTGCGGAGAGAACTTGCCTGGAAAGATTTTCACCTGTCTTTTCATCCTTGGCCGAAGCCGCCTGCGATGGAAGGGCATCAAGATATGCTGAACACACGCCATTGGTGAAAAAAACACGGTAGTCAAAAGCCAGCCCCAAGCCGGTTCCATCCCCGTATTTTGGTGTGGGATTTGCTTTTTTCGCCCCGCCCATTTTGTCACCCCTGGCGCCGACTGTTGCCATGCCTTCCTTATGCGACGTCCGTTATTTAAACCTTCTCTGCAAAAATGGAAACGCGACCGGCATGGAAATGACAGGACCAGGGCAAGCCCAGCTTCAAGCCAGGGCATCCCAACTGCAGCTTCAAGAGCGGCAGCAGGCGGCTGCAAGGAAGCCCAGGTTCCCGCGCCGCCCGCTCGAGCGCGAGGACGCTTTCATAGACCCTCTGCGCGAGGCGCAGCTCCTCCTTCCTGAGCAGACGGTGGCGTCCTCAAACGTGATGTTCGACACCGTGCTTGCCGCCACCCGCAGCCAGCCATCGGTGAAAAAGGAAAGCGTGTTCCTCTCGATATACGAGTACCTGCTTGCATGGTTTGCATCCGCCAAAAGGCGCATAAGGGGAAGCGCGCGAAAGAAAGCAAGGCTCACCGCGCAAGGCGAGGAGGCGCTTTCGCAGCTGCGCTACCTTGCTATGCTCTGCGATGCCTCCGACTGGCGCACGCCGGAGGAGGTGCTTGCCGCCGAAGGCGCATTCGGCGAGGCATACCACGAGATACTATCCCTTTCCTCCAACCTGATGAGGATGTCTGAGCAGGAGCAGGAGCACCACCTCCACCACTACAGGAAGCACTTCTCCTCTGTGCTGAAAAGCACGGACTGAAGGCGGCAGCATGGACCTGCGCATTCACCTAAAGGTGCGCGGGCTGAAAACATCACTCGGGGAGCATCATGAACTGGCGCGCCCATCTTTTCATAGGCGTCTCATGCGGGGCTGCAGCGGCATTCCTTCTCTCCCTTCCCCTTGCCCAGGCAGCATCATTCACCATCATCTCATCAGCCGCCTCCCTCCTGCCGGACCTTGACATCAGGAACAGCAAGGCGTCCCGGGCAACATACGCTGCCGCGTTTTTCGCAGTGCTGGCGGTTGCATACCGCTTTTCATTTGCAAATGGTGGCGGCTTTCAGGAATTTGCAGTTGCATTCCTTGCCATCGGGGGCGCGCTTGCAGCTCTTGACCTGCTTTTCCGCCCGCGCCACAGGGGCGCGATGCACGGCGCCCCATTCGCCCTTGCCGCCTCGGCCGCCTGCTATCTCATGTTCGGCGCGCTTGCGTCCCTTGCCTTCCTCATAGGCTACTGCTCGCATCTTGCCGCAGACGCAACGCATTAATTACTTGCCCCCGTAATCCCCCCATGGCACTCCCAATAAGCGCGTCCGACCTGATTTCCCCGCTCCTGCTGGTAAAGGCGCTCCTCGCGGCGCTTGCGCTTTTCATCTTCCTCTACTACCGCCACTACTGGAACGCGGCGAAGAAAAAGCTCCCCATACACTACTTCTTCACGAAATGGCGCGCCGTGAGGCACGCCTATTTCCTCGGGGCTGCGGCGCTCGGCTTCACAATAGGCTTCTCAATAGAGCTTTTCGGAGTGCCGCTTGGCATGTCCACTGATTTTGCGCGCATAACCTCCAGCCTTTTCGAGGCAGGCTCGCTTTTTTCCATGCTCTATGTCTTCTTCTCCCTTGCTCTTGAGGACGTGCCGCACTTCCAGAGGATTTCAGACTCGTCCGCCCAGGCGGTGGCGCCGCACCATGCCGCAGTGCACGGGCAGGGGAAGCAGCGCGCAGATGGGCGGCAGAAGCGCAAAAAGAGGAGGAAGTAGGCGGCTTTCGCCAAAAGGGGTTGATACTATGGGTATTCTTGATGGCCTGATGGGGAAGAAGGAGGCGCCTGCGCGGGAGGGGCTGCCCTTCAACGTGTCCACTTCGCTGCGCCCCGTGCGCCTGAACGCGAGGAAGGAGAACTGCCTTGAGCTTTTGGCGACCGTGTCAAACGCATCTGACGCGCCCCTCATGATATCCCTGAGCCTTGAGGTGCCAAAATCGCTGGGGTTCGAGAACCTCGGCATTGCCAGGATAAAGGAGATAAGGATAGGCGAGCTTGCGGCGCAGAAGGAAAGGACAATCGGCTTCTCTGTGTGCGCCAACCCCCAGACGCCGCCCGGCACCTATTCCGCGCAACTCACTGTGAGCCAGCACTACCGCGACTACTCCCACGTGCTCAACTACGCCAAAAAGAGCGTTGAAGTGCGCGTGGTCTGACGCTGCCAGCCGGCGCAATCCAGGTGTGAGACTTGCTGATCCAAAACACCCTTTCTGGAAAAAAGGAGGAGTTCTCCCCGCTGTTAGGGAACAGGGTGAAGATGTACGTCTGCGGCATCACGCCATACGACAGGAGCCACCTTGGGCATGCGCGCACCTTTGTTTCGTTTGACATCATCCGCCGCTACCTGCTCTTCAGGGGATACGATGTCAAATTCGTGCAGAACGTCACGGACATCGACGACAAGATAATCAAGCGGGCAAAGGAGAGGAAGGTGCTGCCCGCCGAGCTTTCCGGGAAGTTCTCGCTCATGGCAAAAGAGGAGTGGCGCCAGCTTGGCGTGATGGAGCCCGACGTTGAGCCGCATGTGAGCGGCTCCATTCCCCAAATAATCGCGCTGATATCCCGCTTGGAAAAGAAAGGGATTGCGTACAGGACGTCGACCGGCGTGTACTTCGACGTCTCGAAATTCCCGCAATACGGCAGGCTTTCGCACCAGTCTTCAGAGACATTGAAAGCCGGCGCACGCATCGAGGTGGACGAGGAGAAGCGAAGCCCGCAGGACTTTGCGCTTTGGAAGCTGGGGGAGGAGCCTGGCGCCACCTTCGGCTCGCCCTGGGGCAACGGAAGGCCTGGCTGGCACATAGAGTGCTCGGCGATGGCAACCTCCCTCCTGGGCGACACAATAGACATACACGGCGGCGCGCGCGACCTGGTTTTTCCGCACCATGAGAACGAGGTCGCCCAGTCCGAGGCCGCGACAGGCAAGCCTTTCGTGCGCTATTTCATGCACACCGGCTTCCTCACCGTGGACGGGGAGAAGATGGCAAAGTCGCTTGGCAACTTCATAACAATCGAGGACGGGCTGGCAAAATACGGCGCCCAGCCATTGAGGATGTTCTTTTCCCTCTCGCACTATTCCAGCCCCGTGGACTTCTCCGAGGAGGCGGTAAGGGCTGCGGCGAGCGCGCTTGCCTCGCTGCACTCAGCGCTTTCGGCCGCAAGGACGTATTCCTCAAAAGCAACGGAAGGCGGCGCGCTTTTTGCAGCTGCTGCGGAAGATGAGAAAAAGTTCATCGCCGCGATGGATGACGACTTTGACACTCCCTCCGCAATGGCTGCGCTGTTTTCGCTTGCCAAGAAAATAAGCGGCTGCTGCTCGGATGGAAGCGCGCCCGAGCAGGAAGTGAAGCGGGCGGCATCGGCGCTTGAAAAGCTTCTTTCCGTCCTCGCGCTTGAGCCCAAGGAAGCAAAGCAGGGGATGGGCAAGGAAGAGATAGATGCGCTTATAGAGAAGAGGGACAAGGCGCGAAGGGCCAAGGACTATTCCGCATCGGATGCAATAAGGAAGCAGCTTGCTGATGCAGGCGTGATAATCGAGGACAGGAAGGACGGCACGACAGGATGGCGAAAGGCGTAGCCTTTCGGCAGGCAGATGCGCAAGAGAGGCGACAGAAGTTTGTTTTTTTCAGTTCCTGAACAGGTAATACGCCAGCACGAGCGCCACCACTCCGAAAAAA
>JBAZTI010000056.1:0-8265 GCA_041662045.1 Candidatus Micrarchaeia archaeon | reverse complement strand
ACCACTGTGGATGCGGAGAATATCACCAGCGCTTCCAGAAGCCGGAAGCCGAACATGCCCTTGTAGTAGCGCGCAAGGAGTATGACAAAAACTGCGCCAAAGAGAATGTAGCCGATGAAGATGAGCGCGTTCAATGGGTCGTTCTGGTCAGGGAGAGGGTTCACAGAAATGGATGCAACGTCAGGGTATGCCTTGGTGCTCTCCACGAGCACAGCGCCCACGTAGATGCCCAAAAGCTGGGTGATTGCGAAGAACAGCGCTACCTGCATGTATGGCTTCATGGTATCACTTCTTTTTCTTCAGATGCCTCAATGCCTGCTCGAACGATTCCACATCCGCAAACGAGCGGTACACGGATGCGAAGCGGATGTATGCGACGTCGTCCACCTTGCGCAGCCGCTCCATCACAAGCTCGCCTATCTCGTTTGTCGCAATTTCCTTTTTCCCCGCCTTCCTAATCCTGCCTTCCACCCAGTTTGCCATCTCCTCTATCTGCTCGCGGGAAACAGGCCGCTTCTCGCAGGATTTCTCCAGCCCGCCCAGGAGCTTTTTCCTGTCGAACTTCTCGCGCCTGCCGTCCTTCTTTATCACGAAAATGTCTTCCTTGTCCACTTCCTCGTACGTGGTGAAGCGGCGCTTGCACTTGCTGCACTCTCTCCTGCGCCTGATGCGAAAATCGTCCGTGTCCCTGCTGTCCACAACGTCGCTCTCACTGTGCGAGCAGTACGGGCACCTCATGAGCGTTGATTGCGTGAATAGGATTAAAAAAGCGCGTGGCGCCTTTATAACAGTGGTATTATGCTCTACGATGCAATCATTATCGGCTCAGGCTGCTCAGGCTTGGCCGGGGCAATGTATGCCGGCAGGCTGGGCCTTAAGGTTCTGGTGATAGGCGAGCTCCGCGGCGGCACCATCACGCTCACGCACATAGTGGAAAACTACCCTGGCTTCATCTCCCTTACAGGCATGGAGCTTGCTGACAAGCTTGAGGCGCATGCGCGCAGCTACCCCAACGTTGAGATAAAGGACGGCAAGGCAACAAGGATAACCCGCAATGCAGACGGCACCTTCACCGTGGAATCCGACTCAGGCGCCTACCAGTCGCGCTCCATACTCTATGCAACCGGCACCGAATGGAAAAAGCTCAACGCGCCCGGGGAAAAGGAATTCGCGAACAAGGGGGTGCACTACTGCGCGCTTTGCGACGGCGCATTCTACAAGGGCAAAACGGTTGGCGTGATTGGGGGCTCAGACTCGGCAGTGAAGGATGCGCTCCTTCTTGCCAGCCTCACAGGCAAGGTGTACATCATCTACAGGGGGGACAAGATACGCGCAGAGCCCATAAACTATGACTCGGTGATGAAAAACCCCAAGATAGAATTGATTTACAACACGAACGTGCTTGAAATGCAAGGCGACAAGAAGCTCTCGGCGGTAAAGCTCGACAAGCCGCACAACGGGAGCGAAAAACTCCCCATTGACGCTGTTTTCGTGGCAATCGGGCACACGCCGCTCTCAGCCCTGGCAAAGGAGGCGGGCGTGGAAATAGACGCAAAAGGGCATGTGAAAATAAACCGCAACTCGGAAACAAATGTGCCAGGCTTTTTTGCAGCAGGCGACGTTACAGACACGCGCTTCAAGCAGGCAATCGTGGGCGTGGGCGAGGCGGTCTCTGCGGCATATTCGGCTTATTTGTACCTGGAAGGCAAGAAATAGGAATTGGCAGGGCAACACAATGGAGATAATCGTCCCGTTCCACTCCCCTTCCAAGCTCAAGCGCGAGCTTGGGCTGCTGGGCAGCTTTTCCATGGGCTTTGCCGATGTCGGGGCGGACATTTTCCTTGCCCTGGGGCTGATTGCCGCATACGCGCACGGCCTCATGCCCCTTGCCATCCTAATTGCGGCCTTTGTCTACGTGACATCCGGCCTTTCCTACGCAGAGCTTGCAGCAGCCATCCCGGTTTCCGGCGGCTCGTCCGCATACGGCAAGCGCGCGTTCGGCCCCTTTGCAGGCTTTCTTGCAGGCTGGGGCCTGCTGCTTGACTACACAATAGACATTTCCCTGTTTGCCGTCGCATCCGCAGGCTACTTGTCTTTTTTCCTTCCCAACCTTGCCCTCATTCCCATAGGCATACCGATTGCAGCCGCCCTCCTGATAGCCATCCTGCTCGTTGTCAACCTTCTCGGCATACGCGAATCATCCGCGATAAACTCCGCGCTCACGCTCGTTGTGATACTGGTGCTCATCGCAATAGTCGGGCTGGGCTTCACCTTTTCCTATTCCGCAGACCGCTTCCTTGAAGGGCTTACGCCAATAAGCGAGGACCCGGGCTTTGACAGCTTCCTCTACTCCATCACCCTTGCCATCGTCGCGTTCGTGGGCATAGAGAGCATATCGCAGGGCGCGGAGGAGACGCGCAACCCAGAGAAAGTGATACCTCGCGCCACCTTCCTTGCCATTTTCTTCGTGGTGCTTTTCGCAATGCTGCTTTCCATCATGGCGCTTGGGATTGTGAATTGGCAGGTGCTTGCGGACAACATGGAAAACCCGCTCCTGCCCATTGCAAAAGCCCTTCCATTCGCCTCCATCATCGTGCCCATTGTTGCGCTTGCAGGCTTCCTTGTCTGCTTTGTCTCCGCAAACACAGGCATAATCGGCGTGTCGCGAGTTGCCTATTCCATGAGCAATGTCGGGCTCATGGCGCGCAGGATAAACTGGATACACCCGAAATACCGCACGCCCTGGATAACCATTGCCGTGTTCTCCGTCATCGCAATGGCGCTTGCGCTTTCAGGAGACATGATATTCTTAGGCGAGCTTTACGCATTCGGCGCGCTAACGGCATACACAGTCACCAACTTCTCCCTTCTGAAGCTTCGCGTAAGCGAGCCTTACCTCCACCGCCCCTTCAAGGTGCCCTTCAACATCAAGTGGCAGGGGCACGACATTCCCATCACCACCATAATCGGCGCGCTTGGCTGCCTGGGAATGTTCGCGCTCGTCGCGCTCCTGCACGTTGAGGGCAGGAACTTCGCGGCAATCTGGTTCATCTTCGGCATATGCTACTTCTTCGGCTACCGCCACTACAGGCGCCAAAAAGACATAGAGGACGTGCTTGCAGGCCGGCACCCTGAGAACAAGGTGCCCGAAGGCTAGAAACGCGCGCGCGATTTCATTATAAACTCTATGTGGCAGAAAAAGCGCCAAGAGGTGTAGAATGGCAAAGCAAAATTTCAAGGAAATCAAGCAAACCAAAGACCCCCAAAGCCCGCTGTTCAGGCAGAACGTGGCGGAAAAACTCACAATTGCCGTTAAAAAAGTAGACGGGCTGAAGAATTTCGGCACCTCTCAGCTGCAAACGAGGATTGCATCCCTGGCATACAACATGGGCATTACCAGCGACCCGAAGGTTCGGTGCAAGCTGAAGGATTTCACCTCCCGCATCCCAAATGCCGACTCCGCGCACCTTCAGGAGCTTGACCGCGTGTTGGACAGCGCCATCCGTGGGGCAAAAACCGTACGGAAATTCGGCGCGCGCAACCTCTGAAGGCAACTCGGGCAAGGCGAATCCATGAACGGGCACGGCTTCAAGAACCACTCCAACCACAGCGCAAACGACCTCAAGAAAGGCTATGCGCAGTCAGCCTCGAAAACCCTTCTTGGCGACCTGGACAAGCTTTCCAGCCGGCTCGGCACTAACGACATCCAAGTCATGGTAGAAAACAAATCCGTCAGCCTCAAGGCGCGGATAGGGCAGCTGAGGAAGCTTCTCCGGTGCAACACCGGCAACGTGGATGCGATTGGAAGCGAAATCAACCGCCACACAGCAAAAGTCAGCCAGGCAGTTTTTACGAACCACAAGCACTAGCGCGCACGCACTCGCTTTTTTAAACTGTTTGTGGCAGGAAATGCCGCAAGGTGAATGCTTGGGCCATCACAAGAAATCAGAGCAGCAGAAATTCGACCAGGCTGAGCGCTATGTAAAGAGCAATTACACAAGGCTCCTGACCACTGTGTTTCTAAGCAAGGCTGACAAGAGCAAGATAGCGCAGCTCGATGAATTGGTCAAGCACGGCTCTATAAATGGCAAAGCCTGGTTTGGCTGGAGAAATACTGTCTCAGACCTCACAAGTGCGATGGAGCAGAACAAGCGCAGCGGAGAGGTGCAGGACAAGGAGCTTGCAAGCGAAAGAGCCGCCGATGAGCAGCAAAACCAGCCCAGAAGCCACTTTTTCGGCCATCATCTTGAGCATGCCCCGGAAAGCCCAGCAGCCAAGGAAAAGCTGACAGATGCGGAAAGAGCGGCAATTGGGAAGGATCTGCTTTCGCAGATTGACGGGCTGCTTTCCGAGCTTGATTTGAGCAATCAGCAGCACAGGGACTGGCAGTCCGGGCTTGTGAAGATTAGGAATCTTCTTGCCAACAGCAAAATTCCGAGCGAAACTCTTTTGGAAAGCGCGGGGGCGAGCGTGACAAAAATCGAGGACAAGTTCACTGGCAGGTTCCAGCAGAAGCAACAGGAAAAGAATGCGCAGCTAAGGGAAGCCATTGGCGGGCTTGCCGGAGAGATTGGCCGGATTGTATCCGAGATTGAAGAAAGGCTTGTCAATGCGGCTAGCTTTGCCGAAGCCAATGACCTGCGCTATTTTGATGGGAATTTTTCTGTGCTGAAGCGGCAGGTAGATGCTGCAAAGAATGTCGATGAAGTTGCCAGATTGAGGAAAACATTCGAAAGGCTGGGCAGTCAGTACAAAGAGGCCAAGCAAATTCTCCAAAGCAAGCAGGGGGCGGTTATTGAATCGGGAGGCGCGCCTGCCGCCAATAGGGGCGTGCCACCAGTAGAAAAGCCCGAAGAAGGCAAATTGGGTAAAATCATCAGTGATAACAGGGAATTCGAAGAGAGCGGATTCCTTAGGAAAAACGCATTTGAAATCATAGAAATTGCAAAAAAACTCAGGAATGCCCCCTCGCTTGATAATGAAGATAAGGAGTGGCTCGCCAAATTCCTTGATAATCAACCGGGTTTTCAGCTGAGAGTGGACGGCTTTGTGAGGAGAAAGAGGATTTGGAAAATTGCCGTGAAGGCAGGCGAGGGGCAGGCTGAAGCCGAGGCTGCCCCTGGAGCGCAAAGGCAGCAGCCCACAATTGAAGAAAAGGGGCTTGAGTTTGCCGGCACAAACGGAGGCAGGAGCATGCGCCCGGAAGGCGCGCTGGAATGGATTGACAGGCTGAAAGCCGCGATTGAGGCGCTGGATATAAACAAGACAAGCCAGCAAGATGATTTGACAACAGGCGCAGTCCATGGCAAGCTGAGTGACCTTGCATCGGATATCAGGGACGGAACTGCCGGAACCACGAAAAAAATAACCAGAAGATTCCTTGAGCTTGAGGCGCTCGCGCTCCCAGTCCTCCAGAGGCATGGAATTGCATATGAAACGTTCTTGCAGAGGCTCGAGCCTATGCGGCATGGCAGCGCAGAGGTTACAAAAGGCCAAACTACCACCAACGAGGAGCTTTTCAAGATAGTGGGGGGAATCCGCATAGCGGCAGGCAAGCTGAAAGGCACGATTGATGGGCTGCCGTTCAATACGACGGTAAGTGAGGATAATGCCGCTTTAAAGGCTAAAGCCATGCTCCAGAATCTAGATTATGATATTGGAACAGGGCACGGCGACTTGTCGCCCGAAAGCCTTGTGAAAAGGCTTGCGGCTGCAGAAGCGCTCGTAATCCCTATTTTTGAGCGATTTGGGATAGATTATGCGCCGTTTGCAGCTCAAGCAAGCTCGGAGATACCGGCAATTACCGCGCTTGACCTCAAGTATGCGGCTGCGAAACTGCTGGGCGCTGTGACCAGGGCGGATTACATTGGTGGCGTGATTGATGACGACATGGCATTTGACAGCGCCAGGCCTGAGCTTGAGAGGCTTGCCGACGCCATGGTTTCCATGAGCCAGCCCGCGGCTGAAGGGGATGTCAAAAGATTCCTTGAGCTTGAGGCTGACTTGAAAGGCAGGTTTCGGCTATACGGAGTGACTTATACGCCCGGCTTTGGCACTTAGGAGTTTTGCCTGCCCACTTCCATGTGCGGGAAAGCCACTAGGCTAGCGGTGAAAGAAAAATTAAAAGAAGAAAAGAGAAGGCAACTTAGAGTGTTACCTTCAAATTAAGTTCCTTCTTGAGCTCGCGGTAGCGGTTCCGGATTGTCACCTCGGTCACGCCTGCGACGTCGGCAACTTCCTTCTGCGTGCGCCTTTCGCCGTACATTGCCGATGCAATATACACGGCTGCTGCTGCCACGCCTGTGGGCCCGCGCCCTGATATCAAGCCCTTTGCAATCGCCTTCTTGAGAAGCGAAATCGCCCTCTCCTGCACATGCCCTGACAGCTTCAATGCTGCCGTGAACTTGGGCACATAGTGCGCCGGGTCGGTGAGGGGCACGTCGATGTCAAGCTCGCGCCTCACAAAGCGGTATGCCCTGCCGATTTCCTTTTTCTCAATGCCTGAAACGCGCGATATCTCGTCCAATGTCCTTGGAATGCCCTGCATCCTGCAGGTGGCATATATCACTGCAGATACCACGGACTCGATGAGCCTTCCGCGTATGAGCTCTGCCTTTATGCATTTCCTGTAAAGGAGCGCTGCAGACTCGCGTATGGAGTCCGGCAACCCTAGATAAGAGGCAATCCTGTCCAGCTCTGAAAGCGCAATGGCAAGGTTCCTCTCCATCGAGGATGCAATGGATGCCCTCTTGTGCCACTTCCTCATCCTGTAAAGCTGCGCCTGCTTTTTCGGGGATATCTTTGCACCGCGTATGTCCCTGTTGTACTGGTCAATCTCGGTTACCAGCCCCTTGTTCGGGCGCATGTACTTGATTGGCGCACCGCCGCGGGCGCGCTTCTCGCGCTGCTCAGCGTCAAATGCGCGCCACTCGGGCCTGGGGTCTTCCAGGTTCTCGGCGATAATCAGGCCGCAATTGGAGCACACAATCTCCCCTTTTTCGTAGTCGCGCGTGAGCCTTGCGCTTCCGCATTCGGGGCATTTCTCAATTGCCATTCTTCCACCTCTAATTCAACTAGCATCGCTGATAGTTAGATTTTAAAAAGTTGTTATCCCGTTATTAATAGAAGAATTTATAAACTTTGTGCCGGCGCCGGGGAAGAAAACTAGCGCGAAAGGAGGTAAACCACAACCACCACGGCGATTATCATCACGCCTGCGAATATAAGCCTGTCCACCATGAGGGGGTATTGGATTTCTCTTTTTATAAAGCTTTCATGCGCTATTCTTCCCATGCTATTCGAGCAGGCTCGAATGCCTGCCAAAAACCAAGGTTTTTGCCATGAAGGTTGCTTTTGTAACGGACACCCACTTCGGCTACCGCCGCTTTGAGGAGGATGCGCACAACCAGGGAAGGGCCGCCATCCTCGCAGCAGCGCGCGAGGCAGACATCCTCATACTTGGCGGCGACAACTTCGACACCCCGCTTCCCCGCATGGAAACGCTTGCCGCAGCCAGCGCCGTCCTGCGCGAGGCGCTTGCCATCTTCCGCTCGCGCGGCATAAACGGCCTGCCCATCTTTGCAATACACGGCAACCACGACAGGCGCGCCAGGGGCTATGTGCACCCAACCGAGCTTCTTGCGCAGTCCGGGCTTCTCATCAACTTCCACAACAAAACCGTGCTTTGCGAGGGCGATTCCGGCAAAGTCGCGCTTTCAGGCATGGGAAGCGTGCCTGAGGACCTTGCCAAATCCGCCCTCTCCTCCATTGCCTGCAAGCCTGTGCAGGGCGCCTTCAACATCTTCGTGCTCCACCAGTCATTCCAGGAGTTTGATGTTTCCGGCAACGACACCTACATCACGTTTGACGACCTGCCAGACGGCTATGACCTGTACCTTTGCGGCCACGTGCACCATTCCTGCCTCACCGGCAAGGTGCTCAATCCCGGAAGCACGGTGGTGACGCAGATGAAAAAGGATGAGGTTGGGCAGCGCGGCTGGCTCCTGTACGATACTGCCGCGCGCAAGCACGAATTCCGCCCCATCCCCTCGCGCCAGCTCTTCCACTCCACCCTCACATTCGATGCCGCGTCGCCGGACAAGATCCGCGCCGCAGTGGAAGCCGAGGCCGCGCGCCTGCTCTCCCAGCCCAGGGCCGGCGCCCAGGAGCCGCTCATAAAAATAGTGGTGAAAGGCACGCTTGCCAAGGGGCTTGGCACCGCCGACCTGTCCCTTCCGCACTTCGGCGCAAACGTGTTTGTGGAAA
>JBAZTI010000055.1:0-8347 GCA_041662045.1 Candidatus Micrarchaeia archaeon | reverse complement strand
GCCGCGCTTTCCATGCTGCAGTTCCTCAAGGAGAAGATGCGCTAGGAGGGCTGGTCCTCCACCAAGGGGCTGAAGCTCCTCGTGGTGCTGGACGAGGCGTGGAAAATCGCGAAGGACGACAACTCGGATGCCGTGATGATAGTGCGCGAGGGCAGGAAATACCAGTTCGGCCTCATCGTCGCGTCGCAGAACCCGACCGACATCTCGGAGGCGATATTCTCCAACGTGGGCACCACGTTCATACTGCGCGTGAAGTTCGAGCGCTACCTGGAGTACCTGCAGTCCACGCTGAACTTCTCCAACTACATGCGCGCGGAGATTGCCAAGCTGGGCGTGGGGCAGGCGGCGGTCAACATGGCGTTCCAGGCGAACGCCGACTTCTCCGAGACTTTCATGCTTGACAAGATAGAGGGCGAGGAGCCCATGCAGGAGTTCTTCCTGGACCTGGAGGGCGTGCTTACGCGTGAGGAGCTGTCCATGGAGGGCGTGGCGCGGTCCACCTCTTTCGAGAAGGACGAGCTGAAGAAGAAGCTGCGCGCCTACGGGATGAACGAGGAGCAGTCCGACGAGGTGGTCGCGCTTTTCTCCAAGAAGGGCAGGCGCATGGAAATCTCAGCCTTCGTGGTGCTCCTCACGCGCTACGGGATAGGGCGCGGGAACATCTCCGGGTTCCTCAAGGAGCTTGGGCTTGAGGACAGCACGGTGGTCAATGTGTTCTCCAAGGCCGACGAGCTTGAGATGGAGCTTGGGGACGACGACATTTCCGATTACATAACAAACGCCCAGGCGCAGCCGGGCGCATCCATGGGCGGCCAGGAGGGCGTCTAGATGGCCAGGACGCTTTTCTTCCCGAAGGACGAGCTCCGCAGGAGGCTGCGCGCCTTCCGCCTGGACGAGCTCCGCGTGGCGGACATCACGGCGGTGTTCGACAGGAACAACCGCCACATAGACGTCATATCGTTCGTGATAATGCTTGAGCGCTACGGCGTGCAGAGGAGCGAGATTTCCGCGTTCCTGCACGACATCGGCCTGGACGAAAGCACGCTCATCAATGTTTTTTCCAAGGCGGATTTCACCCGCCTCGGGGTGAGCAACCGCGAGGTAACGCAGGTCGTGCTCGCATGAGATTAGGGGTGGGAAAATGGCAAGGGTTTGCATAATATGCCAGGAGGAGGTCATCAGGGGCCGCCCTGTGGCGGATGACCTGGTCATACGCAGCATAAGGCGCTTCAAGGAAGCGACCCGGACTGTCAAGAACAACGAGCTGGTGGTGTGCGAGGGCGACCTGGAGGCGCACAGGAAGAAAAGGCAGGCATACGAGAGGAACCTCGCGGTCTACATGGTCATCGCGGGCATTGTCCTGGTGCTCCTTGTCTTCCTGCCCATCTTCACCACCGGCTTTTCGGCATATGCCGTGCTGGTGGGCCTGGTTTTTGCAGCCATGCTCGTGGTGCTGCCCGTAGTCACATCCCACACGCCTGCCCTTGCGCAGGCCCAGGCTGCGCCTCCCGCAAAGGCAGGGGGAGCAGGCGGGAAAGCGGCAGCGGCAAGGAAAAGGAAAAGGTGAAGCACGATGGCATTGCCAACCCAGCAGCAAGGCGCGCAAAAGGGCGCCGCGCCCTCCTCCCCGGCAGCAGCGCCAATGCCCGCCGCGCCCACTGTGAGCGGCTTCCGCATCTCTGCCAAGAGGCTCAAGACCCCGTCCGAAATATCCAGGCTGCTGTCGGAGCTTTCGTTCCTAGAGATGAGCACGGACAAGGACGCGCTCGTAGTGCTCAATGTCGAGTCGCGCGACATACAGAAAAACCCGTTCAGGTTCTCCATAGTCTCCTTCCTGCCAAATTCCATCGAGGTCAAGTACACGTGCATGCCGAACGCCAGCCCGAAAAAGCGGCGCATCGAGGTGCTGCGCCATTTCCTCAACCTGCTCACCATAACGGAGGAATGCTATTCTGTGAGGATGCAGGACCTCTACCAGCTCCTGGAGGCGGCGGTTTCTGACATGACGGAATACTCGTCGGTCGAGTATGACCGGCTCTTCGGGCTGTATGACAGCCAGAAGTCGGAGTTTGCCTCCATGCAGAAGAAGCTGCGCGACGCCAGCGAGTCCAACACGTCCCTTTCCAAGGAAAACTTCGAGCTGAAAAGCAGGAACGACGAGCTCACGCTGAAGCTCCGCTCGCTCGAGACTTTCTCCGACCCTGTGCTTGCGCTCAAGATACAGGAATGGCTCTCAGAGCACAAGGGCGAGATAAACATCGCGGACTTCTCCAAGGTTTACAACGTGCCTGAGAACCGCGTGGAGCAGATGCTCAACAAGCTAGTGATAGACGGGTATATCGAGACGAAAGGGTAGCCCTTTCCAGGCAAGGGTATTTACATGGCAGAAAACGGGGGTGCACAGGGCAGGGACAATGCGCCTTCCCCATTGCCGCAGGAGCGCAGCCTCAAGCTGAAAATATCCAAAAAGGCGTTTGTTTTCGACGTCAGGCGCAAGTTCTCCGCGACAAGGAGCTTTGCAGTGAAAAAAAAGCCCGAAACGCCCGCGGGCGAGCTGCGCGACAACCTGCAGTCATTTTTCAGGGGCAAAAAGCCGCTGTCGGGCGGCGAGGCGCAAGGCGCCATGCAGGGCGCTTCAGGCAGGGGGCAGGCGGCGCCCGGCCAGCAGCCTGGCGCGTTTTCCGGGCCCAAAAGCCCGTTCTCCTATGCCGCAAAAATCGCGCTGGCAATTTTCCTGCTTTTCTTCCTGGTGGTGGCGGCAGTTGTCTTTGTTTACGGGGGGGCGCAGGGCGGAGTCCCGCCTTCCGCAGCGCCGGACGAATTTTCCGGGCAGTATGAGGCGCGCCTTGTCCAGAGCCGCGTGCTTTCCGTCGGGCAGGCAAGCGAGCCTTTCCGCGCAGGCTATTTCCTCATCGATTTTTCGTCCCAGAACGTGACCGGGGCGAACTTTTCCGCAGGGCTTTACCCGGAAAAGCCGCTCACGCAGGTTTTTGTCCTGAGGCACGCCCGGGAAAGCGCGGATTCCTACCCCCAGTTCTACCCGGGCCTGGTGGAAAAGCTTGCCCGGCTGGGAATTGCCGTGAACGAGATGGGGCTCGAGTCCCTTCCCGCCCTTCCGGAAGGTGCGCTCCTTGTGGTGCCGACGGGCTATTTCCCGTCCGAGCTCCTCTCGCAGGACAACAGCACCAACTTCAAGTCCCTGCTTTCGCGCGGCGTGGACATAGTATACATAGGGCTGCCTTTCGACACCCTTGCGCTTGACGCGTCCGGAAGCACGCAGAAGATTGAAAACAGCGACATCAGCTTTGCCAAGGTCTCGCGCGGCTCCGAGGACGGCTTCATGCTTTATGACGCCCAGTATTCGGCATCGCCGGGCAAAACCGGCGCGGCTGCGGGCATGGTGTCCCAGGGCGCGCTCTACGGCTCGGTCTCTTCAGTGCGCCTGGGCAAGGGGTCCATGCTTTTCATCCCGCAGTTCCTGGACGGCGGATGGGTGACCGATTCGGACTCGCAGAGGCATGAAAAGTCAGCGGAAGACGTCTCCCGCCTCATTTACGAGGAAAAATGGCTCCCCCCGCTTGCCTTCGGGTCTGCAAACCTCTCCTCCCCATCGCCCCGGGAATCCGTCTCGATTTTCACCTCCCCGTTCACCTCGGATTCCGCATTCGTGCGCCTTTCCACCGTGGCAGTGGGCGAAAACGGGGTGCCCATGCGGTCATTCTCGACATTTTCCGCTGCAAAGTCCCAGAAAGGGGACATCTACCCGCGCGAGCAGCACACCGTGCCGTTCTACCTGTCAGGGGTGAAAACAAGGCTCAACCTGGCGCTGCGGGAGGCGGACGCAAGGCCGGTCAAGCTTTTCGTGGGCATGTACAAGGACGGCGAGGAGCTCCAGCGCTCCGAGCTTGAGCTCGGGATCACCAACCCCACGATTGAAAAGCCCGTGGACTTCCAGGTGGATGCCGAGCCCGGCAGCTATGTCCTGATGGTGATCGACGCCTCTGGCAAGGTGTATGCAGCCACCATGCTTTCTGTGGCAGACCTGGACGTTGGCCTCTCGTTTGCCGACTGGCAGAACGGGAAATTCAACTTCACGCTCTCATCCGCAGGCAGCCCTGCAAGCCCGTATTCGGTTTCCGTTTCCCTGGACGGCAAGGGCGAGCAGCAGTACGCAGAGGCGCAGCTTTCCAGGTCGGGCGGGGAGATATCATACTCATACGCCGGCAAGATAGAGCCGGGCATGCACACGTTCACCTTCCTCGCAGGGGGCTACAGCAAGGAATTTTCGGCCGAGTACTATGCGCGGAAGAACTTCTGGGAGAACCCGACGGTGATAGTGCTTGGCGCCCTGGCACTCCTGATATTCGGCGCAGGCACGCTGCTCCGCCGCCCCGAGGTGCTGCGATATGGCCTTGACGTCCCGGACTTCCCGCCTCTTTCCACCATAAAGATACCCGTGAAGCGCGAGACAGTGCTTGAGATATTCGACAATGTCAACGCGGGCTACTCGTGGAAGTGGATGCCGCTTCGCGCAGAGGAGCTGAAAAGCGGGTTCCGCAAGCTCACCTACAACGGCAAGCCCATACTCATAGGGGACTTCAACCTCGAGCGCGTGCTTTCCAAGCTCCGCGAGGAAGGCTCTGTGAAGGACGAGCTTGACTACTGGGGCAAGGCGTCGTGGGAAAAGGAGAGCGGGCACTCCACCCGCTACCTCATGGTGTACCGGATACTGCGCAACGTGTTCGTGAACAACGCGGTGAAGTTCTCCAAGCTCGACGCCATCCCGGAGTGCGACGTGAAGGCGGTTGCCGGCAACGAGGAGATATACTTCCACATCATGGAGGAGCCGCGCGAGCGCGTGGCGCACCGCGCGCTTGCAACGGTTCCGAAAGGGCACACCATAATCGTGTTCAAGACCCAGGAGGAGGCGGACGACTTTGCCCGCGCGCTCAACACGCCCTCCAAGCTTGCAGTTGCAATCAAGATGGAAGTGAACAACAAGAACATACTCCTCCTGCCTGTGAAGGAGGCGGTGAACGCCTACCTGAAGGGGCTTTCTTCATAGCCTGAAGGCGCCCCTGCGATGGCGCAGGCTGCAAGCGCGCCATCATATACATATATAATCCTCTTTCCCGATTTATGGCGCATGGGCGCGTCAGCAGCAGGGCAGCCGCAGGTTGCAACCGGCAGCATGGGCAAGCAGCGCATGCTTGCCATGGTGCAGATGCTGCGCACGGACGAGAATATCGGCGACGCGCTATTGGTTGCGCTGGGCACGCTTTTCCTCCTCCTCCCCTTCCCGTTCTACCCGCTTTACATATCGTTCGCGCTTGCCGCGCTTTCCGGCGCAATAGCCTACAAGCTCCCGCCCGCAGGCACCATTGCCGGGATGTTCTTCGCCCTCCCTGCCATCGCATACCAGGCGCCTGTGCTTGCCTGGGTGTTCTCCCTTGCCATCGCAGTCACGCTGTTCGAGGCGTTCGGGCACTGGAGCGTGATTTCCTTCCTGGAAATAGCCATACTCGCGCCGTTCGCGCCGTTCCCGTTCTCGCTGGTGTCAGGCTTCCTGTTCCTGCTGCTTGCCGTGGCTGCCCTGCGCTTCGGCTCCAGGAGGAGCTTCACGGTTTCCCTCCCGGCTATCTTCATCGTCCTTCTGCTTTCCGCGATATGGCTGCAGCCCACCGCCTCGTTCATCACGATTTCCAAGGACTACGAATCCCTCTACGGGCCTGCCATGGGCGAGCTCCAGAACAACGCATTGGCGCCTGTGGAGCTTGCCGACATAGCCCCGGCGTCCGCAGGGGCGGTCGCGTCGCTTTTTGATTTCGACCGGGCAATCGCGCCGGTCTCGCCCGCCCTTGAGAAGATAGCGGACAGCGCAATCAAGCTGCTTGCCTCCGACTTCGCGCTTGTCCAGCTCGTGGTGTGGGCTGCCGCGCTTTACGCCTGCGCCATGCTGCCGGCGCAGTTCGGCCACCGCTACAAGCAGGCAATCGCGGCGTCCGCGCTTTTCCTCGTGCCTGTCTCGAATTTCCTGCTTGCGCCCGCATTCAAGAACCCCGCCGAGCCCATGGGGTTCATCTACTGCGCGCTTTCCGTAGGGGCGATTGCCGCGATGGAGCACTACGGGATTTCGCTTTCGCGCGAGAAAATGGTGGAGAGGGGCCAGAAGCAGAAGGCGTTTGGCAAGTTCGGGGACGGCTCGCTTCCGGACTCCGGCGTGGACACGCTTGAGCAGGTGGGCGGATACGAGGACGTGAAAGCCGAGCTTCGCGAGGCCATAGTCACCCCGCTGAAAAAGCCGGAGTTCGCATACGCCTACAACATACGGCCGCCGAAGGGCGTGCTCCTCTTCGGACCGCCAGGAACCGGAAAGACCATGCTCATGCGCGCGCTTGCAAACGAGCTTGACATAGGCTTCCGCTATGTGAAGTGCTCCGAGCTCCTTTCCGAATGGTACGGGGAGTCGGAAAAGAACTTGTCCGAGGTTTTCTCAATCGCCCGCAAAAGCGCGCCCTTCCTGCTCTTCTTCGATGAAATAGACTCCATAGGGAAAAAGCGCGACTCCTACACCTCCGACGACGTGGCGCCGCGCGTGATGAGCGTGCTTTTGCAGGAGCTGGACGGATTCGCCCCCAACCCGAAAAAGCCGGTGATATTCGTGGGCGCCACCAACCTGCCGGACCAGCTCGACCCGGCGCTCATGCGCCCTGGCAGGTTCGACAAGATAATATACATGCACCTGCCTGACAAGGAGGCGCGCGCGGCAATCTTCAAGGTAAACCTTCGAAAGCTGCCCTCGTCGGACGACATCGATTTTGCCAGGCTGGCTGCAATCACCGAGCGCTATTCCGGCGCGGACATAAAGAACATCGTGACCGAGGCGTCCCGCCTTGCTGCGCGCGAGGCAATGACCGCAAAGGCAGTGGTGAAAATCACCATGGCGCACCTGACATCCGTGCTAAAGCGCATCAAGCCATCCAACTCGCTCGACTCGCTTGAGAACTACGAGCGCTTCCGCATGGACTTCGAGCGCAGAAGCGACGCTGAAGAGAAGAAGCCGGATGAGAAGGGAGTGCGCTGGGACGACGTGGCAGGGCTTGAGGAGGTCCGCCGCATACTCCTGGAGGCCATCGAAATCCCCCTGCTACACGAGGAGCTCATGAAGGAGATGGACGTCCAGCCCTCCAAGGGGCTTCTCCTCTACGGCCCGCCGGGATGCGGAAAGACCATGATAGTGAAGGCAGCCGCCAACGAGCTTAATGCCAATTTCCTCACCATTTCGGGCTCCGAGCTCATGAAAAGCCGCGACAAGGCGCCATCCGCATACGTGAAGGAAGTGTTCAACCGCGCCCGCGAGTCAGCCCCTGCGCTTGTCTTCGTTGACGAGATAGAGGCGCTTGCGCCCAACCGCGAGGAATACCGCGGCGGCATACTCACTGAGCTTTTGCAGGAGCTTGACGGCGTGAAGGAGCTGAAGAACGTCATGATTGTGGGCGCCACGAACAAGCCCTTTGCGCTTGACGCTGCCATACTGCGCCCTGGCAGGTTCGACAAGATACTGTACATCCCGCCGCCTGACGCGCCTGCAAGGAAGCAGGTGTTTTCGCTAGGGCTTGCCAAGTTCCTCAAGAAGGTGAGCCTGGACAGGCTTGCCGAGGCGACAGAGGGCTACTCAGGGGCCGACATCGCCTCCATCTGCCAGGAAGTCAAGATGGGCATGGTGCGCGAGCGGCTGAAGGGCAAGCCCACCGAAGCGACCACCGACTCGGTGCTTGCCGTGGCTGCTACCCGGCGGCCGTCCATCACAGCTAAGGACCTGCGCGAGTACGAGTCGTTCACAAGGGAGTATGGGGAAAGGAGATAGGCTTTGCCCCTGCGCGCGGCGGCTAGGCGCGCTATTATAAGTTTTATAGAATACGTGGACTGCGCAGCAGAAGCTTGGCATGTTTGGCAGGCGCTTCCAGGGATGGCGCCAGGGCTCGATTAAGCCTTCAGGAGAGGAAGATAAAACTGATTGTTCCTTTTCTAACAACCAAACTTCGTCAGTTAAGTGTTGATTTAAACGTATATTGACGATGCTTAACATTTTTTTTATATAATATTTTTTAAGGAACTTGGAAGAATTTATAAACCTAGCTCAAGAGACCAATACCGTCTCCCTATGAAGGGCGCCTGACCCGCGCCCATGAGGGTAGGGTATGAAAAAAGAAAAGCATGTACAGGGCAAAAAATTCAATGTCGTCGATAAATATCGTACCATGCCCTGAAAGACGACATTTGAGGTGAAAAAATGAAAGGAATAAACGCGAAGAAGATAGCGGCCTTTGCCGGCACGGCTCTCCTC
>JBAZTI010000054.1:0-8353 GCA_041662045.1 Candidatus Micrarchaeia archaeon | reverse complement strand
GCTTTGCACAGAAATTGGAATTTGTATCTCGTTTTTTAACTTGTTGCCCATGTAAGGAAGCAAGAGGCTTTACATGGAGCAAAACAGCAATGCATATACGGGTTTCCATATCCTCAGCCCTATCTTTTTCAAGCTTCGCGCTTGAGCTGGCCCCTGTGACCTTGGCAAATTGCAGGCGCCTCTGGAAATCGGCGGCGGGAGATATTTTTTCCATAAGAGCCCGGCGCCTGGATGAAGAAAACCGACAGAAAAAGTGTTAGATGGGAAATGGTGGGAAAAATGTCAAATGTTAAGGTGTTCGCAAACAATGTGAAAACAGCGGCCCAGAAGGCGCGCGAGATATTCTACAATATCAAGTCGGGGCACGATGACTTCGCGTACAGGCTTGCCCTGACCTCGCGCCTGCCGCCTCTCGCGGCGGTTGCCGTGAGCCGCGAGCGCATAGGCCAAAAGCAGGTGACAAGGTACAATTACGGGGGCAGCGCATGAATCGCTTTGCCGTGCTGCTGCCTGAGTTTGAGCGCTTAAGCTACCCATTGGGCAAAGGCAATGCTGCCGACGGGCACTCGTTTGAGGACAGGGACGAGCGCTTCACGCTTGGCCGCGCAGAGTCGGAGCAGCATGCGCAAATAGCGCTTACCGCGTCAGACTGGGTGGCAAGCCACTCTTCCGAGCCAGTTGGCTATGTGTGCGACGGGCAGGGCGGAATATTCGTGGTGTGCCGCACTTCCGGGAAGAAGGGCAGCCAGCTTGCGCGCGATGAGCGCGCGGCGTTTCCGCTTGCCCTGGTAAAAAGGCTTGCGGCGCTCCACACCGAGGGGTTTGGCTGCGGCGGGCTGTCGCCGGATGCAGTGGAATTCTTTGGCAGCGAGGCGAAAATCCTCAACCCGTCCAGGATATTCGCGCTTGACGAGGGCGAGACCACCTTTTACGAGGCGGTCTCCACGCTCCGCTCGCTGGTTTCCTCGGGCGCTGCGCAGGAAGAAGACCTGCCGCGCCTTGCGTCTGCCTACCTGTCATACTCTCCGGTGTGCAGGCACGAGGTCGTGCAGCACCTGCAAAAGAAGGGCAGGCGCATGCCCCCCAGGGAGGCGCTGGTGGATGCGGCAATGAGGATAATCCCCTATTTCTAGCACCAGCAAAGCCCGAAGGCGCGGCATTTCCCCCTGCTTCCTGCGCCAGCAAATCAGATTTTCTCCACGCGCGTGTTTTCGCCCTTGCTCTTGTCGCGCTCCAGGCGGAACACCGCTCCCTGCGCGCTTTCGCCAAGCGAGGGGTCGTGGGTGATGACGAACGTCTGCTCCACAATGGAGGGGATTTTGCTGTTTATCGCCTCGGAAAGAAGGGACACCGCCTCGGCATCCAGGTTGTGCGTGGGCTCGTCCAGTATGAGCCAGCCGATGTCGGGCGTGAGCACGGTCGCAAATGAAATGCGAAGCGCCAGGCAGAGGCAGGCGCGCTCCCCGCCGGATGCCACGCTGTCCACTTCCCTCCACCCTTCCTTGTGCATCAGGAGCCTGTAGTCCTTCTCATCCGCCTCGAGCTTCACCCCGCCATAGTCGGCATATGGGTAAATCGCAGGCCATATCTCTGCCAATGCCTCGTTTACCTCCTCCACAAGCGCGTTTCTAAGCTCGGACTGCGCGGATGACAGGCTGTTTTTGTAAATCGCCATCTCGGAAGCCGCAGATGCATATTTCTGGGAAAGCAGGGCCTTTTCCTTCATGGCATCAAGCTCTGCCTCAAGGACAGCGCAAAGCTGCCCCACAAGCGCAAGCCTTTTTCCCTCGCCTGAAAAATCGGATTCCGAGCGCGCCAGCTCCACGGACAGGCCCTCGGACAGCCTGCGCGCGGATTCATACTTTTCCTCGTCGAACAAAAGCGCGGCAAGCGCAGCTTGCGCCCCTGCCTGCTTTGCCTTGGCGGCCTCAAGTTCGGAAAACAGCTTTTCAGTGCGCACTGCCTCATCATGGCGCTTGCGCGCCTCCTCAAGCTGCGCTTCAAGCCCGGTAACCCCCTCCTCGGACTTTTTCAGCCCAGCCTCGCGGGTCTGCGCCTTTTCCTGCGCAGACGCAAGCTTTCCCTGCGCCCCGTCGTCGCCAGCCCCTTCCGCCTCGAGCCTTTCGGCCTGGGAGAGGCAAAGCTTCAGCTCGGCCAGCGCGCGCTCAAGCCCGGCCTCCTCCGCCCGTTTCCCTGCAATCGCCTTTGCGCGCTCCTGCGCAGCCTTCCTCTTTCCGTCCGCAAGCTCGCCCTTTTCCCTGGCAAGCCCTTCCGACCTGCCATGCTCAAGCGCCGAGTCGCAGACAGGGCATTTCGCCCCTGCGCCATGGAGCGCATGCACTGCCTTTTCCAGCCCCTCGGCCTCTGCAACAAGCTTCTGCCTTTCCTCAGACAGCTTTTCCGCCCCTTCCTTCGCCCCTGAAAGCTCTGCCTCGAGCTGCCGCACGCTCTTTCCGCCTGAAAGCTGCGCCGCCTTTTTCCCAAGCTCGGCCTTTTTCCTTTCTCTCTCGCCTGCCAGCTTAATCGAGCTTTGGAGCACTGCAACCTCGCTTTTTGCGCCTGACAGCTCTGCCTGGAGCTTTTTTGCAGATGATTTTGCCCCGGCCAGGCTCTCCTCAAGCGCCTTGCGTCCAGCCTCAAGCCCGGAAATCTCCTGTGCGGAGAGCCTCTTTTTCCCCTCTGTTTCGCGCACCAGCCCCTGCACGCTGCCGGAAAGCAGGTCGCACTCGGTCTTTTTCATGCGCCACTCGCTCCTTGCCTTCTCAAGCGCCAAAAGCGCAGTGCCCGCATCCCTGCACTTGCCCGCAAGCTCCGCTTTCCTCCTGCCAAGCGCAGCGCACGACTCGGAGAGCTTTTTTTCCTCGGCGCGCTGTTCGGACGCCTTTCTTGCGGCTTCCTCCGCCTTTTTCGGGTCCGCCTCCGAGCGGAAAACGGCAGCCTGCTCCGACAGCTTGCCTGCCACGGCCTGCGCAGCCTCGCGCGCGGCATCGAAGTCGCCCAGCCCCAGCAGCCAGTCTATCTCCTGCTTCCTTGCCCTTGGGGTGAGCGAAAGCAGGTGGTCCATCCTGTTCTGCTCGGAGTAGATCGCGCGCGTGAAAAGCTCATAGTCCACGCCAAGCGCATCTGTGACGTAGTCTGTCACGGGCTTTGCGCCCTTCTGCGCAAGCTTTCCGTCGCAGCGTATTTCAGCCTCAGAAACCTTCTTCCCGATCTTCCGCGCAATCTCGTACTTTTTCCCCCCCTTTGTGAATGAGAGCCCCACGCTTGCAGTCTCGGAACCCGAGGCGATGTTCACCACCGCCTCTGTGGACTGGTCGCGCCTGCTCATTTTCGGGAAAGTGCCGTAGAGCGCAAAGCAAAGCGCGTCCAGGACTGAGGATTTGCCCGCGCCCATCCTGCCCAAAAGCACGTTGGTGCCCCTGCCGAAGCGAAATGCTGAAGACGCGTGGGATTTCCAATTCTCCAGGGCCATGCCGGTAATCATGCGTTCTCCCGCCATGATTTGGCAGGCAAACTATAATTAGCTTAAGCGCGCTTCTGGCTAGAATATCTCCTCAAGGCTTGTGCAGCGCGCCTTGTAGCACTCTATGTGCCTGCGGTGGCGCATGAAGAAGCGGTCAGCCATGGCTTCGCCCAAGTCGTCCACGATTATCACGGACTTAGTCTTCGTGGGGTAGGTTGAAAGGCGGCTTTTCTTCAGGTCGTAGTAGAACATGCGCTTTATCCTGTTGTAGTCGCGGAGCTTTGTCTTGAGGTCGTAGAAGTAAATGAGCATGTAACTATAGTTACAACTAGGGAATAAAAAGGCATCTTTTTCAAGCCAGCCTACAGCCTGTCCACCGACACTATCTCCACGCCCGAGACATTGGCAATCTTTCCCGCCTTCTCCTCGAGCAGGTCCGATCCGCCCACGCCGTCCTCAATGACGAATGTGAGCGAAAGCGCCACTATGCCGAATGCCACTGGCTGCTCCTCCATCTTGTAGGGCCTGAGGGCGGCAACCACGTCGCTTTTGAGCTTGTCGAACTGCCCCATGTCCTCGGGCATTATCTTGAGTACCACTGCAACCTGTCCCATGAAAACACCTGCCAAAAAGAGCTCTTACGGCCCCTGCTTTCCGCACGCCTTGCACACATACGGAAGCGAAATCTGCCTGCAGTGCCTGCAGCGCACTATCTTCTCCCCGCACGACGCGCACGGGAACTCGGCGTATTCCTTGGTCTGCTTTCCGCATGTGACGCAGTTCTTCAGCATAATCATTCACCCTGGTGACGTCGTTAGACAGCAATAGGCTTAAAAGGGTAGGGGCGGGCTTTTGGAATATAAGGATTTGCGGCAATAACGCATCGGTGCTCATTTGGGGGATTTCAACCTTGCGCCAATAGATTCGGCATGGCGCGGACTTTGCAAGATACTCTTCGGCAGGGAGGTGGGCGGGCTTCTCAAGTTCCAGCCCTACCTCAAGGAGGCAATGGCGCCCTACCTGATAGCGAAAAGCGGCATTTCAGGCAACAGCGTCTTCCTCTCCAACAAGCTTTACCCGAAAAGCGCGCGCTTCATCTCCCCGGGCGAAATCCCCTCGCTTCCTGCCTCGAAATTCAACATCAACGACATAAAGGACATCGACTCGCTATTCCGCGCAGCCGAGGAAAACACGGCGTACTGCGGCAACAAGGTGTTCGGCAAGAATGCCAATGCCGATTATGTGGACAACGCCCTCAACTGCATAGACGTCTACCATGCCCACAATGTGCGGAACGTGAAAAAAGGCGCGTTCATCTCCTATGTGCGCGAGTCCGAGTGCGTTTTCGGCATCCCCGCCTTCCCCAAGATAAACTACTCCATGCGCTGCCACGAGGGCATAAACGTCAACAGGCTGTTCGAGTCCTTCTACATCACGCACTCCTCGGACATGTACTATTCCTTCAACTGCACCAACTGCGCCGACGTCATATTCGGCTACAACCTGCGCGGCAAGAGGCACGTGATAGGCAATATCGTGCTTCCGAAGGACAGGTACCTCTCGCTCAAGCAGAAGCTGGCCTCCGAAATCGCGGACGAGCTTGAGAAAAAAGGCCGCGCGCGCTCGGCATCCGACATTGCAAGGATGGCTGCAAAGGAAAAGGACAATGAAGGGGACATAAAATTCATTCCCACCTTTCCCGCGCCCAAGGCGGTTGACAAGGCTTTCACAGAAACAATGAAGCTCGTGCTTGGCAAGGGCAGGGCGCCCATCGCGGATTTTGTCCCTTATCTTCAGGAGCGAACCATGCCCATCATGAAGGTGAAAGGCAGGTTTGGCACCTGGGCATTCAACTCCGGGTGGCCGCTTGTGAAGGAAATCCCCCCCAGCTGGCTCTGCACGCTTGACGAAGCCATGGGGCAGGACGGGCCGGTGATTTCCGAGACAGACCTCTCCCTCCCGCTTGAAAAGCTGGAGGCGGTGGTTTCCAAGAACGCCGTGTCCACCCTGGACTTCGTGGACGGGCAGTGCCGCGATTACGTCGAGGTTTCCCAAGTCATCGATTCCAGCGAGGTGTACTCGTCCTGGGACACCACCACCTCGCAGCGCTCCGCATGCTCGGACGGGGTAATCCAGTCCAAGTACATATTCGGCTGCTCGCTGCGCCAGCTCGACTCGGAGTTCTGCGTGAAAAGCTGCGACATCACGGTGTGCAAGCGCTGCTTCGAGATAGACAACTGCACGAATTGCAGCGACTGCTATTTCTCGCACAACCTTGAGGGGTGCGAGGAGTGCATCTTCTGCTCAAACGTCAAGGGCATGCGCCACGCAGTGCTCAACCGGCAGCTTCCGAAAGAGGAATACGCGCGCATAAAGAAGATGGTGCTGGACTATGTGAATGCCGAGCTTGACAAAAAGCGCGCGTGCAGCCGGTCAATTTTTAGCCTTTCGGGAAAGAGGTGATGCCATGTCTGCCTGCAAAGTCCTCCTGTTCGGGAACCCGTTCCTGAGAAGGAAATGCAAAAAGGTGAATTTTTCCAAAAAATCGCTAAACGAGAAAATGATTCGCGACCTGAAGGACACTCTCCACTCGCTCCAGCGGATTCACGGCAAGGGCGGGGGCCTGGCAGCGCCCCAGATTGGCTATGATGCACGCGCGGTTTATGTGGACTTCAAGGGCAGGAGCCTTTTCCTCTTCAATCCGCACATAGTGCGCAAAAGCAAGTCCACATTCCGCGACTGGGACTTCTGCTTCTCGGCAAAGGCGGCTTTCACCGCAAAAAACAGGTTTTACAAAAGCGTCACTGTGGAATATTTCACTCCTGACGGCAAAAAAGTGAAAGAGGAGTTCTCAGGCTATTCCTCCTCGCTCATCCAGCACGAGCTTGACCACCTTGACGGCATCCTGTTCACGGACAGGATGGACAAGGGAAGCGAGATAATGATGATGGAGGAATGGGACAGGCGCTTCAAGTATTCGCAGGACTACTAAATCCCAGCCTTCTTCTTGAGTTCCGCTGCCTTGTCAGTGCGCTCCCAGGTGAACTCCGGCTCTTCCCTTCCGAAATGCCCGTAAGCAGCAGTTTTTTTGTAAATCGGGCGCAGCAGGTCCAGGTGCGCAATAATGCCTGCAGGCTTGAGCGGGAATATCCCCTCCACGAGCTGCGCAATTTTTTCGTCTGGCACCTTGCCAGTGCCAAAGGTGTCCACATAAACAGAAGTGGGCTTTGCGATGCCTATGCAGTATGAAATCTGCACCTCGCAGCGGCGCGCAAGCCCGGCTGCAACCACGTTCTTTGCAATGTAGCGCGCCATGTATGCCGCGGACCTGTCCACTTTGGACGGGTCCTTGCCCGAAAAGCAGCCGCCTCCGTGCCTTCCCATGCCGCCGTAGGTGTCCACGATTATTTTCCTGCCAGTCACGCCCGTGTCGCCTTCCGGCCCGCCAGTGACAAACACCCCCGTCCCGTTCACGAAGTACTGGGTTTTTCCATCCACCCACTTCCCGCAGGCAGGCTTGATCACCTTCTCAATTATCTCGCTGACGATCTTCTCGCGCAAAACATCCGGGTCGTGCTGCGCAGCCACGACAACGGTGGCAACGCGCTTGGGCTCATTGCCGTCATATTCCACCGACACCTGGCTCTTGCCGTCAGGGCGCACCCAGGGGAGCGTTTTGCTCTTCCTGACTTCGGACAATTTCCTGGTAATTGCATGCGCAAGCATGATGGGCAGCGGCATGAGCTCGGGCGTCTCGTCGCAGGCATAGCCGAACATCATTCCCTGGTCGCCTGCGCCCTGCTCGTGCTTTTCCGCGTCCACGCCGACCGCAATGTCGTGCGACTGCGCGTGGATGGATGTCCACACCCCGCAGTCCTGGTAGTCCATGCCGTACTCGGGGTTGGTATACCCTATGTCGCGGACAGTTTCGCGCACCAGCTTCTGTATGTCGACGTAGGTTTTCGTGGTGACCTCTCCTGCCACGTGCACGCTTCCCGTGGTGACCAAAGTCTCTACCGCCACCCTGCTCTTCGGGTCGTCCCGAAGCATGGCGTCAAGTATGGCATCCGATATCTGGTCGCATATCTTGTCGGGGTGCCCTTCCGTCACCGACTCTGATGAGAATATCTTTGTTGCCATGTTATCCCCCGATGGCTTGTGGAAAGGGCGGTTTATAATAAGGATTGGCAGTTTTATTCCTAAAGGAATAAAATTAAAAAGTGGGGAAAGAAGCGCGGCATCCTGCCTACTGGCAGCATATGCTCTCGATGGCAAGCGCCCTTTTTGTGAAGACCGTGGCGTTCGTTATTACCCTCTCCCTCTCCGGCATAATGGTGCTGGTTTGCGCGGCTTCCAAGGCCTGGCTGGCAAGCTCATATGCAAGCTTCCTGGCCTCAAGGCCCTTTGGCATTTCCTCAAGCGCTTCCGGCGAAAGCCTTCTCGCCACGGATTTAACCAGCCTTATCGCCTTGGCCATGTCCTTGGCAGTCGATTGCCCGCTGCCGTACTTCGCCGCCAGCGCAATCGCCCTGTAGGCGTCAATGCCCACTGTCGTGAATTTCTTGGGCAATTCGCCGCCTGCAGCGTCAGTGTTTCCCTTCACCTGTTTTTGCATATTCCCACCTTTTTCCCATTTTCCCCTTATTGTGGGACGAAAGGCTTATAATGCTGGCGCTCTGCGGGGAAAAACAAAATGAAAAAGAAGAAAGCAGAACAGAGAATTAACTGTGCACCGATTCTAGGCTTTTTTCGTCCACCTTAGGCGCTATGATGGCATTGCAGATATCTACTGCCTCGCTGGCGACCCGGTAATACTTGCCTCTGGGGTTGTTGAGGAACTTCGAGGCCTCATTCTTTACCTTCCTGGCAAGGTCCTCCTTCTCGTTTTGG
>JBAZTI010000053.1:0-8720 GCA_041662045.1 Candidatus Micrarchaeia archaeon | reverse complement strand
TTGCCTTTATCTCGGGCATGAAAAGCGAGAAGAAGACAAGCGCGGCGCCCAGGAAGCCAACTACCGCGAAATAGGCCGGCGGGAGGGAGGCAGGCAGGGAGGAGATGGTGGCACCGAAGGCAAGGAGGGCGAGAAGGATTATTGCGGGGCCGGCTATTTTTTGCATCGTGAACTTCACCTTGCCTTCCGAAATCCTGCGGGAGACATAGGGGATGAACCGGGCCAGCATGTGCAGTATGAAGGCGATGCCGGTCGGCGCAAGCATGGAGAGGAAGAACGGGTATGGGACATCCTGCGCCGCGGCGAGCAGGGGGTGCGGCAGGTACGGGACTGCAAGCGCAATAGAGGCCATCACGAAAACATCCGCGCCACCGAGCTGGCCCATCCTGTAAAGGGCGTAAGTCAGCGCGGCGATGATGATGGCAGCCGTGAGCGCCTGGGCGAAAAGCGCAGTATCGAAAAATATGACGTTCAGGAGCAGGGCGGAGCCGAGGAAGCCCCAGAGCAGGGCGTCAGGTACCCATTTCCTGTTGAACATGTCGAAGTACGCCGCAGCTCCGGTGAATGCCAAGGCCACGAGCATCCGCACATCGATGCCCGGCACAGATGGCTGCGGCGAAAGCAGGGAAAGCAAGGATTCCAGCATGGGAAATGAAAAGAGGGGAAAGGATAAAAAATACTTAGTCAGCCCTCCACAGTCTCCAGGAAGTAGTCGTGTATTGCAACCACGTCTAGCGAATCGCACGCCGCGCTGCAGCCCAGGGCGGATGAGACGCTCGGCTTTGTGCGCCCGTTGTCGGAATGGATGAACTCCTTGATATAGGTGCCTGCCTCTGCGAGGATGCGGAGGCGGAGCTTCCCGCCCGCGGCTGCCTGCGCGCTGATCCTGTAGACGGTGCGCCTGCGGAGCATGTCGGCCCTGCGCGCAAGCACGCGTGTGGGGGTGTTCTGCGAAAGGGAGGCGCCGGAAAGCGCCTCGATTTTCCTTGCGTCAGATGCTGTGAGCGCGCGCGCGGCTGAAACGGTCGCCTCGTATTCCTTGTCGAAGTGGGAGTTGCACACCGAGTCTATGAAGTTTTTGCGGACGAATTTGAGGGAGGCGGCCTGGACGTCCTTGTTTTTTGAGAATTCGCGCTCAAGCGAGCGAAGGTCGGCATCCCTCTTCTTTGGGGAGGAAAGCTCGGCGACAAACGGGCGGCCCGTGCCAAGGCAGCGCACGTCAACATCCTCCCTGCCGCTTGCGTGGAGGATGCAGCCCGATGCACCGAACGCAGGCATTAGGACCTTGCCGATTTCCTCCTCGACGGACGGGTAGTTCGTGCCGCTTCCCTTGCAATGCTCGCAGCCGGCCCCCCTGCATTCCGAGCAGTGCCACCTGCTCTGGCAAAAACCGCGCGCAAGCTTCAGGTAGTGCCCGTGGACGTAAAGCTGCATGGGGCGGGCTGACGACTTTTTCGAGGCGAAATTGAATTCGAAAGAGGCGTCCGGGGCGCGCTGGTCGTTTTCCCTGCCGGTCGCGCTGGACACCTGCCTTGCGATTGCCGCGTTCACGCTGTTCTTGATCGAGGTGTACTGCCCTGGCGCAAGCGAGGTTGCAGCCTCCTCCTCGCGCACCAGCACAGGGCGGGGGAATGACGATGATACCGAGAACGTTTTCCATTCGAAGGTACGGGCTTGGGAAAGCGCGCTTTCCACAAGAGAGGGGAGTGCGGAAAGCAGCCCCTGGCAGATGAAGCACTCTTCGCCGCAGCCTGCAGCGCGCGTTGCGCCCTCCGGGAAGAGCCTCTGCGAGCAGCCGGGGCATAAAGCGTATTTTTCCACGGTCAAGTTGGCGCAGAGAAGGGTTTATTAATCTAGTTTTCCAAGCCAGTGCGGGCAGGGTGAAAAGAGGTATTTTGCGGATGTTGACGAAAGGCTTATAAAGATTCATCTGCAGAAATAAGATGGTAAAAAATGTATTTGTGGTATACTTGCCCGTGAAGGTGAACAACATGCCCCGTGGAAAAAGAATCGTGATTGAAAAAGTGATAAATGACCCGGTAGTGTCCAGGCTCAAGTCCATGAAAATCTCGGATATGAAGTCCAGGCGCGCCTCTGATGAGAAGTCCCTCCACTCCAGCATTTCCGACATCGTCGGGAAGGCGAACGACTTGTATGCCCAGGACAAGCTTGAGCGCGAGAGGCTGCGCGGCATGGGGCTGTTCACGGTCGAGGAGGCGTATGACGAGCTCAAGAGGGGCGGCGTCAACCTCTCATACCGCGCATTCGGCGGCCGCGTGGAGAGGCGCTCCGTGCATTCTGTCAAGATTGGCAACAAGAGGCTCATCCCCAAGCCGGTCGTGCATGACTGGATTGCGCTTGCGAACGAATACTATTCGGTGAAGCAGGCATTCACCGAGCTCAAGAAATACGAGAAGCTGAACCTTCGGGCATTCATAGGGAGGATTGAGAAGAATTCCGTCCCGTCCCTCAAGATCGGGACCCAGCGCTGGGTGCCCAAGTCGGCAATCGAGGGGATGGTGCACGTCTGCAAGAACTATTACGACGTCGGCGATGCCGTGCAGGAGATGAACTCGCGCGGCATCAGGATAAAGAGGAACGCGTTCGAGAGGCGCCTGGACAGGAACAGGATACCCCACGTGAAGATCGGCGGAAGGCGCGTCATCGCGAAGGAAGTGCTCTCCGAGCTCGTGAGCAAGGAGCTCGCGCTTGCAGGCAAGCCTTCCAGGATGCAGTAAATTTTTCTTTCCTTTTCCGTTTTTATTTTATGCTTCCTTGAGCGGAAGCGCCATGCGTTCATTCCGCCTTCGGGACTTCCTTCTTTTCCCCGGGAGGCGCGCGCTTTTTACCTGAGAAGAAGTAGTATGCCGCCCCTGCAAGGAAGACGATGGAGACGAGCGCGAGCGCCGCAGGCTGGAGCGGGCTGCCGCCTGCGCCCGCCTTTGAAAGGGCCGCGTTTGCCGCGCGGATTGCCCGGTCGGAGGATGCGAGCGAGTCGGCATACATCGCGCCTGACAGGAAAGCCTCGGCGCGCGCGACCTCATCGCCGATTTGGGAGGCATCCTCGGCGCTTGCGCGCGCTTTCACCTCTGAAAGCGCGGCGCGGGCAACATCAAGGGCGGATGATGCTGAGGAGGAGAGCGACTCAAGCGCATTCGAGAGGGACGCATGGAGCGAGGACAGCTTCCCGTATGAGGCGTTGGCCTCCGAAAGCGCCTCTTGAGGGGGCAGCGAGGGTTTCTTCGAGGCGGCAAGCTGCTTGTCAGCTTCGGACAGCCGCGCTGCGGCGGCGGCTGGCGTAAATGGGAGCTGGCGGCGGGACTGCACAGAGAGGGCGGAGTATTGCGAGGAATAGTTTGCAAGGAGAGGCTCCGTGCCCTCGCGGAGGGATGCGTACCCTGAGCGGAGGCTTTCAGCCTGCCCGGCAATTTCAGATGCGCTTGCCGAGGATGCCTGGGAGAAGGCGGAAAGGCTGGATAGTGCTGACGAGGAGTGCGCGAGGGATTGCGTGAAATCCCCGTCGGTATAGCTGGCTTGCGCTTCAGAAAGCGCGCCCTGCGCTGCGGAAAGCAGGGGGGAATCCGCAGCCCCTTGCTTGCGCGCGCTTGCATATCCTTCCGAGGCGCTTTTGAGGGAGGAGAGGGAAAGCGCGGAAAGCGAGGAGTAAAGGTCGGCTTTTGCCTTGCGGAGGGCAGAGAGCGCCTTTTGGTAGCCCCCTGCGTCCGCCTCGCCGGAGGCCGAGGAGATGGACGACTGGTACTTGAAAAGGGCGGAGGAAAACGCCGCAAGGGAGGGCGAGTCTGCAAGCGCAAGGGATTTTTGGGCAGCGGAGAGGGAGAACACTGCGCCGTCTGCATCTGATTTTTCCTGGAGGAAAAGCCTGTAATCGGCTTCTGAATAGGAAAGTTCCTGCGCTTCCTTGCGCATCTGCGAAAGGAGGGAGAGCGCCTCGTTCGTGCTGCCAGAGAGCGCAAGCCGCCTTGCCTCTGAAAGCATGAGCGCGTCCCTTGAGCGGTTGTAGGTAAGGACGAGAAGCTCAGCCTGGGAGAGGGCTGCCGACAGCGCCTGGCTTGCGTCCTGGACGACGTAGGAAACCGAGAAGCTGGAGGGCTTGCCCCTTGCAAGCGGGGAGAGCGAGAATGATATCTGGGTCTCGTTGCCTGAAGCTGCGGCTGACGCGCGCGCCACCTTTTCCCCTGAAAGCGGGGCTATGCTTAGGTTGAAGATGCCGCCATAGGGCTCATGGATGTAGACCATCGCAGAGGGGCAGTCGAGCAGGGGAGGGGAAAGGGAAAGCGTGTAGGAGATTTCCTTTGCGCCCAGGGGCAGCGTCTCATATTCGCGCCCGGAGGGCGAGGCGGAGAACGGGCTTGGGACGGAATAGAAAATGGTGAGCTCGCCCTTGCCGGCTGGAACGCCGTATATCTCGCCTTGCAGGAGCCCGCCGCCCTCTGTTGAAAATGAGGAAATCGGCAGCTTTTGGCCTGAATACTGCACGGCGGCGGAATGGGACAGCGCTGGCGCCGATTGCGAGAGCAGCAGGGTGGAAACCGCGCGGGAGGAAACGAATGAGATTGTGCGGCTGGCATAGGCTATCTCTTCGGAAGCGAAGGAGCACGCGTCTTCTGCGGAAAGAATCTGCACAGGCTGGTCTTTTTTTTCGAAAGTGAATGAGAAGGACTGGCGAGGCGCCACAGACGGGATGACGATGGCGGTTTTGCCCTTGTCCGGGTAGGCGTCGGAAATCGCGTCGCCCCCTGAAAAGTCGGTAGAGTACAGGGGGACAGACGTGCGCAGGAAGAAGGGGATGGCGCCTGAGGATGAAAGCCCGGACGGGTTGCTGGTCGAGATGTAAGCTGAATAATCCGTCTGCCTGCCGAGCACCGGGGTCGAGTAAGCCTCGGACAGGTGCGAGTTTTGGGCAAGGGCGGAGGAGAGGTATTGCGGCGCCTGCTGCCAGGCAGAGGCAAGGACGGAATCAATCTCGCGCTCTGTTTGCTTGAGGCGGCCCATGGCGCGCTCCGCATCAAGGGCGCCGGACGGGAAATACGCCCCGATGCCGCTTAGCTTCTGCGAAAGCGACGGCGAATAGGAGAGCATTTCCGTTGAGAGGAGGCATGCGCTTTCGTATTTTTCCTCAAGATACCTGTAGCTTTCGTAAACCCGCAGGATCAGGGCGCGCCTGTCGCTTTCCGCAGCCAAGGACACGGAAGAGATTATGTCCCAGGAAGCCGGCTGCGAGATGAGGGCGCGGTATGATGCAAGCGCTTCCTGCTCGTATGCCACGTCAATCCCGTCAGCCCGCGCAAGGGAAAGGAGGGAGGAGTATCTTGAAAGCCCTTCTTCTGCGGCAAGCAGGGCGCCTGATGCCTGGGAGCCTTGGGAGATGGAAACGGCGCGGTCGGCAAGCCTCCTTGCGCCCGAATATGCCTGGTAGCGCGCGCCAAGAGAGGGAAGGGCGCCTGAGGACAGGAACGATTCCTCTGCCTGGGAGAGGAGGGAGCGCGCTGCGGAGAGGGAATGCGCTGATGGAAGGGAAGCTGCCTCTGAAGAAGCGGCATGCCTGGCAGCCTCTATCGCCCCCTCGGCTGCGCCTTTCTGCGAAAGCACCGCAGCTTCGGCATTCGAGCGCACGGCCTTGAGGGAGAGAAGGGACGACTGGGAGAGCTCGGAAGATGACTGTGACTCGCTGATGGCCTGGGAGAGCCAGCCATCCGCCTCTTTTGATGAGAAGCTTGCCTGCGACGATGATAGGAGGGCCTGTGCGCGCAGGGAGCCATCCTTTGCCGCAAGGTAGCCGCTGTAGATGCCGGTGCTGCCGCCCAGAACGAGAAGGGATTCTCCTTCCGCAGGAGGCGGCAAGTCCCCTATCAGCTCGAGCTTTTCGCCGCCAAGAAGGGAAAGCTCGAGGGAAAGCGCACGCAGGGAGTCCTTTGCGTAGAGCTGCCCGGTGGAATACTCGGACAGCATTTTTTCCCTTGCCTCGGAAAGAAGGGAGTAAAGGGACAGTGTGCGGGCAATCGACGAGTTTTCGCCAGCCCCCCCAAGCGAGTCCAGGCGGGACTGGAGCCCTGCCTGGGCAAAATCAGGCAACTGCGGCGAGGAGGCGAAGTAATCGTATGCCCGGCGGTATGCGGCAGCCTCGCCTGCGCAAAAACCGCCTTCTGGCGCAAGCAGCGATTCGGCGTAATTGAACGCGGGGGAGGCTGCGCCAGAGTACGCTGGAGAGCCTGCGCCCGCCCTTGAGAGGAACTCGTATTCATCCTGCGCAAGCCTGGAAAGCGCCAGGGCTGCCAGCTGGAGCGAGTCGTGCGCCGAGGCCGCATGCCCGAGCGCGGAAGAATACTGCGCTGGGTAAAGGGAAATGAACTTGCTGACTTCAGCCACCTTCAGGAGGGTGTCGAGGTTGATCACGGCTGACAGGAAAAAGACGTTGGTGAGCGGGAGGTTTTGCAGCCCGAAGCTGTCGCGCACCGCGGCATGCGCCCTGGAGGAAAGCCCGTGGGCGGAGAGCGAGGCCTCTTTGGCAAGCGCAAGCTCGCCGGATGCCTGCGTGAGCAGGGAGGCGGGCTCCGAAAGGGCCCCCCTTTGCCCGGCCGGCACGCGCGCGAGCAGGGCGCTTCCGTTCATTATGGAAACGTTTGCAAGCTCCAGGCTCTGGGTGGAATTGTCAAACGCAAAAGAATACGAGCGGATGGACCAGACGGAGATGATGTTCGGGTTCGATGAGACGTATGATTCGTCCTGCCAGAAGCGCGCAAGCGGCTCGCTTGGGAAGCAGTCCGGAAAGCCAGCCGCAAAGCAAACAGATGACAATGGGAATAAGCCTAGAAGAAGGAGAATGAGGCGCCCACCCCGCCACCCCATGGAAAGATTTCCACCCCAATTTTATTATGCCTATCGGCTTGTTTTTTAGCGACGGAAGAAGCAGGGCGGCTACTTTTTCTCAGCCGCGGGCTTTGCCTCCCTCTTCGCCTCGGGCGAAGGGGCACCGCCTGCTGCGGATGCGGCTTTTTCGGATTTTGCCACGGCAGCTTCGGGAATCGGGTGCGGAGGCGGCGCTTCCTGCTTCGCCTGCTTGTGCTCGGCTTCGGCAGCTTCGCACTTTTTCGCAAGGTCGTCAAGCGTGAGGGCGAGGTAGGCGCCTTTTTCAGTCAGGTGGAACATGTTCTGCTTGCCCTTCTTTTCGGATGCGACAATCCCGAACTTCTTGAGTCCGGATAGGAGGTTTATCACATGCACATAGGACGCCCCGGAAGAGCGCGCGAGCTTGGACGGGTACCATGTCTGCTCCGAGTCCTTGAGAAGGAGGACGATGGAGCACGGCTTGGGTTTGAGGAGGAGCTGCTTGAGGGCGGACGGCCTGGGCGCGGCAGGGGCTGCCTCAGCTGCCAAGCAAGCACCCGAAGGAATGCCCTGCCTGGAAGGCAGGCGGGGATTCATTTGCCAAGCACGCACCTCTTCAGTATTGCCATCCGCACAGGCACGCCGTTTTTCGCCTGCTCGAAGTATTTTGCGCGCGCGTCAAGGTCGAATTCCTTGGGAAGCTCGTCCAGCTTCGGAAGGGGGTGCAGCACGGCCATCCCCTTTGGCGCTGCGCGGAAATCGGCCATGCTGAGGCGGAATGCCTGGGACATGCGCAGGGCCTCGTCAGGGTCGGCAAACCTCTCCCGCTGCACGCGGCATATGTAGAGGATGTCGCAGCCCGCAAGCGAGGGCTTGGCCGTTTCCCTGATGTTCGCGCCAAACTCCTTTTTCGCGCGCGAGACCACCTCGGGGCCCATTGCAAGAAGGGCAGGGGAGCAAAGCGAGACATTTGCCCCGTACATCGCAAGCAGGTGAAGGAGCGAGCGCATGGCGCGCGCGTGCTTCAGGTCGCCCATGAGCGTTACGTTCAAGCCCGCAATTTTGCCCTTGAGCTTCCTGATTGTGTATATGTCGATGAGCGCCTGGGATGGGTGCTGGTTGCCCCCGTCGCCAGCGTTGATGACCGGGTGGCTGGCGATTTCGGCCGCGAGCTGCGGCATGCCCGGCTCCGGGTGGCGGATTACAAGGCAGTCTGCGTAGCCGTCCATCATCTGGATGGTGTCGGAAAAGGACTCGCCCTTCTGCGCAGAGCTCCTGTCAGGGTGGAAAACAAGTGGCGTTGCGCCCAGGCGCGCCGCGGCGGACTGGAATGAGAAGCTGGTGCGGGTGGAGGCTTCGAAGAAAAGGTTGGCGGTGATTTTGCCTGAGAGCATGCGGAGGGGCCTGCCCTTTTTGAGAAGAGCCTCCATGATTGACGCTTCTGAAAGGCAGGCGTCGGCTTCGCGCTTGTCAAAGTCATAAACCGAGAGCAGGTCCGGCATGGCAACACCGCAATGCGTGCGCAAGCAAGTTTTATAATGATGGGGTGGCTGGCTGCGGGCGTGCGCTTTATAATGTTTCAACCCCTTTTCACTGACGGTTTTCGGAGGCGGTGGCATGAAGGACAAGAATGCCCATTTGGGGAAGATAGTGAGGAACGGGCGCGTGCTCATACTTGCAATGGACCAGGGCATGGAGCACGGCCCTGTGGACTTCAACAGCAGGAACATAAACCCGGAATACGTCTGCGACGTGGCCGCGCAAGGGGGCTTTTCGGGCTTTGCAGTGCAGAAGGGGATTGCCAGGCTCTACAAGGAGTGCTACTCCGGCAAGGTGCCCCTCGTGCTCAAGCTCAACGGAAGGACGAACATCGT
>JBAZTI010000052.1:0-9178 GCA_041662045.1 Candidatus Micrarchaeia archaeon | reverse complement strand
CTCGGCATTCTCTGCCTTTGCGCCTGCTGACAGCGCGGCGCTTGCCAATTCATACTGCGGGAACTTCGCCCCTGCAAGCACGGCGAGCACGCGCACCGAGCTTTTCTTGGCATTCTTCTCCACGCGCGCGCCCCAGATGATGTGCGAGGTCGGGTCTATCCTCTTTGAAACCTCGCTCACGATGAGCTCTGCCTCGCGAAGCGTCATGTCCTCCCCGCCAACCACGTTGATGAGCGCGCGGCTTGCCGTTGAAATGTCCACGTCCAGGAGCGGCGAGTTCATGGCGGTGTCCACCGCGATGAGCGCGCGCTGGTCCGGCTTTGCCTCCACCGACGCCTCGCCCATGCCAACCACCGCGCAGCCAGCGCTTGAAAGTATGGTGCGGAGGTCGGCAAAGTCCAAATTCACAAGCCCTGCCTTTGTGACAAGCTCGGCAATCCCCTTCACGGCGCCGGCAAGGACCTCGTCCGACACCTTGAATGCGGTGTTGAGCGGCAGGTCAGGGACAATGGACAGGAGCTTGTCGTTCGGTATCACAATGACCGTGTCCGCGTGCTTGCGCAGCCTGTTCAAGCCCTCAAGCGCGTTTTGCATCCTTATCTTCCCCTCTGATGCGAAAGGAAGCGTGACCACGGCAATTGTGAGCGCGCCTGCGGCCTTTGCCTGCTCTGCGATTATGGGGGCGCTTCCAGTGCCGGTGCCGCCGCCAAGCCCGCAGGTGATGAACACCATCATGCCGTCTGCCATCGACGCCTTTATCTCGTCCGCCGACTCCTTTGCCGCCGCCTCGCCAACCGCTGGGTTGGAGCCTGCGCCCATCCCGCGGGTTGTCTTCTTGCCCAGGAGTATCTTCTTGTCTGCCCCCATCTTCACCAGGTGCTGCACGTCCGTGTTCATGGCGATGAGCTTCACGCCCTCTATCCGAACGTCGTGCATCCTGCTCATGGTGTTGCAGCCCGAGCCGCCCGCGCCCACCACGTAGATTTTCGGCCGCGACTGCTCTATGAACTTCAGGAGTTCCGCGTCCTCAGGCGAAACCGTTATGCCCTCTGGTATGTGCGCCTCTATGTTGTCAAGCCCCATGCGATTACCGTCCAAGGATTCCTGCTGGAATTAGCAGCCGCAGGATTATATTACTGCCCCCGCGCGCGCTAACGTTCGTTTTTGGCAACGGCGTTAGGATAAGGTAAATTTATAATACCTCGTTGGGGGCTGTGATTTTCTTCATCTTGGCGTCGAATTCCTTTTGGGTGAATCCCCAGTATTTCTGCTCGACATTCTGCATCGAACTCTTGATGCGCGTCATCTCATTGAAAGCCTCTTCACGCATGCCAAGCTTCAGGTAGATGTCCACCAGGTATTCGAATTTCTTCCCCATGGGAATGACGTGAAAGGCTTGCCATTTTTCAAATACATTTAGCGCAGTTTTGTATCTTTTGACTCCATAAAGATTCCAGACTGCGCCTTCGTACTGCTTCGATGATGAGCGTTCGTTCAATCCCAAATAGCCTGAAGAGTTAAATTCCAAAGTGCCTGAAGGCAACTCATTCTTGGCGGGCTGGCACATCTTTGCCATCATGGCACTGAAGTCCTCCAGGCAGTACTTGTTCCACCCCCTCGGGGTTCCCTTCGTGAATGTCCGATAGGCATTTATGGAGTCTGAAAGGGCCGAAAGCACTGGAATATCTGCGGAAGTGAAGGCGTTCGCATCCCCCCTCCTTGCCGAAAGGACCTTTTCCGCGCCAAGCGTTTGCATGCAAAAGGCGAGCAGCCGCCTTGCTTGCTCAAGCCCCTTTTCGGCTGCCTCGTGATTGTTGTTGTCCTTGATGTATGCGCTCTTGAACTGGCGCAGCGCAAGGTGGTGCCTCTCAAGGGCCCCCGCGCTGTCAGTTTGCTCAAGTTCCCTGCCCCTGGCGCTATTTTTAAGCGCCTTATTATACGGCATCCTAGAGACGAAGTTTATCCTTATTCCGCCTTCGAGAGGCGCAGCACCCTTCCAATTCATGTTCGGGGCGACCCATGTCTTTTCATTGGGAACTTCTCGTCCCCCTTTGTAATTTAATAATTTTCTATTCATGCCCACACCTGCCATAATCTGGGAAGATGTGTTTAAAAACATTCTTTCGCGGCAGAAGCCAGCATCTGAAAGATGGAAGGTCAGCCAACCCTGGAAAGCACGCTTTTTTCCAGCTCCACGCCAGCCCAGCCCGCAAGCGCCTTGATGGCGAAGTCGAGCTTGGTCTCGGAGTCCGAGTGTATCTCGAAAAGCGGGTCGCCCGCCCTCACCTTGTCCCCGCGCTCGCAAAGGAGCTTGACGCCGGCCACCTTGTCGTTCGGCGCGCCTGCCGCGCGCGCAATCTTGGAAATCATCCGGTTGTCTATGTGGTACACCCTGCCGTTCGCCTCTGCCGCGACAACGTGCCTGTGCTTTGCAACCGGCACGTCCGAAAGCTTGACGCCCTTCTTCCCGCCCTGGAGTTCCACGATTTCCTGGAACTTGGCAAGCGCCTTGCCCGAGCTTATCGCGCCGTCCGCAATGTCAAAGCCCCTGCCCTTCTTCACCTTGCCGGTCATCTCGAGTATTTCGCCGGCAAGCCTGCAGGATTTTTCCCGCAGGTCGTTCGGGCCGTCGTTGTTCAGCACGGAGAGCACGTCTGCGCATTCGAGCGCAGGCCCCACCCCCAGCCCAACTGGCTCGCTGCCGTCGGTTATGAGCACCTCTATCCTCATGCCAAGACGCCTGCCTATGGATATGAACTGGTCCGCAAGCTTTTTCGCGTCCGCCTGGTTTGCAAGCTTCACGCCCTTGCCTATCGGGATGTCTATCACGACATATTCCGCACCCACGCTTTTCTTCTTCGCTAGAATGGACGCGAGCATCACGCCCTCCGGGTCAAGCGAAAGCGGGTTCCTTATCTTTATGAGCTTGTCGTCCGCGGACGCAAGCTTGAGCGCCCCTCCCCACACCACGCACCCGTGCGACTTCTGCACTATCTCGCGCATCTCGTCAATCGGCAATGAAACGGAGCAGAGCGTCTCCATCGTGTCCGCCGTGCCTGCCGCCGACGTTATCGAGCGGCTTGAGGTCTTGGGGATGTAAAGCCCGGCCGCCGCGACTATGGGCACCACCACCATGGTGGTCCTGTTGCCAGCCACGCCGCCCACGCAGTGCTTGTCGCAGATTGGCGACCTTCCCAGCTGGAGCGTCTGCCCTGTGGACACCACGCTGTTGGTGAGCCCGACCACCTCGTCCTGCGTCAGCCCGCGTATGTACATGGAGGTGATGAAGGAGGAAAGCTCCGCCTCGGAAAGCCTGTTCTGCATGAGCTCGGACATCACGATGCCCATCTCGTTCTCGGCAAGCTCGCCGCCGTCCATCTTCTTCTTTATGTATTCTATGGAGGCAGGGCGCTGCATGTGCACTATCTCTACCCTGTCCCCCTCCTTCACGTCGAACTCAGAAAGGACCTCTGAAAAGAGCATGATTTCCCCGCGGTCCACCAAGTCGTGCGAAAGGTCGATGATTGCGACCTCCTGCCTGGTCCCGCAGGAAAGCACCACGCGGTGGGAGGCGTACAGGTCGTTCTCGTGCGCCTCGGCCTCGTTCAAGACCACAATCTTCCCGCCAGCGGTCAGGTCAAGGAGCTTCGCTCGGCATATGTATTTCTTGTACTTCCAGACCTCGTCCTTGGGCTTGAGCCTGCCTGCGCCCGAAGCCACAATGTCGCCCAGCTTCATGGCGCCAAATTCGCTTGTGAGATTTATAAACACGGACGTATCCCACGCGCCCCTCCGGCGGAACCGCGCAGGGAAAAAGCATTGCGCAATAATTGCCCATTCTGGCCTCTTTCACTTTCATTTCCCCGCATATCTGGCGGATGCCGGCATCTCCCTGCTTCACTTCCGGGCTTTCCGCGCCCCGGCTGGCTTTATAAAATTTGCCCGCGCACCGGATTGCGTGCTCGCACCGGTCAACGGAAAAATCTGCAAATTCGAGAACAGGGCTTTTGAACTAGGCGATACTTTCCGTTACCTGAAGAACAATCCAGGCGTCACTCCTTTCCAGAATGGCGTTATGCTCGGGATGTTCTGGTCCGGCAGCACGCGGCTTCTCGGATGCAGCAACGGGAACTGCGACAAAAACAAGTGCACAGGGATAGGCTTCCACACCTGCACGCTTCTTGAGGAAAAAATCATGGACTGATCTGCATTTTGCCGAAGCAAAATGCCCATCGCTCGGATTTGTAGATTGAAATCGAGCTCCCACTTTTTGCCTCTGGCAAAAAGGGGCCCCTTTTTCGCGGAGCGAAAAAGAGGGTCTCGATTGCCAAACAAACCAGCTTCGCTAGGGTTTGTTTGTTGTGTCAGCAGCAACGCGCGTTCCCGCGCATAGCGCAGTACAGGCAACGTCGTAAGAGGGCTTAACTTCCGAGTTCGGAATGGGTTCGGGTGTTTCCCCTCTCCTATGACCGCTGACAAGCCTTTGTATAAAGCGAACGGTTTTTAAGCGTTGCCCCCTTCCCCGGTGTTTCCGTCCGCGCCCCTTTTCTGGCTGCTATCAATCGCAGATGCGGCAATCAGGTCTGCCATTGCCTCTGCCGCGTTCCCGAGCTTGTCATGCACCCTGCTTCGCAGCATGAGTGAATCTCCAGATTTTTCAAGCTCGACGCATCCGTTCGCATGCCTGAGCGCCTCATCATATTGCTCCAGATTGAAGCAGCAGGCTGCGAGGTTGTAAAGATAGTCTGCCTTGTACTTGTCTGCCGACGCGTTTGCCACCGCGTCCTGGAAATACGATGCGGCTTCCATGGTGTTGCCAAGCTCTGCGCATGCCTTGCCGGCAAGGCTGTGGGCTTCCCCCAGGTACGGGTTGAGCCTGATTGCTATCTGGCTCTGCCTGAGGGCTTTTTTCGCACTGCCCAGCTCCAGATATGCCGCAGCCGCCCGGAGGCGCGCAAGCGAGTTTTCAGGGCAGAGCGCGATTGCCTTTATGCACAATGCAAGCTGCGATGCAAAATCGTTTTTTTCCATGCACTCGATGGCAACGACCGAATATATCGAGGACTGCAGCTGCGCAGGGTCGTAAATGGGCGCGCTCCTGTCCTTGGATTGCCCGCCTGGCAGGGCAGTTATCTCTATCCTCATGCGCCCTTCCCCATCGCGCAATTCCTTCACAAAGAGCACATCGTCCCATATGGCAAGCCCAAGCTCGCTTGGGGATACTGCGACCCCCGCATCCACTCCCAGCTCCCTGGCTACGTCGTAGATGAAAAGCGGGAGCATGGTGCTTTTTTTTGCCGTGGGTATGTCGAAAAGGAATCCGCTGTCTGGGCACCGCCCATCCTTCAATGCAGCCTTCAGGCCGTTTATGAATTCGTCCGTGTCCCATTTGGAGCGCAGCCCCTGCCGGCCCGCGGTGCGCAGGTCCTTCATGGCCTGGGCGGCGGCGAGCACAAGCCTTGCGTATGCAATGCCTATCTCGTTTTTGTTTGATGGGCACCGTGCATCTATTGCCGCATGCCCTGCAAGCTCAAAAGGCGCTATGCGCGCCAGCCTGTCAGGCAGCGGCGTGCCGAAAACGAAAGGCTTCCTGCATCCTGGGTCTGTGTAAAGGCTTCCGTGCCTGCCTACCACCGTGTATGAGAATTCCTTCTGCTTGCCCATGCCATCTCCTACTCCCTTTTCCCAAATTCCGAAGCTTCCTGCAGCAGCCGCCTGCCAAAGTCGCCCCTGCAAACCACCGCCGCCTCCGCACTGTCCAGCATGTAATGCCCTATGGCTGCGACCTCTGGGGGCTTCTTGTCGATGTCCCTTCCCATCCTTGCCTTGAGGCGGAAAAACTCCCCGGGGCTTTTCTTGAAAGCCTTTGCCATCCGGTTCGTGAAATTCCGTGTCCCATCCGTCACCATCTTATGCAGCCTCAGGAGCCTGGCTGTTTTGGCATCCCCGTTTTCTGCTTTGTATATTATGGACGCACGCATGGCGGGATGGCCCATCTGGTCCCTGAATGCAAAATATTTTGCTGCGGTTGTGCCGCCTAGCATCTGGGTTGCCGCCATGAACATCACCTGGCATTGATGTGGACAAAGTGTTTAAAAATGTATGTTTATGTCTGCTGCCACCATCAATCATTTTAAATGGCAAAAGCATTTAACCTTCCCATGAACGTGGCTCTCTTCACGGACAGCTACCTGCCAAACACCGACGGCGTGGTTTCCTCCATTCTCACGTACAGGCGCGGAATAGAGGCCGCTGGGCACAGGTGGGTGGTATTCGCCCCTGACGCCCCGGGCTTTTCCGACGCCCCTGGCGACGAGGTGCTGCGCTTCCGCGCTGCAAAATTCCCCCCCTACCCGGAATACCGCGCAGTGCTTTTCCCCTATTCGATATCTGCAAAAACCGCGGAGAAGCACGGGATACGGCTCGTGCACTCCAAGGCCATGATGAGCATGGGCGTGGCGTCCTACAGCTTTGCCCGCCGCGCGCATCTTCCCTGCATGGCATCGGTGGAGACCATGGTGCCCGACGGCGTCCATTACATCTCCAAGGACGCGCGCATCCAGGCATTCGGGAAAAAGTTCGCCTGGTCCTACCTAAAATGGCTCTACTCGCACTTTGACCTTGTGACTGCGCCCTCTGCTCATACAAAATCGCGCCTGGCGCGCCACGGAATGGAGTCGGAGGTGCTGCCCTCCCCGATTGACACCGGCGTGTTCAAGCCGGACGCAAAGGGGGGCGCGAGGGTGAGGCGCGAGCTTGGCCTTTCCGGGAAAACCAAGCTAATCCTTTCCGTGGGGCGCGTGGTGAAGGAAAAGAACTATGACTTCATCCTGCGCGCGGCAAGGCAAGTTCGCGACCCGGATGCCCGTTTCCTCATCGTGGGCAAGGGGCCTTACCTGGACACTTTGAAAAAAGAGGCGCAGCGCATGGGGCTTTCTTCCAAGTTCCACTTCACAGGCTATGTCCTGGCAAAGGAAAAGCTGATAGACTACTACAATGCTGCGGATGCATTCGTCTTTGCCTCCAAGTTCGAGACGCAGGGGCTCACGCTTCTTGAGGCTTTTGCATGCGGAAAGCCTGCTGCCGTGCTTGAGGGAACCGCAATGGAGGAGATGGTGAAAAACGGCAGGAACGGATACCTGTTTTCAGAGGACGAGCGCGACTGCGCGGAAAAGCTCCTCAAATGCGCCGATGCCAAGGGGAAGCTTTCGGAAGGCGCGCGGGCGACCGCTCTTGATTATTCGATACCAAAATGCACCAAAAGGCTCCTGAAGCTCTACTCCCGCCTCCTAAAGTAGCCTCGCAGCCCGCGCGCGCCTTTTCGCAAGCCTTATAAGGAAGCTTGGAGAATTCAGCATGTGAGTGCATGGTGGATGTGAAATACTTTTCATACGGTGCGGCAGTGCTTGCGCTTGTTGGCGCAATGGGCTCGTTCGTGGGCGCGTCAAACGGCATAATCGCCCTGGTGTCCGGCCTGCTCTGCCTTGCCGGCGCGATGGGTGCGGTGGCGTTCTACAAGTACGGCTATGTGCTGGTGCCGCTGCTGCTCCAGCGCGCCAACGTGGTGCAGCTCATGGAGGGCGGCTTTGAGGTGCCTGCCTCAAACGACGTGGTCCTCAAGAACGTGGGCGGCGTCTATTATGCCTCAAAGTACCTGGGGGTCAGGATATACGAGTCTGCGTCGGAAAAGTCGACGGAGGAAAACATAGTCTATTCCGAATACTTCGAGCGGGCAATATCGTCCGTGAAGTACGTCACCAAGTTCGCGATAATGGTGTACATGAAGGACATCTCGGACCACCGGAGCAGGATAGAGACCAAGCACGCCGAGGCGCAGCTGCGGCTTGCGCGCGAGCGGGACAAGCCCGACCCGGACGTGCTACGCCTGGACAGGTATGAGAAGGAGGTCGCGATGTGGGAGAACCAGATAAACAAGCTCACGCGCGGCATCAAGCCCATGGGCCTGGTCTCATACGTGATGACCACCGCGGTGGGCGTGAGCAAGGAAGCCGCGGCTGCCGCGGCTGCCGCGCAGGCGAACGAGCTCCGCGCCACGATATCAAACTCCCTCAATGTGCAGGTGGACCTGCTCAACGGCGACGAGATGCTGCGCTGCTTCCAGTGGGAAGTGATGATCCCCCCCACCCCGTCCGAGCTTGCGCAGTCGGTGATATAGGCAAAGGGCGCATTGCCTGCGCAATGCGGCAAAAAGGAGAAGGGGCCATCTGGGCGCGGCGATTCCCAAATGCGCCGCCAAGCAAAGAAGCGTGATTCCCATGGGAAGACTGCAGATGTCAGAGCTTGACAACACCGACCTAGCCCGAAGGAACATCTTCGTGCGACCCCCTGAGCCTCCGGAAGAGGTGCTCATGGCAGACCCGACCAATGCAATCTTCATAGGCAGGACGAAAATATTCCACGTGCCCTTCTACTGGACGTTCCAGAAGACCACCAACCCGCATATCGCAATCGTGGGGATAACGGGCTCAGGTAAGTCCTACTTCGTGAAGACATTCCTCACGCGCGCCAGCTTCGTGTGGGGGACGAACGCGTTCATAATAGACTGGGCTGGGGAGTACAAGGACTGGGTGAAGCAGACCGGCGGCAAGGTCATTTCGCTTGGCAGGGGCTCCACCATCAACCTGCTCGACGTGGCAGGCATGAAGCCCAACGACAGGATAAAGCAGGTCATGAGGACGCTGGACATACTCACCGACGTCGCGCGCTACCCGGAGCAGCGCAGGCTCACCGAGCTTGCCATCGAGAAGGCGTACGTGAACGCGAAATTCAAGCTCAACTCCAAGCTCCAGGTGGACGGGCTGGGCAAGCCCCTGATGCCGCCCACGCTCAAGGACGTCCAGAAAATCCTCGAGGAAATGAGCGAGGCAGGCAGCTACGAGTTCCCGGCGGAGCTTGAAAACGCGATTTACCGCCTGAGACAGTTCACGCGCGAGGGCGAGGACTTCTTTGCCCAGCAGTCCACCATAGACCTTGAGAAGCTCACCCGCGCAGGCATGGTGGACCTTGACCTGTCTGGCCTTCCGGACGAGACGTTCCGCGGCCTTGCCGCGCTTTCCATGCTGCAGTTCCTCAAGGAGAAGATGCGCGAGGAGGGCTGGTCCTCCACCAAGGGGCTCAAGCTCCTCGTGGTGCTGGACGAGGCGTGGAAAATCGCGAA
>JBAZTI010000051.1:0-9218 GCA_041662045.1 Candidatus Micrarchaeia archaeon | reverse complement strand
CGCCCTCGGAAATCCTGCGCAATGCCTCGCCCAGGTCGCGCGCGCCGCAGACGAACGGGATGGAAAACTGCCACTTGTCGATGTGGTGCTCGGCATCGGCTGGAGTGAGCACTTCGGACTCGTCGATGTAATCCACTTTGAGGGACTCTATCACCTGAGCCTCGACAAAATGCCCAAGGCGGCACTTTGCCATGACAGGGATGGAAACCGCTGCCTTTATCTCGCGTATCCTTTTCGGGTCTGCCATGCGCGCCACACCGCCCATGCGGCGGATGTCTGCAGGCACAGCCTCAAGCGCCATCACCGCGACCGCGCCCGCGTCCTCGGCAAGCTTTGCCTGCTCGGCGTTGATGACGTCCATTATCACGCCGCCTTTGAGCATCTGCGCCAGGCCTGCCTTCACCGCGAACGTGCCCACGGCGCGCGGCTGCGCGCCCTGGGGCTGGGACTGAGTTGGTTTTTTCAAAGAAACACCCTTGCAGCCAGGATTACGAAGAGCGTATTAAATAGGTTGCGCCTGCGCGCGCGGGTATAGGTTGCGGCGGGGTGCGTGCGCATTGGGATGCTCAGATGGCTTGCGCGCCTCGCGCTGGCAGGGGGCTTGCGCGGAATCGGGCTAGTGCTTGACCGGGAGGTGGTTGCCGTTGCCGGAAATCGGCATTGCAACTGCAACCGCGGCCTTGGCGCGGTTGGCTCCGAACTCCTTGTACATGGCGCCAAGCTGCGCATTTTCCCCAAGAAGGTTCACCTTGCGCGCATCAAGCGCATTGAGCTGCTTGCGAATCTCGTTGTGCTTCGCCAGAAGCTTGCCAATTTCGCTGCCCGGGGCCACGTTTTCCCCTTTTTTATGGAGGCGGCGGAGCGTCTTGGTAACTTTTGACAGCTCGCCTGAGAGTTTTGCGATCTCCAGATCGATTTTGTTGACCAGCTCGGCTTTGTGCTCGCCTATCTTTTGCTCGATTCTGAACTGCGCGGGTGTCTGGGTTTCCACTTCTTCAAAATCGTCGGGGCTCTTTTCTTTCGGCTCGCCGCGGTCGCCCCATTGGTTGCTGTCATCGTCCCCAGCCATCCCATCACCTTGGCTGCTTTTCTTGTGCGAAGGAGTTATAAAACGTGACGCGCGGCGCGCTATTCCTTTTCGAACGGGAAGCCCCTCTTCAAGAAATAATGGGCAACCGCGGCTGGAAGGCTGCCGCTTTCCTTCATGCGGTTCACTTCGCCTTTCCACTCGGCCCAAACCCTGACAGCCTCTATTGGGGAATCAAGCGTGATTTGCCTGATGCCTTCTTCCACGTCCCAGCCGCCCAAGGCTTGCGCGAATTCCAGGAAGCGGTCAAGCTCGCGGTAGAGGCGCGAAATTTTGGAAGCGCCGCCCTGCCCAGTGTCCTCAAGCACCCTTAGCTTCTGGCTTGCGGCGCTGTCCCCCATCCCGGCGATTTGTTTCAGGAGCTCCTTGAAAAGAAGATGCTGCGACTGGTGCTTGAAAGACAGGCTCTTGAACCTGGCATGGTTTTGCTTGAACCATTTCTGCCGTTCAGGGTCTGGGTCGGGGTATTGCTCGAGGTATTTTGAGTAGTCCGCGTGCCATCTTTCCATGGGGCTTCCGAAAGGGTGCCCCCTTGCCGCATGCGCGCCGGCGCCCGCGAGGGGGAGTTCTCCTGCAAACTCGCCTTTGCCCTGCCTGGCGCCGCGCGCCTGCACGCCTTCCTGCAGCCTCTTGTGCATGCTTTTTTCCCTGCTGCAAAGAAGTTATAAAACGTGATGCGAAATGCGCGGCATGCCTACTTGCCTTCATCATTTTTCACGCGGAAGTCAAAGCCTGCATATGCAAGCCTCTTTGCCCTGGTGGAGTCGAGCTGGCCGTGCTTGAAGAGGTACCTTTGGCGGCGGCCCCAGCGCCCAAGCGAGCATTCTTCCAGGTTTTTTGTCTTCTGGCGGGGCCCCTTGCCGTGCTCGTCTCTGAATGAGAGCCAGCTGTTGAGCGCTCTTTCCCAGTTTCCATCCTGCTTGGATTGGCGCAGGGGGCAGGAGGAGAACAGGTCAAAAAAGAGGAAATTGCAAAGCGTTGCCATGCGCTTCACGGAAAGCGTGCCTCGGCTGCGCGCTGCAAACTGGCGGATTCGCCACCCATAAAGCGTTTTTTCACGGGAGCCGCCAGCATGATAGGCAGGCAGCCTGCCCGTTTCAGTGACGAATGAAACAAAATCCCTAAACATCCTGCCCCATGCGGCATCTGCCGGGCCGAAGTCAAACCCTGCGTTCATCAGGGCTTCCTTGTGCCCATCTGAAAGCGTGCCTTCCCTGAAGGCTTTCCTTTGCGCGCCTGCCCAGCCGGCAAGGGAGCGTTCAAGGATGTCGTCCGAAGCCTCGCAAGGCTCGCCGAGCCTGCCCAGGAAATTGAAATAATTCTCGAATGACCTGCCCCAGATGTGCGTTGTTGTCCTGAAGCCGGGCTGGCGCCCTTTTTTTGGCTGGAAATCAAAGCCTGCCTCAAGAAGCAGCATTATCTTGTCGCTCGGCAGAGTGCCGTCCCTGAAGCTTTTCCGTTGCCAGCTGGCCCATTTGGCAAGATAGCACTCGCCAGGGTCAGCTGAATATTGGGAAGGCGTGCCTTTCCTTGCCTTGAAGCCCAGATATGCCGAGAGATCGCTGTGCCATGTTTTGGCTGGCTGGGGATTGGGAGGAATTATTGCAAGCACCATCGCGGCAGGGCCGCTTTTCAGGAGGCGGTGCGAAAAGCCAGCGCGCAGCGGCTGGTGCGCAGCCTGGCCGGATGGCGCATGGCGTGTTTTTTCGTTGAGCATACAATGCTAAGAAGTGTAAAGAAGAGTTAATAAATGTTTATTTGCCGCCAGGATTCGTCCCATCCTTCTCCCACTACGAGGTTGTTTTTGCGCGAGAAAATAGGTATATAAATGTGAACATCCGATATGCGATGCAAGCCCAACAGGTTGTGGTTGGCTCATCCGTAAAACACCATATATTGTGGTTTTCGCGGGTTCGAACGTGTGCAAAAGTCCCGCCGATTGCACCCCATTGGCTTGCCTCCAGCAAACGGCAAATCGGGGTGGGAACATGGCGGAAGTGGCGATGACAAATTCTGCAGACAGGATTGGTCAGAAGCAGAGCGAGGGCGCAGCCCGCGGCCCTGCTGCGATTTCAAAACAGGCAACCAGGCAGGGCGGGACGCAGATAAGGCGGCTTTTCACAGAGGAAGGGACAGACCCCCTGGAAGCGGTGGAATACGAATTGCGCTCATCCATCATCAGGAACTCCGACGGCTCGGTGGTGTTCGAGATGCGCGACGTCGAGGTGCCCAAGAGCTGGTCGCAGGTGGCAACCGACATTGTCGCGCAGAAATATTTCAGGAAGGCAGGCGTGCCGCAGCACGACAAGTCTGGCAATCTCCTCAAGGACAGCAACGGCAAGGCGGTGACAGGAAGCGAAAGGTCTGTCAGGGAGGTGGTGTCGCGCCTTGCCCTGTGCTGGCGCACCTGGGGCGAGAAGCATTCTTATTTTTCCTCGAAAGCGGACGCTGACGCGTTCGAGGACGAGCTGAAGCACATGCTTGTCCACCAGATGGCATCCCCCAACTCGCCGCAGTGGTTCAACACCGGGCTTGCGCTCTCATACGGCATAAAGGGCAACAGCCAGGGGCATTACTACGTGGATGCCGATGACGGGAAAGTAAAACAATCCACAGATGCCTACTCACATCCACAGCCCCATGCGTGCTTTATTCAGTCGCTCAAGGACGACCTGGTGAACGAGGGCGGCATATTCGACCTGGTGACCCGCGAGGCCCGCCTGTTCAAGTACGGCTCCGGCACCGGCACCAACTTTTCCTGCCTGAGGGGGGAGGGCGAGAGGCTCTCTGGCGGCGGGCACTCTTCAGGGATGATGTCGTTCCTGAAAATCTACGACAGGGCGGCAGGCGCGATAAAGTCAGGCGGCACCACGCGCCGCGCCGCAAAAATGGTGATAGTGGACGTGGACCACCCCGACATCGAGAAATTCGTGAACTGGAAGGTGAGGGAGGAGCAGAAGGTCGCGGCGCTCGTGGCAGGCACCAAGGCGTGCTCGAAATCCCTCAAGAGGATAATGAGGGTGGCAAAGGAGGAGCAGAGCACCGACCTCAAGAACGAGCGCGTCAAGCTCGCGGTCGTGCAGGCGCTTGCGAAGAACGTTTCCATGAACTACATACTGCGCACGCTCGCCCTTGCGCGCCAGGGGAAGACCGACATCGACTTCCCGGTGTTCGACACGCACTACGAGTCTGAGGCATACATCACGGTCGCCGGGCAGAACGGCAACAACTCCGTGAGGCTTTCCAACAGGTTTGTCTGGGCCGTGCAGAACGACGCCGAGTGGAACCTGCTCTCAAGGACGGACGGAAGCGTGATGAAGAGGATGAAGGCGCGGGACCTGTGGGACCAGATTGCTTTTGCGGCATGGTCGTGCGCAGACCCCGGCCTGCAGTTCGACGACATAATAAACGAGTGGCACACCTGCCCGGTGGACGGGAGGATAAACGCATCCAACCCGTGCGTGGCAGGAGACACCCTGGTGGCAACAGAAGAAGGCTTGGTGAGAATTGATGAACTCACCGCCCGCAGGAGCCGGGTGGTCGGGGCAGATGGAAAGCTGCACAGCATTGGCCCTGCATTCAAGACCGGCACCAAGCAGGTTTACCTGCTGCGGACAAAGGCGGGTTACAGCATAAAGCTGACCGCAGACCACAAAGTTTGGACAAAGAACAGGGGAGATGTGCCTGCAAGCCAGCTCAAGAGCGACGACATAATTGCGCTTTCCCCGCCGATGTTCGGGAAGAAGAGCCTGGACCGGAGGCTTGGCGAATTCATAGGCCTGCTCGTCGGGGACGGATGCCTTATGGGAAGGCAGGAGACTGCGATGGTGACGCTGGAGCCTGAAGCAGAGGAGATGGCTTTCGGCGTGGCAGGCGACCTGACTTCCTGGAAAGCAGAGCACGCGCAAAGCGGGCATGCGATGCACAAGGTCATGGTCAACAAGCCACAGATGACGCTGCGGATAGGCACCAGCGCAGGAGTGGTGGTGGAGCAGGCGAAGCGCTATGCCGTCTTGGGCCAGGGAAGCGCAGCCAAGGCTTTCACCTCCGAGGCGTTCTCATTGGATAGGGAATCCGTGGCTGCCTTGCTGCGCGGGCTGTTCAGCAGCGACGGCACGGTTGCAGACTATGGAGAGAAGAGCCAGTACGTTTCATTGGGAAGCTCGTCCTTGGAGCTTTTGGGGCAGGTGCAGCAGCTATTGCTTGGATTTGGCATCAAGGCAAAGCTCTACCGCAACAGGAGGGTGGAAGGAACCTCCTTCTCCTGGCTGCCGGATGGCAAGGGAGGGAAACGCCCCTACCCTGTGAAGCAGATGCATGACTTGAGGATAAGCCGCTCCTCGCGGCTGCTTTTCGAGAAGGAGATTGGATTTTTGTCCCTCAGCCCCAAGGCAGATGCATTGCGCAGGCTTAATGCCAAAATTGGCGTTTATGAAGACAGGCTTGAAGACCGCCTGGAAAGCCTGGAGGCTTTGGGCGAGCAGCCAGTCTATGACCTGACTGAGAAAGACACGGGGCATTTTGTGGCAAATGGGCTCTTGGTCCACAATTGCTCTGAATACATGTTCCTTGACGACACCGCATGCAACCTTGCCAGCATCAACCTCATGAAATTCTACAGCGAGGAGACCGGCACGTTCGATGTGGAGGCATTCAAGCACGCAAGCAGGGTTTGGACGGTGGTGCTTGAGATTTCAGTGCTCATGGCGCAGTTCCCGTCCAAGGACATTGCGAAGAAGAGCTTTGATTTTCGGACGCTGGGGCTGGGGTATGCGAACCTTGGCACCCTTCTGATGGTGATGGGAGTGCCCTATGACTCCCCCCAGGGGCTTGCCATTGCAGGCGCGATTTCGGCCATAATGACTGGCGAGGCGTATTCCACGTCCGCGGAGATGGCGCGCGAGCTTGGCGCATTCCCCGCATTCGCGAGGAACAGGGAGCACATGCTGCGCGTGATTCGGAACCACCGCAGAGCCGCGCACAATGCGCCTGAAAACGAGTATGAGGGGCTTTCGGTAAAGCCGATCGGCATAGACCCTGTGCACTGCCCAGCGTATCTTTTGCAGTCCGCGCAGGAGTGCTGGGACAGGGCGTACGCGCTTGGCGAGGAGCACGGCTACAGGAACGCGCAGACCACGCTCATCGCGCCCACAGGCACCATAGGCCTTCAGATGGACTGCGACACCACCGGCATCGAGCCTGACTTTGCCACCGTGAAATTCAAGAAGCTGGCAGGCGGCGGCTACTTCAAGATCGTGAACAACTCCGTGAAAAAGGCGCTTTACAGGCTGGGCTATGACGCTGCGCAGATGAGGGACATAGAGCTTTACTGCGCAGGCAGGGGCACGCTTTCGGGATGCCCGCACATAAACGCAGAGACGCTTGCCACGCGCGGCTTCACTGCGGAAAAGCTTGCCAAAGTGGAGGCGCAGCTTCCCAAGGCGTTTGACATACGCTTCGCATTCAACAGGCACGTGCTTGGCGATGATTTCCTGCGCGGGCTCGGGTTTGCGGATGCGGACCTGAACGACCCGAAGTTCGACCTCCTTTCCAAGCTTGGCTATTCGAAGAAGCAGATGGAGGATGCGAACGAGTACGTGTGCGGCACCATGACAGTGGAGGGCGCGCCGCACCTCAAGGCCGAGCACTATTCCGTGTTCGACTGCGCGAACAAGTGCGGAAGGAAAGGCAAGCGGTTCATCCCATACACCGCGCACATACGCATGATGGCCGCGGCGCAGCCCTTCCTTTCGGGCTCGATATCAAAGACGATAAACATGCCTTCCGACGCCACCATCGAGGACATCAAGGAGGCGTACATGCTTTCCTGGAAGCTCATGATAAAGTCAAACGCGCTTTACCGCGACGGAAGCAAGCTTTCCCAGCCGCTCAACGCGACGACGGATGCCGACGAGGACGAGCTCGCTGCGCTTTTTGGGATGGGCGACGAGATTGACGAGTCGTTCGGGCCTGCGCAGATGCAGAGCAAGATTGTCGGGAGGATAAACCGGAGGAAGCTTCCCACGCGCAGGCGCGGCTTCATCCAGGAGGCGCGCGTGGGCGGGCACAAGGTGTACCTCAAGACAGGCGAGTACCCCGATGGCGCGCTTGGCGAGATATTCGTGGACATGTACAAGGAAGGGGCGGGCTACCGCGCGCTTCTGAACTGCTTTGCAATCGCGGTGAGCAAGGGGCTGCAGTACGGGGTGCCGCTGGACGAGTTCGTGGACACGTTCACCTTCACGCGCTTCGAGCCTGCAGGCGTTGTCACCGGGCACGAGGCTGTGAAGAACGCCACATCCATCGTGGATTACGTATTCCGCGTGCTGGGCTACGAGTACCTGCACAGGACGGATTTTGTGCACGTGAAGGCCGTGAACGGCGATGGCGCCGCGCACGCGCTTGGCGAGCACGCGCCCATGCCCCGCATTGACGAGCAGAAGTCCCAGGTGAAGCTTGTGGAGGCGCCTGCGGAGCGCGAGGATGCAGGGAACGAGGACTACGAGACGCGCGCAAAGGCTGCGATGGAGCAGGGCTTCACGGGCGCGCAGTGCCTTGCCTGCAGCTCCATGAAGGTGAAGCAGAACGGGAGCTGCCAGGTATGTATAGACTGTGGCGAGACGACCGGATGTTCGTGAGAACATACGGACCATTTGCCTCGCAAGGCAAATAGGTCGGATGCTCTTGAGCTGTCTGGCGCTCGTAAATTTTCCTTTTTTTTTATTTTTTCCTGAAAAGCCAGCGTTCGCACCATGCTACTTGTTTATAAACTATTTGCCACTGACCACATGCGTGGTGAAAAAATGAACGTCATCGTTAAAACAGCCCGCAACATCAGGTTCAACTGGGGGGAAAGCGCAAGAGTGGCGAGGAACAGGCGAAGGGAGCTTGCGCCGCTGATGAAGGAAGTTGGCCCTTACATAAAGATAAAGGAACTGCAAAAGGATTTGGATGAGCAGAAGGGAGATTGCAAAGGGATATCCATCACCACCAGCCTTGGCGCGCAGGCGCAGAAAATCCTTGAGGCTGAAAAAAAGCTGAGCCCAGGGGCCTTGCAGATTGAGGTTGGGCGCCAGGAGGCGAAAGAGATTCGCTGGATGCTGGTTGGCGGCGCGATTATGGCCATAGACGCAGTGGCAGCGATGGTTGCATTTTCCACCAATCCGCAGCTGCCATCCTGGCTGCATGCGGTGTTTGGGCCTTGGGCAAATGCGATTACGCTAGGCGCGGCATTCGTGGTCGGCATGGCATGCGCGCTGAAAGGCGCCGTGGCGGCAGGAAAGGCAACGAAGTACAAAGCCGCGCTTGACGCCGTTGGGGAGCTGAAGGAAGGCGCCAAGCAGCCCGTGGAAAGCAGCGAGTGAGCGCGCTGCGCGGAAGCTAACCCTTTTATTCCCCATGCAAGAATAGATGTGCATGGAAATGCAGATGCTTCTTGAGTTTGCAGTGCTAATCGTGATGATAGCGCTTTCGGCCTTCTTTGCCGCGTGCGAGACCTCCTTCCTGTCGATTTCCAGCCTGAGGGTGCACGCCCTCCTGGAAAAGCGCGCGCCTGGGGCCGAGTCGCTTGCCCGCCTCAAGCAGAAGAGGAGGCGCGTGCTCATCGCGCTGCTCATCAGCAATAACGTGGCGAACATCGCGGCCTCCGCGGTCGCCACCACCATCTCGCTTGCCCTTTTCGCTGACAACGGCCTGTCCATTGCGATAGGCGTGATGTCCTTCCTCATGCTCACGTTCGGGGACATTGCGCCCAAGAGCTATGCCACGTCCTACGGGGAGAAGATAATCCTGGTGTGCGCGCCGCTGGTGGAGGGGCTGTACTACGCGCTCTACCCCCTTGTCATCTTCTTCGAGTTCATAAACCACCTGATACCGGGCGTGTATTCGCGCGCAACAGGCATCGAGAGGTTCACCGAGGACGAGGTGAAGGCGGCGGTGAAGCTTGGCGCCACGCACAAGAGCATCAGCGAGAAGGAGCGCCAGCTCATCGAGAACGTGCTTGCGTTCAACGACAAGACAGTGGCGCATGCCATGACGCCCAAGGCGCGCGTGGTTTCCTTCCCCTCGGACATGCTTGTCCCGGATGCGCTCCAGCGCGCCACGCACAGCCTGTACTACCGCTTCCCCGTGC
>JBAZTI010000050.1:0-9241 GCA_041662045.1 Candidatus Micrarchaeia archaeon | reverse complement strand
AATGGTGGAGTAGGCAAGCGCAGTGCCCCACTGCCCTGCGCCTGTCTCGGTGTAGATGGTCTCGGTGCCCTCCTTGAGGTTGTAGTATGCCTGCGCGATGGCGGTGTTGGGCTTGTGGCTTCCGCACGGGTTCATGCCCTCGTGCTTGAAGTAGATTTTCGCAGGCGTCTTGAGATGCGCCTCAAGCCTGGTTGCCCTGAAAAGCGGCATGGGCCGCCCAGAGCGGAGAAGCGCGTCGCGCACTTCCTCTGGGATTGGGATGAAGCGCTCGGCGGAATATTCCTGCCGCACCACTTCCTTTGGAAAGAGGGGATAGAATGCCTCTGGTGGCACAGGCTCTTTCGTGCCCGGGTGGATGGGCGGCGCAAGCGGCGTCTTGAGGTCCGCGGCGATGTTGTAGAATTCCTTGGGAACGTCGTCTTCCGTGAGCAGTATCTTCACTCTCTTAACATTAGCCATGTTCTCACCAGGGGCAGATATGCCTAAAGGTTTTATAAAAACGTACATAAATGCATATTTTTGTACATGAAAGAAAAAGGCATGCGGCGGGCCGGGCGGCACAGATATAAAACTTGCCTGGGGTGCCTTTGCGGTGGTCGCATGGCTGCAAAAAAGGCAGGGAAAGCCGCGAAGGGATACGAATGGAAGAACGACTGGCTGCTCCATGAGCCCGAGGACTGGGTGATGCTCGTGGTCGCGCTCCTGGGCTTTGCGGAGCTTATGCCGAATGTCGATTTCGGCTCCCCTTTCAGGTTTGCCTGGCCGGTGATAATCACCGCGGTGTTCCTCTACAAGTTCGGAAAGAGAAAGCCGCGCAAGTAGGAAAAGGCCGGGGATTTACTTCCTTTCCCGCGCAAGAAGCGGCCTGAAGCTCTCAAGCCCGTAGTGCGAAAGCGAGTTCCAGAGCGTGAGGCGCCACATCTTCCCCTCTTTGGAGAATATGCACAAGCCGCAGTTGCCAAGCCTCAGCTTCCTCCAGTTGGAGATCGGGATGCCGAGCATCTGGCAGGAAAAGAGCACGATGGGGCCGTGGTGGGAGACCACCAGCACCTTTTCCTCGGCGGAGTTGAGGACCTTCTTCTCGAAATATTCGCACGCGCGCCTCTGCACGTCCACATTGTTCTCGCCGCCGGGGGGGCGGGCGGACGAGTCAAGGTGGTATTTTTCGTACCTCTTCTCGTCATCCTCCCATTTCACGCCCTCAAGCTCGCCGTAGTTCTTCTCGCGAAGCTGGGGCGAGTATTCCACAGGGCATGGGAGAGAAATTGCCTCGAGCGTCTGGCGCGCGCGCAGCAGGTCCGAGCAATAGGCCCTGCCAATCCCCTCGCGCAAAAGCCGCCTGCTCAAGAGGAGCGCCTGCTGGCGCCCAAGAGGGGTGAGGGCGACGTCCTTCCACCCCGCGAAAAAGCTGCCTGCGTTGGAGTCGGCCTCGCCGTGGCGCACCAAGAAAATCTTTTCTGCCATGGCGCACTTTCGGCACCACATTATTTAAACCTCAGGCTCGTTGCCCATCCATGGCAAAAATCCCAAGGAAATCGGATTTCGATTTTTCAGGCAAATGGGCGAAGAAGGGCGTGGAGGGCTTCAGGAAGGAGCCCACAATCTACCTTTTCCGCCATGCGCAGACCGTTTTCAACAAGAACCGCTATTTCACGGGCTGGCTGGACTCGAAGCTGACGCCGTTCGGCCGCGTGCAGGCAAAGGTGATTGCGCGCAAGCTGTCGGACAAGGGCATCGATGTTGCCTTTCACACCTCGCTTTCGCGCTCGCGCGACACCCTTGCTGAGGTGCTCAGGCGCCACCCTGAATGCAGGGCGGTGTTCTTGGACGACAGGATGCTTGAGAGGAGCTACGGGAAGCTGTCAGGCACATCGCACGCGAAATACGAGCGGGAGCATTCGGCAGGGGAGCTGCACAGCATCCGCAGGAAATACGACTATCCCCCGCCTGGCGGCGAGAGCATAAAAATGGTGGAGAGGCGCGTGCTTGCCTTTGTGCGCGACCTTATCAAGTACATGAGGAAGAACAGGGTGAACGTGGCGATTTCCGCGCACGGGAATTCCATGCGCCCGTTCCGCAGGCATTTCGAGAAGCTCGGCATCAGGCAGATGATGACGCTTGAGAACCCGTGGGACGACTACTTCGAGTATAAGATAAAGGTCTAAACAGGGGGCTTGGGCGCAATGCAACAGCAGTATGATTATTTATAGATTGCCCGCCACACCATTAGCCATGGAAGAACCAGACAGCAATGCCGTGGATGGGGGAGCGAAGTCCTCTTCCGGGGCGTTGCTTGAAGCCAGGCAAAACGACGTGGCGAGAAACGCCTACTCTTTCCAGCAGCCGGCAGGGGCAGGGGGAAAGAGCCAGGCCGAGCCCATATTCCTGCAGCCGCAGCAGGAGGAAGAGCAGTTCAAGCCGCTCCGGCAAAGGATCGACATGCGCCTGCCAGACCAGGTTGTGGGCGCGATAATCGAGAAGTTTGGCGGAGCGGACGTGCCCAAAGCTTTTATCGACAGGGTGAATGCGGCTGCAGGCGCAATTTTCGGCAATGCTGGCAAGGGGGAGGAGCAGGCGCTCGCATCGGCCTTCGGCAGCTCGCAGCGCCTCAGGTCGCTTTTGATAAACATGCCCGAGGAGATGGCGGAGCTGTCCGGCTGCGCCGGAAGCGGAACCGCCCGCATGCTCAATTACCTGTCCAATCCGAACAATGCAAAGGCCCTGGAGCAGCACATGGGATTTTACCTGGAGATAACCAAGCACGCTGGCGCGGATGCCGACCGGGCCTTCAGGTATATCCCCACAGCCCGCTATGGCGAGCTGGTGAAGCCGTTTGAGGGCCAGCTTGCAAGGGTAGCTGCAGCTGCAGGAACCGGGTCCTACATGGCTTTCATGGCGATATTCGACTTTGACTTTTACAAGGCGCAGGGGACATATGGGCATTACAAGGTGGACCTGGGAACCTACGGAATGTTCAGGGAGAACCCGGAGGAGTTTGCCAGGGCGGCCGAATTGCACGGCAAGGACGCCCAGGTTTATTTCAAGCTTGCGGCCATCTACGGGGCGCTTCCCACGGACGCGGAAATCCAGAAAAAGGCGGAAGTGTTCCTTGAGCTTGGCCTCGACTGGGCGGAAATGGGGGACAGGGAGATACTTGACAACGTCTATCTCACCGCAACCGGACAGGCTCAGATGGAAGGCAGGAAGCTCGCCTTTGTGGTGATTACCAAAGACGATGCGCAAGGATCGTTCACTGGCGACCAGGCGCTCTACCACAGCCTGATGGAACAGGGGTATAACCTGATAATATGCCAGGCGGGCAACGAAGACGAGGTTGCGGAGCGCTTCTTCAACTATGGCAGGCTTGCCAAGGACAGCGGCAAGAACGGCCACTTCAGGCAGGCAGGGGCGCATTTGACTTATGATTTTGCGATTTTTGGCGCCCATGGGACCTTCGGCTCGATGGGATTCGGGGCAACTGAGGGCGAAAAGAGCGAAATCGACCTTTCGGACTATGATGAAATGAGGGCAAAGGGGGACTGGGAAAGCATGATGTCCAAGAATGCAGTTGCGCTGCTGCATTCATGCAGCACCGGCTATGAATCAGAACTGGGCAAAGAGGGGCGTTTCCAGAACATAAGGGACATGATTGGCCCCCTCCTCAACCGGGATGTTTTTGCCCCGAGGATAGAGTCCCATGTGCACGGGCTTGTTTTTGACGAAAGCGGCTACGTGGGCGACGTGGTCTGGAGGGAAGACAGGCATGAGGGCGGCAGCGGCCCCAGGACAGGGACCAAATACGGAGCCCCGGGGAAATAGGCTGGGCCTTAACCCATTTTTGGGAAGCCCCATTTATATGCAATACAACCCAGAGGAGAGGGCATGCCCAGGAACTACAGGCTCATTGCCACTGCCACCCTTGCCGCCCTTGCGTTCGTGCTGCAGTTCGCGAACAACGTGATAGGGCTGCAGACCGGCTTTGGCATGACGATTGACCTGGTGGCTGTTCCAATCGTGCTTGCGCTTTTCATGTTCGGCGTGGCGCCGGCGATAGACGTGCTCATTGTCGCAACGGTTTTCATCGCGCTTTTCGCGCAGACCGGCCCCATCGGCGCTTCCATGAAGTTTGCCGCCACCGCGCCCACGATAATGGTGCTTGCCGCGTATATCATTGCCAGGAACAGGGGGGCGGGAGCCGCGGTGCTTGCGCTTGCAGCAATCGCAGCAGTTGTCTTTTCAGTGGGGCTGTTTGCAGCGGGCGGGCTGGCGCACGCATGGCTGTCCGGCGCAGGCGGGCTGCTGTTCGGCCTGCTGCCAATCGCTGTGATGGCGCTTGCCATGTACCTTGCCCTGAGGTATTTCGAGCAGGAGGGCAAGGTGAAGCATGCCATGCACAAGCCAGCGCTTTTCTCTGATGCCAAAAAGGTGGCGCTTTTGGCGGTTGCCGTGATAATAATACGCGGGGCCGCGATGCTGGTCGCCAATTTCTATTTTGCAGGACCGCTATACTTCAAGCTTTCCCCCGAGGAGTTCATATCCTACGTGAACGGGGCAGACCTGCTCATTTTCGGCAAGGGCGCGGCATGGTATGCTGCGATTTTCGCCTTCAACGCAATCCAGGCGGCAATCGAGATAGCGATTGCGTGGCTGGTTGCCTACCGCTTCGGCTTTGCGAGGAAATACTCGGGTTAGCAAATGGATGCGCTTTGCCTCAAAAACGTCTCTTTCAGGTATGCCCATGGCAAAGCCATGGCGCTTGACAGGGTGAGCCTCGCGCTGCGCGAGGGCGAGTTTGTTGGAATAATCGGCCCCAACGGAAGCGGCAAGACCACGCTGCTTTGCTGCTGCAACGGGCTGGCGCCAAAGGAAATCCGCGGGAAGTTCTCAGGCTCGGTGTCGCTTTTCGGCAAGGACGTTGCGCGCATGGGCTTCCCGGAGATTTCGCGGCAGTGCTCCATGGTGTTCCAGGACCCGAACGACCAGATATTCAACCTCACCGTGGAGGACGAGGCGGCGTTCGGGCTCCTGAACGCGGGGATGCGGAGGGAGGAGGCGCTTGAGAGGGCGGGAAAGGCGCTCTCGCGCGTGGGGCTTTCAGGCTTCATCCACCACGACCCGAGCGAGCTTTCCTCAGGCCAGAAGCAGAAGGTGGCGATTGCGTCCGCGCTTGCAGCGGAGAGCAGGCTCATCCTGCTTGACGAGCCGGTCTCCAGCCTGGACTGGCGCTCGAGCTGCGAGATATATTCCATCCTTGATGAGCTTGTGAAGGAAGGGAAGACCGTGGTGCTTACCGAGCAGGACACAGGATTGCTCCTGGAGCATGCCAGCCGCGTAGTGGTGATGGACGGCGGGCGCGTGGTAGCGGACGGCCCGCGCGACATTCTCCTGTCCGGGCTGGTGGAAAAGCTCGGGCTGCGCGTGCCGCCCATTGCAAAGCTTGCGCAAGACCTCGGCATGAGGGGGAGCTACGCGCAAGTGAAGGCCAAGCTTGCGGCGCTTGCAAACGCAGGGAGGCGGAAGCGTGCTTGAGTACACAAAGAAAAAATCCCTGATGCACTCCCTTGACGCCAGGGCAAAGCTTGCGCTGCTTTTCCTTTTCATGGCGCTCCAGGTAGCCGCGCCCCTTTCCCTCGCCCCTGTTTTTTTCCTTGCCACGCTTGCGCTTTTTGCGCTTGCAAGGCTTGATTTTGCCGACGAGGTGCGCCGCCGGCGCGCGCTTTTGCTCATCCCGCTTGTGCCCTCGCTCATCCGCGTGTTTTTCGAGCAGGGCGCTGTGCAGGCATTCGGCATGGCAATGCCAGCAGGCATCTACAACGGCGCGCTGAATTTCATCTTCCTTTTCTCGCTTGTCTACACCCCGCTCCTGTTCGCGCTTTCCACCGCGCCCTCGCAGATAAGCTCCGCGCTACGCTTTTTCGGGATGCCGAAGAGGCTTGCGTTCATCTTCTCAGTGGCTTTTGTCTCGGTTGCGTACATCAAGAAAAAGGCGGAAAGGACGCTGGCTGCGCAGCGCGCAAGGGGAAGCGGGGGCAACGCGCTTTCGCTCATGCTTCCCGTTCTCCATTCGTGCTTTGGCCGCGCAAGGACAATGGCGCTTTCCATGGCCGCGCGGGGATTTGACGCGGACGAGGCGTGAGGGCGCGCATTCCCTGCCGGCATGCTCGCGCAGATTGCGTTTTGGCGCGGGCGAGGCATGAGGCGCCGCATCCTTCCAGCATGCGCGCATGCATCAACTATTAAAATCCCATATGCGTAGTGAAGCGCATGGACCCGATGAAGCGCCTGCTCTACTGGCTGCTGGAAGGCACCAAGGGCGGGCCCACGCGCGTGCAGCTGCTCTCGCTCCTTTCGAAAAAGCCCATGAACATGCGGCAGCTGGCGCTTGCCGCCGGGCTGGACTACAAGACAGTGGAGCACCATGTGGAGCTGCTTGTGAAGAACTCGGTGCTTGAGAAAAGCGGCAACGGGTACGGGCAGGTCTATTTCATAACCGACATCGCGCTTGCGCATGGAAATTTTCAGGAGAAAATTTCCAGCAGCGGAAAGAGCGAAAGCGCTTTCCGCTCCAAATCTGAGCTTGGAAAACTGATAAAAGGTGGTAAGGATGGCAAAAAACACAATTAAGAACGCGAAAAACGCAAACGGAAGCACCGGGCGAGCCATGCTTTACACCGCGCTGCTCATAGCCGCGGCGCTTGCCATAATAGCCGCATCCTCATACCTCATACCAAGCTTCGGGCCGGGCGCGCGCGGGGGCATGATGGGCGGGAGGATCGGCGCGCCGCCGCCAGAGGAGATAGGCGCGGCGATTGAGAACCTCTACACCCTCCGCTTTGCGCTCTCCACGCTCAACGTGCTGATTGTGCTTTACCTGCTCTTCGTGCACGTGAGGGACTACCTGCGCCTCAAGTCCAGCTTCACGCTCGGCATAGTGGCGTTCCTGTTCTCCTTCCTGCTCTATGCGATCTCCACAGTGCCGATAATGCACCTGCTCCTGGGCCCGTACGGGGTTGCCGCGATGATTTCGTTCGTGCCCATGCTGTTTTCCGCAATCGGCCTGCTCATTTTCGCGAAACTGAGCAGCGAGTAGGCGCGCAGCCCCAAATCAGGCGTAATTTGGGCATGATTTGGGCAGCATTCCGGGAAATCCACTTATAGGAAGCCAGCCCAGGCTTTAGCGGTGGTATTATGGACCAAAGGATACTGGTTGTTGTTTTGGGAATCGCAGCGCTCGCGCTTGCAGGGCTTGCGTTTGCCTCCCCATTGGGAGCAGCCCAGTTTGAAGGCGCTGGCTGCGCATGCAACGGCACGAACGGAAGCATTGGGATGCGCGCGCAGGGCGGCTGGGAAAACCGCACGGGCGGGCTTGGCGCAGGCATGCGCATGGGGGCGCCTGACAACGCCACGCTTGCAGCGCACGAGGAATTCGAGGAGGCAGTGGAGGCAGGCGACTTTGCATCTGCGCTTGCCCTTCATGAAGAATACGGGTTCGGCGGCCCCATTTTCGGCAAGCTGAACGAAACCACGTTCGCAACGTTCTCCCAAATCCATGCGCTCCACGAGGAGCTGAGGCAGGCGCTCGGCATGGAGGGGGCGGACGGCAAGATGATGGGCAGGGGGCCAGGCGGCATGGGAAGAATGGGCGGCGCCACCATGCAGGGCGAGGGCTTCGGTGCACCCGAAGGCGGGATGGGAAGCGGAAAAGGCATGCGCAACAGGTTCAACCAAATCGCCAATGAGGAAGAGCAGCAGTAACCCCACATATGAAGGCGGGCGCCACCCATACGCCCGCCTCTTTTTTCTTTATGGGGCGAAGAGAGGGGATTGCAATGGAAAAATGGCTTGAGATTGCGCTCATACTCCTGCTTGCGCTGGCAGTGGCAGGGATGATTATGCTTTCCGGATGCACTGCAATCAATGGGAATGGCGAAGAGCAGCAGGCAGGAGGCGGCGCAGGCGCGGCAGAGGAAGATGCCTGGCAATACCCCGCGGGGAACCAAAGCAGCACGACGCGCAACGGAAGCAGCATGCCGGAGCGCAGCGAGGTTAGGAATATCACGGATGCACAGAGGCAGCAGATGGTGCAGGGACAGGCATCGGCATGCGACGGCAAGGCTGCAGGCGACACGTGCACTGTACAGGGAGACTGGGGGGAAATGAGCGGAACTTGCAGCGAACGAGGCGGGAGCATGGCGTGCATGCCATCAGGCATGGGCGGGCGCGGCGCGCCAGGCAACGCATCAGGCGGCTTTGGGCAGCCAGGCGGAATGGGCAGCCAGCCGCAGGGCAACATCACGCGCCCTGGTTTCTGGCAGCCCCCAACAAGCCCCTGAAATGCGGGATAATTTGGGTGGAATTTGGGCATAAACCCGGGGATTGAATATAAAGGCGGGAATGGAGAGTATGCATATGGAAAAGCATGCGAAGCCTGTGCTTAGGCTGGAGAACGTTTCCAAGCTTTACGAAGGCGAGATGCCATTTTTGGCGCTTGACAGGGTGAGCCTTGACATAAGGGAGGGCGAGCTGATTGCGATAATCGGCCCCTCGGGGAGCGGCAAGTCCACCCTTCTGCACATGCTGGGCTGCCTTGACACGCCGACAGGCGGAGAAATAGAAATCGGCGGGCAGCGCCTCTCGAAAATGAACGACGACGAGATAGCGCACATCAGGCGCGACACGATAGGCTTTGTATTCCAGTCATTCAACCTCGCGCCCACGCTTTCGGTATTCAAGAACGTGGAGCTTCCCCTCATGCTCCGCGGAATGCCGAAATTGGAGCGCGCAAAGATTGTGAATGAAAACCTCGCCGCAGTGGGCATGTTCGACAAGGCAGGCAACCTCCCCTCGCAGCTTTCGGGCGGGCAGAAGCAGCGCGCGGCGGTTGCGCGCGCGCTTGCCAACCAGCCAAAGATAATACTTGCGGACGAGCCGACGGGGAATTTGGACAGCAAGTCAAGCGAGGAGGTGATGGCGCGCATACTCTCGCTTTGCAGGGAAAGGGGAATAACCGTAATCATAATCACGCACGATGCGCGCCTTGCCCAAAAGGCAGACCGCATCGTGAGCATAATAGACGGAAAGATAGAGAGCGACGTGAGGAAAAGGGGAAAAGCCGCATAAGGCGAGGAAATGGGCGAGGGCCCTTGATTTTGGAGGCGAGGAAAATGAAAAGCAAAAACAGCATTCTTGCAGCGGCAGTGTTCCTTATCCTGGCATGCAATCTGCCATTCGCTGAGCCCAT
>JBAZTI010000049.1:0-9396 GCA_041662045.1 Candidatus Micrarchaeia archaeon | reverse complement strand
AGCCGTGCGAGCCGAACAGGTCCTCATTCAGCCTTCCAAGCGTGCTTTTGTACATGTACTTGCAGTCGCCGTATAGCGCCGAGTCGTAGATGTAGTGGCTGTCGCTTATGTTCGCGCTTTTCTCCACGTGGCTGGACTTGCCAATGACAAGGTTGCCTGCATAGGCAAACCTTCCTGAAAGCGCTGAAACGAGCGCGCCAATCCCGTCCGCGCTTTCGAGGGGCACCGGGGCGTATTTCTCGCCATAGTCAATCTCGTCAAAGCTCACAAAGCGCGCATCCGCAGCGTACTCCTTCACGCCAAGCACCACGTCCTTGCCTGAAACATATGACTTCTCGTGCCTGTTTGCCTCTATCATGCCGTCAAGGTAGCGGTCAAATTCCCAGACATCCCCAACCTCCTCCTTGAGGAGTATCTTGCACGCGCCTTTCCAGCGCCTGTTTAGGGTTTCAAGCGTTTCGCTTCGCTTCATCTTTTCGCCCCGATATTGTAGATGCTCATCCTAAGCGTGCGCGTGCTGTCCAGCTCGTCAGTCATCTTCTTCAGGAGAGCGTCGCGCGCCAACACATACTCCTCGCGCGAAAGCTGCGTGTTTCCGATGCAGTATCGCGCGCCTTTCATGTTGAAGCAGAACATGCAGTCCGTCAGCCCCTCGCAGTTGTGGCAGAAATAGCAGTCCGCGCACTTTGTGCAGAAGTCGCACTCAAAGCAGCGGGTGAGGAAATTGCTGTTGTAGCACTTTATGCAGAATGACGACTCCAGCGTCCAGTTGCCGCCATAGGTGTATTTTGCGTTCAGCGCAAGCGTGGCAAATGCGGTATTGTCAGCATTCGTAGAGTCAAATCCCCTGAAGGTGTTCACCGCGTGGTAGGCGGCAGGCGTGTAATTTATGTTCCTGCTGTTGCCCCTGATAAACTCGCTTGTGAAATAGAAATTCTCCTTGACGGCCTCAAGAGCGCCGTCCAGCCCTTCAAGGCAGGAAGCAGGCATCTCCTGCTTTCCAAGCTCGAACAATTCCGCAAGGCTCACCACCCGTTTCCGCGGCATCTTCTCGTACATGTTGTAGTTTTCCGCAAACGGTATCTTGGTGCCATAAGGCGACTCAATCACAGCCGCGCTGATGCCTCCCTCCTCCAGCCAGGGGCCATACTCATCCATCCTGTTTTTTGGAGCCCTCTTCAGGATGATTTTATATGTGGAGGCAAACCCTTTCTCGATCACATCTGGCTTCATCTCGTCTTTTGGCTCCACAGGAGTTATCTGCGGCATTTTCCTGGGCAGGGAATTTTTCACCAGCGAAAAATGGGAAGGGAACCATTTGTCGCGCTTCAGCCTTTCGGCAATCTCCCCCAGCAACTTTGCCTTGATTTCCGCGTACTTCGCCTTCTCCAGCTGCCGATTGCCTATCATATAGTTCTTGTTCTGCTGCCCGAACGAGAACATGAGGTTGTGGCTCCCGTGGCAGGTGTGGCAGAAGTAAAGGTCGGACGAAGTGGTCGAGCCAGAGCACTCAAAGCAGCGCTTCATCATGTAGGAGCCCAGCACGCGCATGGTGAATTCGCACTCCCCGTGCCAGCCGCAGCCGAACGCGTACTTGCAGCCCTTCCTTATCAGGTAGCAGGAATAGACGTGCGAGCATTCCTGTATCCTGTTCGATATGTAGACGTACTGCGAGTCGGTTATGATGTCCGAGGAGTCCGCAAACGCCGTGTTCCCGAGGTAACGGTTGCCCGAGTACTCGCATTTTTCCGCAAGCGCAGGTATTAGGGTGTCCAAGTCCTTTATGTCGTTTATGGAAAGCACATAGTCCCGGTTCTGCTTCACTTCGTCCGCGGAAATGAAGCGCGCCTTTTGCGGGTACCTGTCGGACGCCAGCACCACTTCCCTGCCGGAAACGTGCGACTTCCTCTTTGAAATGGGCGTCATGTACTCGCAAAGCCATTTCGAATAGTCGGAAAGCGCGCCCAATTCCTGGCCGAAAAGCACGCGGCAGGAGGCATTCCAATCCTTTTCAAGCTGCCTTTGTAGCATCCCATCCATGCAATCGCATGGATTTGCCCAAAAAGCGTTAAAAACAGGGCGCGCGCAGCCGCTGCAGGCGCTTGCCGGCTCAGTCAAGCGCAAACCAGGGCTTCTCGTTCGTGCGCTTCCTGTTGGCAATGGGGTAAAGCGTAGGCAAGTCAGGCGCAAGGGCATCGTAGCGCGGGCCGTTATAGGTGAGGAAAATTGCATTCCTGAATGCCTGTTCCAACTCCGGCTTCTCTGACAGCCTGCGTTCCACATACTCCTTGGCTCCCTTCTCCTTGTCCTTGCCATCATAATATTTGCCTGCCGAGGCGACAAGTATGGGCCAGTAATCGCTCTTTTGCACGCGCGCAACTGCTTCCTTCAGCCCTTCTGGCTCAGGCTTGTGCATGCGTATTTCGCTCAGCCTCACCACGGCGTGCCCCCTGGCGCGTGCATATCTTTCAAAAGCGCCCAGATAGGAATCATAGCCATATACGCTCATTTTGTCCATCAGGTTAAGGGTGGCATGCGTGTCAGCCATCACCACAGTAAGGCGAAAGCCTGGCTGGTATAATTTCTGCACCTCCTGCTGCATCATGTCGATTATTTCAAGGGCGGTCGATTCCGCACCGTTCACGGTTTCCTTTTTCCACACCCCCCAAAGCATGAAAAGTTCAATCGGCTTCCCCTTTCCCATGGCGCGCCTGATAACTTCCCTAAGCCGTTCAGGATGCTTTGCATGGAACCTGCAGAGCCTCTTGTCCGTCATTCTATGGAATATTTGCTCCTCAAGTGAAAGATGGGGTTTTTTTGCCACCGATGCAATGCGATTGGCAACCACCCTTTCAGCGTTAAAATGTGCCTTGCCATACCCAAAGCTGCGGAATATTCCAAAGTAAAACGCTTCTTCCTTCGTCCTGATATTCCATTCTGGAAACTCATTCTGCATTGCGGCAAGCTGCCCATCAGTTATCTTCGCAGACGCGAGCTCCTCAAAAAGGCCGCCCGGCTGGTTGCCCTTGTAGCCCGCCCCCTCAGAGAGCACGGCTTTCTCCCTCCAGCAAATGTAAGTCGGCAGCCTGTCTTCCATTGCTTTCCTAAGCACATGCTTCTCAATTTTCTTCCCTCCCTGCTCCTTTACGCACATGCCAACCGGGAGCCTGCGGGCAAATTCCACTATGGCATTGTCGAAAAAAGGCACGCGCACCTCAATTGTAAAATGCATTGACGTCCTGTCCACGCGCTGGAACTGCGTCCTGCTCAGATCGCGCAGGAAACTATTCCGCTTCTCTTCCGCCATCCGTTTTCCGAGCCCCAAAAACTCAGGATAGCCCATGAAAAGCTCGTCAGGCCCCTCGCCGCAAAGAATCACCCTCAAGCCAAGCTCCTTTGCCGCCTTTGCAATATGGTAAGAAATCGCAGATTGCCGCACCACATTGGGCTCAAAGCTCTCCACAATCCGCACGGTTTCCTCAATATTCTTGAAAAGCTCAGTTTCATCGGGCGGGCAGCGGACGATGAACTTTACCCTGTTCTCCTCGCAGTAGCGCCTGGCATATTTCACATCTTCGGAGTTTTCCTTCCCAACAATTATCGCAGTCACGTCCTTGTGGTATTTGCGCGCCGTGGCAAGAATGGCTGTGGAATCCAGTCCTCCGCTCAGGAAAACGCCAATGGGCAAGTCGGTGCGTACCCTTTTTTCCACTGCCTGGTCAACAAGCTTTTGCAGTTCCAGCGCAGCTGCTTCCTCGTCAATTTTCGCCTCTTCGAGCCTGCCTGGCGCATAATACCTTGCCAGCTTCCCGTCCTTGAAAAAGTGTCCGGGCAACAGCATTTTCACCAATTTTACATTTGGAAGGCATGTCAGCTCCTTTATTTCGCTTCCAAAGTAAAAATTCCCCTCGTCATCCTGCGAATAGTAAAGGGGCTTCACCCCCCACCTGTCGCGCGCAGCGAAAAAAGAGTTGTTTTTCACGTCATAGATTGCAAAAGCGAACATTTCGCTGTCCAGCTTTTCCAGCATGGCAATGCCGTATTGTTCGTACAGATGCACCAATGTTTCAGTATCGCAATCGCTTTGGTACTTGTGCCCAGATGCCTCGAGTTCCTCCTTCAGTTGCCTGTGGTTGAATATCTCTCCGTTGAGAACTGCAAGAATTTTGCCATCCTCGCTTTTTTTTGGCTGCCTGCCATTGCTGCGGTCCACTATCTCAAGGCGGTTGGCGCCAAGGCAGCAGTTGCCCTCCCCTGCAATTTCATAGTTGGAGTTGCCTCTGTGCTTGATTGCTGAAAGCATGCGGTGCAATGCCACCTCATTGCCTGCACAAGCCCCCCATACGGCTCCAATCCCACACATTTACAATCACCGCTACAAATGTGTGTTTTGGATTATTTATAATCTTGGATAGGTTTTCTTTAAAAAACATAGTTTTTTATAGGTTTTATTATATAATTTAAAACAATGGACTTAACCGACAGGAAAATCCTCTATGAGCTTGACCAGGACTCGCGGCAATCCTACAGCGCCATTGCCAAGTCGCTGCATACCAGCCCGCAGGTTGTCAAGTACAGGGTGGAAAGCCTGCTTGCCTCAGGCGCGCTCCAGTACTCCTGGCCCATGGTGGAGTACAGGAAGGCAGGCTATTTCTTCGGGCTCTATTTCTTCAAGCTGCAGAACATGGATGAGGAGTCTGAGAAAGAACTCTTCGGCTACCTCAACAGCCACCGCTTCATCCCGATAATAATGAGGGGGGAAGGCTACGCTGACCTGATAATCGCAATCTGCGCCAAGGGGATTTTCCACCTGCGCGACATCATCACCGAGCTTAACAACCGCTTTGGAAAGAATTTCAGGGAATACGATACCACCATTCCAATAGGCTTCACCCAGTTCCACCGCTCCTACCTCATCGATGCTGAAAAGAAGCAGCCGAGGGAGGAATATACCGCTTTTACAGGAGCGGATGTCAAGGAGGAAGAGCTGAATGAAAACGAGAGGAAAGCGCTTTCCATGCTGAATTATAACGCGCGTGTGCCCCTGGTGGAAATCGCGCGAAAGGTGGGAATTTCAGAAATGTCTGCAAAAAACACCGTCAAAAAGCTGGAAAAGGCAGGCATCATACAAAGCTACACTATCCTGCCCGACCACGTGCTTCTTGGCAAGCCGCGCCACCGCGTGCTTTTCAAGCTTGCAAACCTAACCTCGCAGAAGGAAAAGATGCTTTTCACCTATTGCCAGATGCACCCCAACATAGTGCACCATCTCCGCGTGATAGGCAACTGGGACCTTGTGCTTGACATCGAGGTGGAGCGCGGGGAGCCTTTCAGGAAAATCATCCAGGAGATGAAGTACAGGTTCTCAGGCATCATCGCGCGCGTGGAGCCTACCTACATCTACAGGATAGACCGGTTCAGGGACATCCCCATCGAATATCCAAAGCTTAACTCAGACTAAAGTGAGAAAATGGAAAAAATCAGCAAAAGCATAGTAAACGCCTGCAGGCACTGCACCGCGCGCTGCTGCAGGGGGCTGGCAGTGGTGCTTTCCATTCCGGAGGCGCTGCGCCTCTTGGAGGCGACCTGCGCGCGCCCCGAGGACGTGTTGGAGTTCACCTGCAATGTGGACTCGAGAAAGACGCCGCATTATCCCCTGTTTGTTGCCAGGGGCAAGGAAGTGGAGGAATGGTTCATAATCATCCGAAGGCTTGGGCGCGACTGCATCTTTTTGCAGCCTGACCTGAGGTGCGGCATCTACCTGGACCGCCCCTATGTCTGCAGGCTCTACCCGTTTGAGCTGGACGGGAAGACTTTCAAGAAGGGCGCGCTTTGCCCTGTTAAATTCGCGCGCGAGCCCCAGATGGAGAAAGACGCGGATGCGCTTGTAAAGGATTTGGTTTCGCACGAAGTGGCCGCGCGCAAATGGTGCAAGGAGCACGGGGAAAAGGGCGAGGTGCCTGACATAAGGAAGTTCCTCGATTACTTCAAAGCCTGATATTCCGCGCTTAATTGCGTGCTTTCAAGGCTTATTTGCCCTGTCTCCTGCATCTGCCACGCCTTTTGCTTTTTGCCATCGCTCTCAAATCCGCCCGTGAGCGTGAGGATGAATGGCGTGGAAAGGTGCTTCAGGGACGATGCCATGCCAAGCTTGGCTACTGCCTTGCAGCCAAAAGCCAGAAGCTTCCTGGCCAGGAACGCAAAATCCCCCAGCCTTGCATCTTTGGCAAGGCCGTCTTTCCTGTCCTTCCGGTAGTCGATCAGGGTGTCGAAAAGCATTGTCGCCGCAGAAAGGTTCTTCCAGAATTCGGCAGAGCTTTGGTTGCGGGTGAAATTGCAGATGTATTCAGCTATGCCGAATCCAAGCGCCACCCTTGCTTCCACGTATTCCCTGAAATCCTTGGCGCTTGCATCGGCTTCAAGCAGGCTGTCCATGTTCGCAGGGATTCGCGAATGGTTCGCCGAGGAGCCGAACTCCGATTTTTTCCCAGCCTCTATCTGGGAGTCTGCCCTTGCCGCCATGAGCCATATCTCCAGGAAAACATCGACGTCCTTGAGGCCAGCGCCTGACACTTTTCTTTCAATGCCATCCACGTAAAGGGCACAAAGCAGGTACTTGTAATCCTTGTATGAAAGGGACACGATTCCCTTTCTCTTGGAAAAGCCCACGATGAACTGGTCCTTTGAAGACCTTGAGAGCGGAAGCTTTGGCATTCTCGAAGCAGTGTATATTGTCATTTGATCCCTTTGCTGCTGGTTGTTTGCAGAAGGAGTTATAAAATATGCAGTTTTGTCTAAAGCCGCACCAGGAGCGTCGTCCTGTACAGGCGCTTGCCGTTCTTCTCGCCAGCGAGCTTCTCCGTCCTTACAAAGCCGAGCTTCTGCGCGTTGAGCGCGGCAATCGCCTCGTTTCTCGAGCCGCAGTAGATGTCGATGCCTTCCTTGAGCTCCTCTATTTTGGGGATGAACGAGCGCGACTCCACCCTCTTGGCAAGGGTGTCCGCCATCCTCTCCACTTTCAGCCTGTCGTCCCCGCGTATCTGTATTATCGCCTCGAAGTACTGCGAGTTCGAGCGCGCGCATTCCACGCACTGCTCCTTCTGCACAAGCACCAGCAAGCCCCGCTTGATCCTTCCTGACGGGGTGTCATACTCCACGCTTGCCATGTCCTCGGAGTAGGCAGGGGCGGCATCCTTGAGCTTGAGCAGGCGCGTTGCCTCTGATTGCACAGTGGTTTCCTTCTTCTTCCTTCCCCTGTCAATGACCGAGCCGCATTTCGCGCACACGCTCACGCGGACCGTGGGCAGCTCGCCAATCCTCTCCTTTGCGCACTCCATGCAGAGCTCGCCGTGGAATGAAACGTCCGTGTCGGGCTTTCCGCACTTAGGGCAGTATCTGGCCATGGGAAGTTCGGGATGGGATACGTATATATACCCATATATCATAACCCCGTACGGGAGATTTATGGATAGCGAAGACGACGAAGGCATAAGCGCGAACTCGGAAATGCGCTACATTTCGCTTGAGCTTATGAAACTGGCTCAAAAGTCAGGCAGGAGCTTCCGGGAAGTGGCGGCAGAGTACATGAAGAACACTGCGCTTCTGCAGGAAATGATAATGGGCGCCGAGGAGTCGCCCCTGCAGCACAGGAAGAAGGGGTCTTCCAGCCGCGAGAACAAATAAGGTGCTTTTCCCATGCAGGAGGCAAAAAAGAAGGCGATTGCCCTTTCGAGATATTTCGTCTCCCTTCCCCACCCTGCAAAGACGACCATCGCCATTTTCGCCCTCTCCTTCCTTTTCGGCATACTTTTCTCGATTGCGCGCTCTGGCTCGCCCGATGCGCTTTTGGCAATCGCAGGCGGCTTTGACGGCGTCTACCTGCTCGCTTTTCCCGCCATGCTTTCCGCGGCCGGCCTTTTCATCCTGAGGCGGAAGGCGATATTCCGCCGCGCCTCCTTCCTCTCCCTTCTCACCGTGGCATGCTACGGCGCGTTCTACCTTGCCTCCCTTCTCCTCTCAAGCACAGTCCCCCCCGCCTCCAACCTGGTGTTCGTGGGCTTCGGGGCGGCATTCGCGCTTTGGTATTTCCTCCTCATAATAGCATTCGACTTTCGGAAAAGCGCCCCTCTTTTTTCCATAATGCAGTCGGTGCTTTTCGCCTTCTTCTTCCTCACAGGCGCAGGCATGGGCGGATCGCTTGAGCCATCCGGCGTGCTCCTGCGCGTATTCCTCTCATCCCTTGTCTTCATCTGCGGCTTCTACCTCATGTTCTACGTGGTCTCGGCCCCGATGAAGAAGAACCTGGGCGTCTCCTCGCTGGACGCGCTTTCCATGTTCCTGTCCCAGTGGCTCTACGGCGAAAAGGACCTGGAGGAAGTGTTTGACGAGATAGGCGAGGACATAGAGACGTTTGTCTGGGTGGGGCAATTTTCAGGAAGGAAAAGCAGCGCGCTTTTCGTGGTGCCCTACATACACTTCGGCCCGTTCGGAAACCTTGGGGGAAGCGAATTCACCGGCATGATATCCGGCCTGCTTTCGCAGGGCGGCAGGCGCGAGGTGTTTGTCTTCCACGGCACCGCAACGCACGACTTCAACCCGGTGACATCCAGCGAGGCGGGAAAGGTGGTATCTGCCTGCAACCGCGCGCTTGCGCGCCTGCGCCCGCTGCCTGCGCGGCTTTCGCACAATGTCTGCAGGGTGGGAAGCGTGAGGGCGTCTGCCATGAGGATAAACGGCTCGGCATTCCTCTCCTACACGCGCGCGCCGCAGACGACCGAGGACATAAACTTCGGCCTCGGGCTTGCGCTTCTGGAAAAGGCGAAGAGATACGCAAGGGACGCATGCGTGGTGGACGAGCACAATGCCGAGACGGGCGACATCTCCTCTGTGGAGATGGGGAACCCCATAGGCTTTGAGATGCTGGATGCCACGGAAAAGCTGCTCTCCTCGCCTTGCAGGCAGTCCCCCTTCCTGTTCGGCGCCGCCTCTGCCAGGCTTTCAGTTGCCACCCTGGGCAGCAACGGGCTGAAGCTTGCGCTTTTCGCGCAGGGCAGGAAGCTGACGGCGCTTCTCCTGGCAGACTCGAACAGCGTCACGCCGGACTTCCGCGAATCCCTGATTTCGCTCATGTCCGGTCTCGGCAGGGAGCACGGCTATTCGTGCAACGGCGAAGTGATGAGCACGGACACGCACCAGATAAACACCGTGCAGGGCGTGCTCAACCCCCTTGGCGCGGATGACAAGGGCGCGGTCTCAAGCGCTGTCCGCAGGCTTTTCGGCACGGCACTCCTGCGCCTTGAGCCTGTGAAGTTCGCAGCAACATCCGAGCGCTTCAGGATACGCGTGTTCGGCACTGGGCATAACGCCGAAATAGCATCCACCACAAACGCGGTTGTC
>JBAZTI010000048.1:0-9401 GCA_041662045.1 Candidatus Micrarchaeia archaeon | reverse complement strand
TCTGTGACGTTGGACTTGCCGCTCCCGTTGGGGCCTGCGAGGCATACGTAGCCGTTGGTAAAAGCCGCCTCTGCGCGCCTGAATGACTTGAAGCCGCGGAATTTCAAGCCCTTTATGTAAACCATTGCTTGCCTCTGTTGGTCGCTGAAGGGGGAATTGGGCGCGAAATCTTAAAAAGGGCTCGTCGTTCCGCCGAATGGCGCAGGCAGAAGCCCGCAGCCATCCGCTCCCGCTGGACGGCGGCGGATGCGCAGCCCCAGGGCTCAGATGGAAAAGGAGCTGCCTTACTTCTGCTGGACTACCGCGGCTATCCTGCCGGAGGTCGCATACGGCCCGCCGCTGCAGTCCGCGCCCCTGCACTTGTAGTAGTACATCTCAAGGTAGACTGTGCGGAAGTCGTTCACGCCCGGCTGCGTCGGGCCGGTAAAATCATGCGTGAAGTTCATCTTGTCGCCGGGCTTGAGGATATTCGGGGAAGGCACGGCGCCAGGATACTGCTGCTTGCCGTCCTGCCCAAGGTTGGTGGCGGTATAGGTGATGTTTTCCACGAGGATGGGGAAGCCGAGCCCGTTTGTGAGGCTGAACTTGAGCGTGCTGGCCCCGCCGTCCGCGTAAAGCACGAATGGCGAGCAGGGAAGGTCTGGCTGGAGCACGCACTCCTGTGCGGCGAAGCTGTTTGCGGAAAACGCGCCGGTTGCGATGAGGTAGGCGACCACCACGAAAAGCGCAAGAAGCGCCCAGCCGTAAGTAACTAAGTATTCCATGGCGGCTTGGCCGGTTTTTGCCTCCTTAATTGCCATATTCCCAACTTCTCAGGAATAAAATATAAAGCCTACTTGCCGCACGCTCGCAGCAGCGTGCCGAAGTGCATGTCCGACATCCCGAGGTGGAAATAGTGCTTCTCGCCCATGTTGTCGAAAACGTCCATCTCCACGCCCACCTTGCCGAGGGGAAGGTCAGCGGACTTGCCGAGTATCTTCACGTGCGAAAAAGGCGCGCGGATGGTGTTGCCATCGGCGCGGACAATGATGCCCGACTCGCAGAGTATTATCTCGCCGGACGAGTCCAGCCCGTTCTTGTACACGGGAATCTTGCCCAAGATTTTGCCGAGCGTCTCGTCCCTTTGTTCCTTTGCCATGCAATCGCCTCTCCTGCCGCTTTATCGCGGGATGGATTTATGAGCGTTATGCCGCCTCGCCGCCGCGTGCCGGGCGCTGGCGCCTTATGCCTTTGCAAGCGTGGTCTGAAGCCCGCAGGCCTCGCCCTTCTCGGCTGCGTTTATGCCTATGCTCCGCAGGTAGCGCGCCGCAACTGATGCGTTGCTGTTCGCGCACACCACTGCCTTCGCGTTGCTTTCGTATATGTAGCGCATGGTGTCGTAGAAGTCCGCATGGTCTGAGAGCGGGAATGCCTCGTCAACAGGGAAGCGGCTGGAAGCCGCCCAGCCCGTCGCCACCGCGGTCTTGACAGGCCTGCCCAGCTTTTGCGCCATGGCTGCGCCTGCCGAGAAATTCACCTCCTGCGGGGGGAGGATTGCCACGTGCGCGCGGGCAGAGGCTTCGAGCGCCTCCTCGCTCCCCTGCGCAAGGTAGTCCAGGCGCACGCCGCATTTCTCATATGCCGCGCAGATGCGCGAGGCGCGGGGGGAAACGACAGGCGCTATGCCGCACTCCCTGTTGAGGAAGGAGACAAGCTCCTGCGCCTTGCCGGTGGAATACGCGCCGAACGCCAGTATGGAGGAGCTGTGCGCCTTGACGAATTTCTCCATCCTGGAGAACACCTCGTAGCGCTTGGGGAATCGCATCTCTGGCGAGCAATAGGTGGAGTCTATCATGAGCGTGTCGCACTGCAGGATCTCCGCCTGCCGCGCGGTGTAGGAGTCGTGCAGGGAAAAGTCGCCCGTGTAGGCAAACGTGCCGCCGTCCATGCGCGCTAAAAGCTGGCGAGCGCCCAGCATGTGCCCCGCGTGGTGGAGGGACACTCCCCCCGCCTTGTGCTTCTGGGGCTCCTTGCCGGCGATTATGAACGTCTCGTCAGACGCGAGCACGTCGCGTTTTTTCGAAAATGCTGCCGTGTGGTCCGCGTGCGCGTGGGATACAAAGCAAAGCTGCCCGTTCGCGTCGTCAAGCGAAAGGCGAAGCCCGCCTATCTGAAGTGAGCCCGAGCGGAAATCGTACATCTGATCGCGCAATGGAATCGGGTGGAAAAGTTAAAAGCGTGAGTGCGCGCAGCCTTGCATCACGCAAAAAATGCCTTTCCACTTGGCGCCAGCGCGAAGTGCACGCAACCCGGCGCTTATAGCACCCCGAAATACCTTTCCTTCTCCCACGGCGTTACCTGGGTGCGGTAGCCGTCCCAGTCCTTTTTCTGAACGGTGACCAGCCTGTCGGCAACATGCGCGCCCATGGCCGCCTTGACGACCTCGTCGCGCTCGAACTCGCGAGTCGCCTCCTCAAGGGAGCCTGGAAGGGTGCCGATGCCAAGCTCGCGGCGCTTGTCCTCCTGGTAGCCGTACACGCGCTCCTCCACGGGCTTGGGGGGGACAAGCTTCTTCTCCATGCCATCCAGCCCTGCGGCAAGCATTGCGGCGAATGCGAGGTAGGGGTTGCAGGACGGGTCGGGGAAGCGGCACTCTATGCGCGCAGCCTTGCCGCTCCCTCCCAGCGCGCGGGGTATGCGGATGAGCGAGGAGCGGTTTATCCTTCCCCAGCAGACGTACACCGGCGCCTCGTAGCCGGGCACCAGGCGCTTATAGGAGTTCACCGACGGGTTGGTTACTGCTGCAAGCCCGCGGGCATGCTCCATTATGCCTGCGATGAAGTGGCGCGCTGTTTCCGAGAGCTGGTAGTGATCGGCTGGGTCGTAAAACGCGTTCTCCTTGCCCTTCCAAAGCGACTGGTGCACGTGCATGCCAGAGCCGTTTATCCCGAACACGGGCTTGGGCATGAACGAGGCGTAGAGCCCGTATTTCTTGCTAAGCGTTTTCACAGTGGTCTTGTAAGTCATCACCGAGTCGGCAATCGAAAGCGCATTGCCGTAGAAAAAGCCTATCTCGTGCTGGCCCTGGGCCACCTCGTGGTGCGAGCGCTCGATTGTCAGCCCCATCGCCTCGAGCGCAGGCACGATTTCCTGGCGCAGGTCAAATGCCGCGTCGCGTGTCGCCAGGTCGAAGTAGCCCGCATTGTCGTGCACCTGCATCTTCTCAGGGTCGACGTCCCCGTTGGTTCCCTTGAAGAGGAAGAACTCAAGCTCCGGACCCACCTTGTAGTCGTACCCCAGGGCTGCCGCGCGGGCAAGCTGGCGCTTGAGGACTGAGCGCGGGTCGCCTGAAAACGGGGTCTTTTCGTCAGAGTAGACGTCGCATATCATCCTTGCCGTCTTGCCGTTGCTCCAGGGCAGCACCGCCCAGGTGGAGGTGTCAGGCACAAGGAACATGTCCGACTCGGCGATGCGCGAGAAGCCCTCGATGGACGAGCCGTCGAACCACGTTCCAGCCTCAAGCACGTCCTGCAGGCGCTCCACCGTCACCTCGCACATCTTGGGCATGCCCAATATGTCCACGAACTCCAGGTCCACGAAGCGCACGCCCTTTGCCTTTGCCTCGGAGATTATCCTGTCCTTTTCCTGCTGCGGTATGTCGCCAAGCATAAGCACCCCTCCAATTTGTCCTTGGTGGGGGGCAGGCTGTATATATACTTCTCGCTCGATTTCCGCTTCGTATGAACAAAGCCTTTTTAAAATATTTGAGCAAATGTACAGATAAACTGCCCAAAAATAGCCAAAAGGTGGACAAATGCTTGACAAAACAGACGAGGAGATATTGCACGAGCTTATGAAGAACTGCCGCGGCTCCTACCGCGAGCTTGCCAAGAGGCTCAGGCTCCACCCCACCACCCTGATTTCGCGCATGCAGCGGCTGGAGAGGACTGGCGCGATAAGGGGCTATGGGGCGAACGTGGACCTGGGCAGGCTGGGATACGACTTCATGGGCATGGTGCAGATAAAGATAGCCAAGGGCAAGCTCATCGAGGCGCAGGAGAGGATAAGCCGCCTGAAAGGCGTGGTTGCCGTGTATGACATCACAGGCGAGTACGACAGCGTGGCGATAATAGCCGCGAAGAGCAGGGAGGGCTTCTCGCACACCATAAAGTCATTCCTGGCGCTTGCGCACGTTGAGCACACCAACACGCAAGTCATCCTCAAGACAGTGAAGGAGCAGTGGCAGTTCGAGGCGGTGTGAAAAAACAAAAAAGGGAAAAATGCCGCGGGCGGCCTGTCAGCAGGTCATGACCTGCTCGACCATGGGATGCGCCTTGCCGTTTGCTCTTTGTTTCATGTTGTCGCGCATGAATTGCAGCTCCTTGCCCTGCTCCACGGTCATTTTGGGGTAATTCTCAGGGAGGAGCATCTTTGACCCCCTGCTGTAAAGCCTTTCCTGGGCTTCTCGGGAGAGTGAACTCCACCGCTCCTCAAACGGCTTTTTCCCGGCATTTTTTTTCACAACAACTGCGGATCCTGAATTCATATTGACACCTCGATTGATTTTTATTTTACTTGCAAAAGGGCTAACGCTTGCAAAAATTTTTCCAGAGGCGCCCGCACTTGCCAAGCCACGGGTGCCAATAACTAGCCGATAAGAATAAGGCCGGGGATGATGCTGGCTGGGAGCGAAACGCATGATATGCCATTTTCGTCCGTCATCATCCGCACCTGTTGAAGCCTTTGTGCAAAGAAGTGCTTATAAAACTCGTGCATGGGCGCAGCGCGGCTACCTGCAGGCCTCGACGGAATGCGCGGGAATGGGGCTTAGCCGGGTTATTGGCACGAATCCGCTGCCCCTAAGCTTCACCCTTATCCGCTCCATCACATCATCGCCAGGGTCCACCTTTCCCTCAGGGTAGCCCCCGCCGCCAGAGCGGGCGTAGAATTTCGCATAAGGCTTTGACTTGTCGGTAAGCTCGTGATGCCCGGCAATGTACTTTATCTGCGGGCATTTGCGCATCAAATCCTCGCAAAGCGCGACCACAGAGTCGAGCTGCGCCTGCGTTATCTCGCCCGGGCTTCTTGCCGCGATTTCCACCCCTATGGACTGGAGGTTGAAGCATTTTGCGTGCATCACTATCTGCTCGATTGGCGCAAGCTGGAGGATTTTCCCGTTCTCGTCTATCAGGAAATGCGCCCCCACGTTTATGGTTTTCCCCCCGGTTTTCGGGTCGGTTGCCGTGGCGCTTTCGAATGTGTTGAGGGCGGGCGTTTTTGTCTTGGTCGCAGTGTAGTGTATTACAATCATCTCTATGCCCTGCCCGCCAGGCCGCGGGAGCTGCCTGAGGCCTTCCCCCATGTTCTTGAGGAACTGCGCAGCCTGCTCATTGCCCTTGAATTTCCTGAGCCATGACGCAAGGATGGCCTGCCTTTGCGCAAATGACCTGTCCGGCACCGCCTTCCCATCCACAATCCTGTCCGGGCTCACGCCCTGCGTGTACCGCTTCAGGATGGCAAGCTTGCTTTCCGCCGACTCCCCCTTGGGGGCCTCGTCCCCGTCCAAAGCTCCAAGAAAGATGTTTTCCCTTGCCATGGCCAGAGCCTCACCTGGAAGTCGCACGCACAAGCTCGGAGCGTGCCTGCTCCACCTGGGAGCGCGCAACATCCTGCTTTTTCCGAAAGTTCGGCAGCAGCGAGTTTGAGAAGCGTATTGGCGAAAGCTCGTCGTAGATTGCGCTCATCATGTCGAAATAGCGCGCAGCCTCCCGCTTGTTGCCAGATTTGAGGCATTCCAGCATCTGCCTGCGCAGCTCCCCAATGAGGTCGCAAAGCCCCAGGAGATAGGGCTCGAAAGGCATGGAAAGCTCGGCATAGGAGGGCAGCTCCTTTTTCTCGACCGCCGCAAGGAAAAGCCGCGCCTCCGCGATTTCCTGCCACACCTGCTCAAGGAGATAGGAGAACTTTTCAGTTTTTGAAAAAGGCGCCACCTTTTTCTGCGCCGAGGCTATTTCCTTTTTCGCTTCAGCCACCTTGCCCGAGTGCAGCAGCTTGATCCCGACCGCGCAGTGGCGGATTATCTCGCGCGTGGAGGAAAGTATCCGGTCCTGCTCGGCCTCGCGGCGTTTGAGCTCGGCTGTTATGGATGAAATCTGGGAGGAAAGCTTTTTTTGTGCCATGCCTAACATGGGGCAAACACCCTTTAAAAATCTGCCATGCAAAACCGCATCATGCAAACCGTGATACTTTCCCTTGGCGGCTCGCTTGTCAACCCCGGCACGCCGGATGCGCAGTACGTTTCTTCCCTGGTGCGCCTGCTTTCAGGCATGAAGTACCGCTTCGGCATAGTTGTCGGGGGCGGCAGGCTCGCGCGGCAGTGGGCGGATGCGGTGCGCAAGAAGGGCGGGAGCGAATTTCAGGCAGACGAGGCCGCCATAAAGGCGACTAAGAAGAACGCGCAGTTCGTGATTGATGCAATAAAGAAGAACGTCAACGCAAAAGTGTGCGAAACGTTCGAGGACGCGCGCAGGCAGGCATCAAGGCACAAGTTCGTTGTGATGGGGGGCACCATCCCCGGGATAACAACCGACTCGGACGCCGTGCTCCTGGCTGAGTGCCTCGGGGCAAAGCGCATATTGAACCTGTCAAACATCGACGGGATATACAGCGACAACCCTGTGAGGAACCACAACGCGAAAAAATTCAGCCGCATGCCCTATGCGCAGCTCATCGACCTTGCCGGGAAGAACGACATGAGGACAGCGGGCACGCACTTCGTATTCGATTTCCTTGCCTGCAAGCTCATCGCGCGCTCAAGGATAGAGGCGCACTTCGTGCACGGCAAGAACCTGCTTGACGTGAGGAAGGCGATAGACGGCAGGCAGCACGGCGGCACGGTCGTGAAGTGAGGCGCGCCCTGAAGAAGAAAGAAAGCAAGGAAGAGCGCCAGCCGGGCAAGGGGAAAAAACAAAAAGCAGAGCGCAAGCTGGGCGGGAAAAGCGCCCGCCACGGGCAAATGGGAAAAGACTGAGCGAAAGCTAGGCAGAAGGAAAAGAAGCGCGCGCTAAGGCAGGCAAAGAAAAAATAAAGAAAAGGATGCGCGCTTACTCAGAGCTGCGCGGTGCACTTTGAGCACGCCTTAGCCCATGGCCAGTTGTTCGCGCCGCATTTCTTGCATTTCTTGTGCAATGCGATTATCAGCAAGATAAGCAAGAGCGCGATGAGCAGCAGCATTGCCAGGGGCACCAGGAGCCCGGTGTCAAGCCCGAACAGCGCTGCAGATGCCAGCGGAGCAGGCTGCTCCTGCGGCTCAGGCAGCGGCGCTGGCGCGGCCGGGCGCGTTTCCGCGGCTACAGGAGTGGCGGTTTCAGGCGCCTGCTCAGGCTCGCTCTCCTGCGGAACAGGGATCACCGGTGCCGGGATTTCTTCCACCACCTGGACCTCTTCCGTCGCGGCTTGTGTTGCAGGTATGTAGGTTGAGCCGCCTCCGCTGTTGCCGCCTCCGCCATTGGGCGGCGGGGCTGCGGCGCCGGTTATCGTGATGCCCATGACGCCAGACGCGCCGGAGTTGCCGTCGCTGTCAGTGCAGCTCATGTACCATGTGTGGCTGCCTGCCGCGATGCCCGCCGGGGGCTCTGTAACGCGGTACACCCCGCTTTCCGAGACAATGCCGGAAAGCACTGCGGAGCCGTCAATGTACAGCGTGCAGTCCATTGCCGAGCCCTGGTTGTCGGTTGCGTTCCAGCCGAACAGGGGCGTGGAATCGCCAGTGGAGCTTCCGTTGGCAGGCTCCATCGCGTCCACCAGGGGCGCGACGCTGTCAACGACGTACACACTGGACAGCCCGCCTATCGGGTGCACCACCGCGTCGTCAAAGCCGTATGCCCCGGAGAATGCATAGGTGCCGGAAGCATTGCACGGGACTGAAACCACGTATTGGTAAGTGGTGTTGGCTGCGCCGGAAAGCACCAGCCACTTGATGTGGCCTGCCTCGGAAGTGTCGCCTGTGCCGGAGTCAGTTATCGTCCAGCCCGCAGGAGGCATTTCGTCGATTGAATAGAGAGTGTCCGTGCCATTGACAAACACGCCCAGGGAGACAGCCAGGCTTGAGCATTGCAGGGGCGTTGCATCCGAGAAGCTGCGCGTCACAGTGGATGCGGCTACCTCGGGAATTGGGCTGCATGCTGAAGGCTCGCCAGCGCATTCCCAGCCTTCCTCTACGGTGCATGTTGCTGAGCAGCCGTCCTCGCTTGCCGCGTTGCCGTCGTCGCAGGTTTCGCCTTCGGCGTTTATTGCGCCGTCGCCGCAGAAGGGCTCGCCCACATAGGCAGTCACGTCCACGCTCGTCGCCCCGCCTATCGGGACGTCGCTGGAGGTGGTCCCGTTTATGTTTGCAAAGCCGTATGTGCCGGAGAACCCGTAGGTTCCGGAAGCGTCGCACGGGACTGAAATGGCGTATTGGAGGCTCGTGTTAGTGGCGCCCCAGCCGCTCACCCAGTAGATGTGCCCAGCGGTGCTTTCATCGTCCCCTGAGCCTGGGTCGGTTATCGCCCAGCCGGCAGGGGGCATTTCATCTATTGCATAGACCTTGTCCGTGGAGTTCACGAACACGTCAAGGGTGACTGTGATGCTTGAGCAGGCGTCAGGCGTGGATGTGGAGAAGCTGCGCGACACAGTGGATGGCGTGGCAAGCAAAGTGCAGACTGAAGGCTCGCCAGCGCAGGTGTAGCCGCCCTCGACAGCGCAAGCCGCCGAGCAGCCATCGCCGTTGGAAGTGCCGGAGTCGTCGCATGCCTCGCCTGCCTCGATTATTCCGTTGCCGCAGACAGGCATCAGCGTTTCAGACATGCAGTCAGCCGAGCAGGAAGACCCCGCTGTGACTGCGGTTCCGTCGCAGATCTCAAGCCCGTTGATTATGTTATCCCCGCAGTAGAGTGCGGTGGTGCAGGCGCCATACCCTGTGCATAGCCCGTTGCAGGATTGTGTACCAGAATAGCCTCCTGTCGCGGTGCAGGCTGCCGAACCACCATCGCATGCCTCGCCGGAGTCGACCATTCCGTTGCCGCACAGAAGAGTGCATACTGAAGGCTCGCCAGCGCATGAATAGCCTTCCTCGACAGTGCACGTGCCAGCCGCGCATCCGTCGCCGGACACCATGTTGCCGTCGTCACATGCTTCGCCTGGCTGGTTGAGGGCCCCGTCGCCGCAGTATGGATCGGCAGCGTCGCACGCATCGCCAACCCCGTCATTGTCAACATCTTCCTGCAGGGGGTTGGAAACGAACACGCAGTTGTCGCAGACATTGCCTACGCCGTCTGCATCGCTGTCCGCCTGGTCAAGATTCGCGTTTGAAGGGCAGTTGTCGCACACGTTGCCGAAGCCGTCGCCGTCGCTGTCCGCCTGGTCTGCATTCGCAGTGGACT
>JBAZTI010000047.1:0-9754 GCA_041662045.1 Candidatus Micrarchaeia archaeon | reverse complement strand
GTTTGCGGTAAGTGCGCTTGCAGGGAGGGCGCGCCTTTCTTTCATGTACCTGCCCCCGAACTCCGCCGCCATGTGCTGCGCGTCCGCAGCCGAGCCCCCGTTGCCGAACACGAGGAGCTTGCCGCCAGACTTGAAGCAGGATGCGATTTTTGCCGCAAGCTTCGCGGAGGAAGCCGAAAGATGGCTGTCGGAAAGGAGTTTTTGAGCCACATCGATGTGCTCTGACGCCCGTTTTTTCAGTATGCCGTCCTCCACGAAACCATCCCCTCGAAGTCAAAGTCGAAATTCACAAGCCTTGCCCCGTTCTTCTCCATTGCATTCATGATGCGCTTGCGGTCGGCCATGTCGGATATCAGGAACAGGAAGCCTCCGCCGCCTGCGCCCGAGAGCTTGCCGCCGTATGCCCCGTTCTCCTTTGCCACTGCATAAAGCTTCTCTATCTCAGGGAAGGAAACGCCTGGCAGGCGCTTTTTCTCAAGCCAGGACAGGTGCAATAACTCGCCCATTGTCTTGGTGTCGCCGCTGATGAGCGCATCGCGCATGCCGTATGAGTAGTCGCGTATTTTCTTGAGGTATTCCACACTCTCCCCGCCGCTTCGCACGTCGTCCTCCTTCCTCCGCTCGATGTCGTGCGCAAGCTGCATCCTTGGGAATGGCGTTTCAAAGAGCATCATGGAGGAGTGCCACTCGGCGGCCAGGTCCTCCTCAAGCCTCAGCGGGTAGGCGCTTATGCCGTCTTTCTTGAACTCGATGAAATTGAAGCCTCCGAACACCGCGGCATACTGGTCCTGGTAGCCCCCTGGCCTGCGCAGCATCACCCGCTCGGCAAGGTAGGCGAGCTTGGCGAAGCTGTGCCTGTCCATCATGGGCTTGCCCGAGGCATTCGACATTGCCGCAAGCAGGGAAACCAGCAGGGCGGACGAGCCTGCAAGCCCGGAGTTTTTCGGCGCCATGGAATGGACCACAAGCTCGTAGCCTGCCTTCGGAGACAGCCCGGCAGTCTCCATCGCCGCCTTTATCACGTCCACGTTGGTGGTTGTATTCTTTTCAAACTCAAGCTCGGTGCTGTCGATGTCGCGCACGATGTTCCAGTCATGGGACACGATGTGCGTGTGCCCTGCGCCGTTGGGCGTCATCTTGGTGTAGGAGTAGAGGTTGATTGCCACATTGAGCACTGCGCCGCGGTGGAATTCGAAAAACGATGGAAGGTCGCTCCCCCCTCCGCCTATGCCTATGCGCGAGGGCGCGCGCGCCTTGATTGCGACATTGTCCATGCAGACGATAGGGAAAAGAGTCTTTTTATAGGTTCATGATGGAAATAAGCCGGGGGGAATGCGATGATCCGGGACTTTCCAGACGAAACCGAGGCCAAGCTTTCATCCATGGCGCCGCGCACGCGCGTGCTTGTCACCGGAGGCTCGGGCTACCTCGGCTCTGTGCTTGTCGAGATGCTGGTGGGCAGGGGCTTTGACGTCACGGTGGTGGACAACCTGGCATATTCCCAGAACACCCTTTTCAACCTGTTCCACAATGGCAGGCTCAGGTTCGTGTTCGGCGACGTGACAAGCGAAAAATTCATGGAAAAGCTCCTGTCAGAGGGAAAATATGACTACATCTTCCCCCTTGCAGCAGTGGTGGGCTTCCCGGTCTCCGAGCAGAAGCCAGAGATAACCTGGCTGATAAACCAGGGGTCCATCGAGATGCTCCTGAAGCACCGCAAGAAAGGGGCAAGGGTGGTGTTCCCCACCACCAACTCAGGATATGGCATCACGGACGGGAAGAGCGAGTGCACCGAGGACTCGCCCCTCAACCCTGTTTCCACATACGGGAAAAGCAAGGTGGCTGCCGAAAAGGCGGTTGCCGCCGCAGGCGATTCCATCTGCTTCCGCCTTGCCACGCTTTTCGGCTTTTCCCCCCGCATGAGGACGGATTTGCTGGTGAATGATTTTGTCTGCAAGGCGGTGAAGGAAAAGTCGATAATACTCTTCGAGCGGAAATTCAAGCGCAATTTCCTGCATGTGCGGGACGCTGCGCGCGCATTTTTGTGGGCAATGGCGAACTGGGAGAAGATGAAAAACAAGACGTATAACCTTGGGCACCCGGACTACAACATATCCAAGGACGAGCTTTGCCAGCTCATCAAGAAGCGCGTGCCTGCGCTGAACATATTCTATGCAGAGATAGGGAGCGACCCTGACAAGAGGAACTACGTGGTGTCGAACGCGCGCATGCTCTCCACCGGCTTTTCCTTCAACCACACGCTTGAGGCGGGCATTGACGAGCTGGCAAGGGGGTACGAGGCATTTCGGGACTACAGGTTCAAGAATTATTGATGCATAACAGGCAGGAGGGCTGGCATGGGGATTTTGAAGCCGTTTTTGCAGATAGCCAGGAATTTGCGCTATGGGATACGCGTGCGGGGGTCGACCGCCATTGTAAGGATGGGAGGCAGGGAAATCGTGATTGAAGGCGGGGCAGAGGACGCCTGGGAAGTGTTTGGGGAACAGGCATACAGGTGGCTTTCCGTCGATGGGAAAACAGTCCATGACATCGGCGGGTCGATTGGCGACAGTGCCATGTATTTCCTGCAGCGGGGGGCAAAGGAAGTCATAATCTACGAGGCAGATGAGGGGAGAGTGGAGATGGCGAAGCGCAACCTGGCGTCCAATTCCATGCAGGCTGCCATTGTGGTCGGAAGGGTGGAGCGGCTTGGCCAGGTAAGGGCGGGGGCAGGGGACATATTGAAGCTGGACATAGAGGGCGGCGAATACCCACTGTTCGAAAATTCAAGCGATGGCGAAATATCGCTCTTTTCGGAAATCATCATGGAGCTGCATAAGGGGACGGGAAACATCATGGAGCGCCTCGAAAAGCTGGGGTACGCCTGCCGCATCACGAGGAACAACGATATTTTCAGCCCGAATGCGATGATCCTGTACGCAAGCAAGAAGAAGGAAGGGGAAACTCAGGCAGGGGGATTGGCATGAGGATTCTGGTCACGGGCGCATCAGGCTTCATAGGGAGCAGCCTTGCGCCCAAGCTCAAGCTTGCCGGGCACGAGGTGGTTGCCCCAACCAGGGCAGAGTTCGACTTAGCCGAGCAGAAGGACACGCGCGCCCTTTTCCGAGAAGTGACGCCAGACGCAGTCATCCACCTTGCAGCCCGCGTGGGCGGCATCATGGCGAACAGGGCATACCCGGGCGAGTTCATCTACCAGAACATGGGCATGAACACCATTTTCCTCGAGGAGGCGCGCCGGGCCGGCATCAAGCGCCTCATCTATTCTTTCTGCGGCTGCTCGTTTGGAAAGAATGCGCCGAACCCCATAAAGGAGGAATACCTTTTCAGGGAAGGCGGATTGCCGGATGAGAATGCCATGTTCTATTCGCTGGGGAAGGCGGCAAACCACCTCCAGCTTGTTGCCTACAGGAGGCAGCACGGGCTGGATTGGGTATCGCTCATGCCGGGGAACGCATACGGGCCTTATGACAACTTCTCTGAAAAGAACTCGCACGTGATACCTGGCCTGATACGCCGCTTCCATTTTGCGAAAGAGCGTGGCGACAAGCAGTTCGTGGCGTGGGGGAGCGGCAAGCCTGTCCGCGACTTTGTGTACGTGGATGACGTTGCCGAATCGTTCGTGCTCGCGCTTGAGCGCCATCACGAGGAGCTGCCCATAAATGTCTCTTCAGGGATTGGCGTGAGCATCAAGGAAACTGTGGAGGCTGTTGCGGAAGCGGTTGGGTACGAGGGCGGGATAGTGTGGGACAGCAGCAAGCCGGACGGGCACCTGGTGAAGGTGTTCGACGTCTCGCGCATGAGAAGCGTGCTTGGCTTTGAGCCCAAGGTTGGGCTGAAGGAGGGCATAAAGAAGACCTACGATTGGTTTGTGAAGAACCAGGCAAAGGCGCGCCTGTAGGCGGCGAACGTGATTTTTTGAAAACAAGGGGAGGGGAGAGCATTGAATTTGACGTCTGCGGCCCGGGCGGCGTTTGGAGAACCATCAAAAACGAGGAAGAGTTCGGCTTTTTGGTCAACCTGTTTTGGAATGTGAAAAGCTCCCTCCCGTTCATTGCAAAGGAGGGCGCCAGGAAGAAGGACCCGGTTCCCCTTGCAATATTTGCGGCAATTGCCGCAAAGAAGGCCCTCGGGATGGAAGTGAACCGCGAGCGGGAGCTTTTGTTCAGCAGGCTGGAGGGAATAACTGAAGTCAGGATACGGTTTTTGGGAAGGGAAGTCACGCTCCCGTGCGTTGCCCGGACATTCGGCCTTCTTTACCAGACGTTCGTGATGAACCAGTACGATGTAAGCCGGAAAAACATTGAAGGCAAGGTAGTGGTGGACGTCGGGGCGAACATCGGGGATTTTTCCTTTTTTTGCGCCTTTTTCAGCCCCAAGGCAGTATATGCGTTTGAGCCGATGTCGCACACGTTTGATGTTTTGAAAAAGAGCATATCCGAGAATGGGATGGAGGGGCTCATAATACCTGACAAAAAGGGGCTGGGGGAAAAACGGCTTGTAGAATATCTGGCTTTGGGGGAAGACGCTGCGATTGGCAGGGCGGAAGCCAGGCAGGGCGAAAAGGAGCAGGTGAGATAATAAGCCTTGACGAATACCTGGCCGGCAGGGAGGCAGGGTTCATAAAGATGGACGTGGAAGGCTATGAGGAAAACGTCCTTTTGGGGGCGAGGGAAACGATAAGGAAATGGAAGCCTGTGCTGTCCTTTTCCGCATACCACAAGCCAACGGACAAGACGCGCCTGCCCGAAGTGGTGAAGTCCATAAGAAGCGATTATGACATCAGGCTGAACAAGCATTTCGAGGAAGATTTCTACTGCGAGTAGTGGTGCCATGGCAGTCAAGGTAGGGATAATCGGCTATAGGGGCTTTGTGGGCTCTGCTTTTTACGAGGTTTTCCAGGAGGGCGGGAAATTCGAGGTTACCGGGATAGGCAGGGAGAACTATGGCGGGCTGAAGGGAAGCGCTTTTGACATCCTGATAAACGCCAATGGGAACTCAAGCAAGCGGCTGGCAGAAACAGAGCCTGAAAAGGACTTTGAGATGAACGTGGTTGCCACGCAGCATGCGCTGGGGGATTTTCCATCCAAGCACTATGTCCACCTGTCCACTGTGGAAGTTTACAACGACAAGTCCCGGAATGAGACGACGCAGGAGGACTCTGGGATAGACCCTTCGCGCCTTTCCAATTACGGGAAGTCAAAGTATGCAGGCGAGCAGGCTGCCCGCAGGCACAAGTCGTTCCTGATTCTTCGGCTTGCAGGCATGGTGGGCCCTGGCATGAAAAAGGGGCCGGCATATGATATATTGCACGACGGCAAGCTGTACTTGTCTGAAAAGTCGCTCCTGCATTTCATGGACACGCGCGAGGTGGCGCGCATTGCAATGCTGCTTTGCAGGAAGGGAAAGTGGGGCGAGACTTACAATGTGGCTGGCAGGGGCGCGCTTGAGCTTTCAAGGTTCGCAGGGATGGCGGGCGTGAAGCTGTCCTCTTCGGGAAAGGAAACCGCGCTTTTTGGCATATCGACGCAAAAGCTTGAGCGCGAAACAGAGGTTATGCCATCCGAGGAGGCAGTGCGGGCTTTCATAGCGGAATGGGAAAGGGGGAAGGCATGAAATTCGATGGATTCGGGCTCCTGGACGGCTTTTCAGACTTCAGGCAGGCAGGGCAGCGCAGGGTTGCGGTATTCAGCCCTGTTGGGGACGGGGGGCAGCTTCGCGATTTCGTGGCGCATGTGAAAAGGCTGGGAATCGAGGGGCAGGCTGATTTTGTATTCATTTTCCGCAAGGGGATGGACTGCCCCAGGACCGGGCTTTCCGAGCTTCGCTGCCTTGAAAAGGCGCCCATTGGCACGTCGGGCTGCTTTTTCGCAGGCCAGGCGCTTTGCCACAGCCTTGGCTATGAAACAGTGGTGCTGGCGGATTTGGATGCTTTTTTGGATTCAAAGAAAACTTTTGACAGCATGGTGCGCATGGCAGGGGAAAGGAAGTGCGCGGTCGTGCCAATTTCGCGCGCGCCTGGCGGAAAGGCGGATGGCGGGGAGTATTTTGTGATAAACCAGTGGGGCGTTTTGCCGCGGGAAGCGCTAGACGCTGCCGGCTTTGCCATCCCGTATACCCTTCGGGGAGGGGAGGATTGGGAGTTTTCAAGAAGGCTTTCGTCTTGCAGAAAGCTTTTTGTCTACAAGCAGGGAAGCGTTGCCCACCCAAGGGCTGGCAGGACAATTTACCACAAGATGGCGGATGGCAGGAAGTTCTACCCATATGTCGCAGGGCTGATGAGGGGGATGCTTTTCTCTTCGCAATACTCAAAATCCTCTTATTTCCTTTATCTTGCATGGTACAGCTACTATTCCTTCCTCTCAGACGCATTTGGGGAAGCCTCGCTTCGCGAGCTGGTGGCAGGGGCGCACAAGATGGAAGGCAGGTCCTGGGGGAATTCTGGCAAGCCAAAATTTTTTGCGGAGGCGCCATCTGAAGATGCTGCATTCCAGCCTGCATGGGCGCAAGGCGCGCTGTTCATGCCGCTTTCCCTGGTATGGCTCGTGTTTTTCGGGCGGCTGAGAATTGCAGGTGAGGGCTTCCGCATGGCGATTTCCAGGCCAAGGCTTGCATTCGGAATCGCAATCGCCGCCTTGCTCTTGCCAATAAGGCTTTTGCAGGCAGCGCTTTCGCTTGCTTCATGGCAGGAAACAAAGAAGAAGTTCCCGTTCCCCCCGACGCCTGCCAATTTGGAAAAGGTTTCAGGGGCTTTTTTGGGCGAGATTGGCGCCCGATAATGGCTTGGCAGCCCAGGCGGAAGAGGAAGCTTCGGGCTTTTCATGGGCTCGCTGGGATGGTAAGGTCTGTTGTCAGCCGCCAGTTCATGGTAGCCAGGTCAACCACCCTCTGGGCAAAATCAACGCCATGCGAGCTTATCGCAAGGTTCTTGGCAATGTTGATTCCCAGGTTGAACGCGGGCCCGGCAGCCATTATGAGCGTGATTGCCAGCCAGGCCAGAAGCAGGCGCTTTGGCCCCCACTTGCCGGTGAATTGCTATAGCGATGCCATGAGCAATACCAGCCCGAGCCAGTAGGGGATTATCAGGAACCTTGTGAACTCTGCCTTGAAGCCCCCTATGGCAATTGAAAAGGCAATGAACACCCCTAATGCCAGCACTATAAGCAAATAGTTTGCAAGGCCTGAAAACAGCCCCATGCCGGGCGAATCGGCGTCTTGCCTGCTTTTCCTAAAATTCGCCAGGAACACGGCTGAAAATATCCCTACGATTGGGAAGAAGAAGGCCCGCAGCGCGTCAAGCAGGAGCGTTTCATGGTAAAAGAGATAATATTGCAGCTTGAGGGCGAAAAGGGCGGCTGGCTTGAAAGGCCCGTAGCCTATGGACAGCTCGGAACGCTTGGCGCTTATCTTTGCCTCCATCTCGGAGTCTGACAGGTTTTGGGAAAAGTATTTGGTCAGGATGTCGGAGCCAGTCCAGGTGTTGTATGGCCCGGAGAAGAAGTATATCATGCCGGGCCTGTACTGCACGGTCAGGTTGGAATTTGGCGCGTATGAGCCGGCAATCTCGGCTCGAAGGCTGTCAAGGGATTTGGGGAAGAACATGCCCCCACGCGTGGCGCCGGCCATTGCGCACATGATGAAGAGGGCAAGGGCAAGCAGCGGGAATGCGATGCTTTTTTTTGCAAGGAAAAGCTGGAAGGCGGCATAGATGATGACAAATGCGGCAAAGAAAATGTTTTGCCCGGAGGTCAGGTTCCATGCAAAGCCCAGGACAATCGGGATGGCAAGCACGGAAGCTTTGCTTGCGTGGGGGCGTTTTGCCAGGCCTATGGCCCAAACCAGGAATATCAGGAATGTCCAGAGCGAGAATATGGAGTCGGTATAGCCGTTGTAGATGAGGGGCGAGCCCGAGTCGATGGTGAGCACATGCGTCAGGGAAAGCGCGGAATTGCCAAGCACCACTGCAAGCACCGCAAGCAGCGCATATGTTTTGGGAAGCTTGAAATGCCTGAAGAGCCCGTAGAGTATGAGAAGGGAAAACGTGACGCTTAGGCAGAGCCACAGGAAAAGCGCCAGGTATGGCGCATCCTGCCCGAGCAGCAGTGGGATGGACGCCAGCAGGGACTGGCCGAAATTCTGGTTCACTATCGGGATGCGGTCCTGGAGGGAAACGAAATTTGCGATGTTTGCATACCTTCCGCTGTTTGCCGAGCCGAACAGGTCGTGGTTGTAGCGTATCTGCCCGTCAGGAGTGTTGAGGGAAGGGAGCCAGATGAGCAGAAGCGAAGCTGCGGAGAGCAGGAAGGCGATGGCAAACTGGCCGAAAACCCCTTTCAGGCTCCCCGTGTTGGGGGCGGCCCATCTCTTTCTCCCGAGCGCGGCTATCCCAAGCAGCAAAGCCGTGGAGATGAGAAGCGAAATTTTCGCAGATGAAGCCGCAGTGCCTGCCAGCACAAAGAAAAAGATGAACATAGCCATTCCGAAAAAGAATGAAAGGCCGTGGTTGGCATTTGCAGGCAGCTCCTCGAAGCCTTTGTGGAGGCTCAGCGCGGCCCTTCCGCCAAGGATGAAAAGTGTTGCGTAGGCAAGGCAGATGAGAAGGACTGCTAAAAAAACCAACGCCATGCCACCACTATCCATATGAACTCTTAAAAATCTGCCAGCGCCCCAGCGCGCTTACCCCCATTCTGGCGCATGGGCAAGGGAGGTCATCACCGCATCTGGCGTTGTGCCCTCCTTTTCCATTCGCGATCTGTATTTGGCAATGTCCGAAGGCCTGCCCCAGCGTTCCGGGCAGACAAGGCACGCCCGAAAGCCTGCGAGCCTCAGCTTTGCATTGGATGCGGCATCAAGCGGAAGGCGCGTGAATGTGTCCACCCACACCCAGTCGGCCATGCCTTTTGCAGCAAGGGCGGATTCTATAGGCTCGTATTCTGAAAAGCGGACCGAGAGCCTGTGCTCACCTGCGCGCGAAAGCTTCACTATGGACGGGAACGCCAGGTCCAGGAGGAAAAAGTTCTCTATCCCGTTTTTCTCGAGCATGGAAATGACGTCCTCCTCTATCCCTTCGGTTTTCACGTTGGCGATCATGAAGGGATGGTCGAACTTGTTGCAATACGCGCCTAATTCCTCGCCATCGCCGTATGGCTCGTGGTTCAGGACAAGCCGGCTGCCGATGTTTCTGATGTCGACTTCCACCCCGCAGTCCTTGGGGACTTTGGACAGCTCCTGCAAAGTGTTTATCCTGTGGATTATCCTCAGCATCGCTTCCCCTCCCTTGCCATTTTTCCAGGAATAGGCGCTTTTTTGGCTTGCTCTTTTCGCTTCTCCTGGTTTATCCTCTTCCGAAGCTCAAGCGTGAATTGCGCGGTCCTTTTTATGAACTTCCACTTGCCAAGCGCCCCTGTATTCCAGTGGGAAGCCCCGTGCGCGCGCCTTGAGAAATCAACAGGGATGCGCAATATTCCCATGCCGGCTTCCTGAGCCTTGTAATAGGCATACAAGTCGAATGAAAAATCATTGGGCGCGGAATAAAGCTTCGGAAGGAATGATCGGTGGAAAACGTTGGGCTGGGCGTTTATGTCATCCATCCACTTGCCAAGCATCAGGGCGGCAAACAGGCTCATGCCGAATGTGAAGAACTCGTCGGCTGCAGGGCGATTCTTGCGCCTCCCTTTTGCAAAGCAATTGGCAGGGTCGGCCTGCCCGCGCGCACTTTCATACGCCCGCACGGCAT
>JBAZTI010000046.1:0-10350 GCA_041662045.1 Candidatus Micrarchaeia archaeon | reverse complement strand
GGTGGAGGAGGGGGGCAAAAGCCTGTCCGCAATGCAGGAGGAGATTGCCAACCTCACCACCAGGCCGATGTCGGCGTCCGAGGTGGAGTCGCTCAAGCGCGAGCTTTCCAGCCTCCAGGAGGCGTATGCAGGCAAGATAAAGGCGACATCTGCAAGGCTCGAGGCGCTGAGGAAAAAGGCGGTCGCAGCAGGGCAGAGGGCAGGGGAAAAGGGGGGCGCCGGGGATGCGGAGCGCTCAGCGGCAGCGGACCTGAAAAGCGAGCTTGCCGTGCTTAGGAAATTCGAGGAGACGCTGCAGTCGCAGCTCTCTGACACGGAGATGTTCTTCGAGGCTTTCGAGACGCGCGTGGACGACCTGCAGAAGCAGATAGAGGAGGGCAGGAACTCCAATGCGCTTGAGGAGCTGAAAGGCGAGATAGAGGGCGCGTCCGCGCAGAAGCAGGAGCTTGCAGAGGCAGTGGAGGCCGTGCTCGAGGAGCAGCATGCGCTTGACGCCAAGGTGGCAGGCATGGAAAAAAGGCTTGGCGAGCTTTCCGAGGGCGAGAATTCGCTTTCCGCCTCCAAGAAAAAAATCGCGGAGATCCGGAGGATGGCGGAGGAGGCGAAAAAGCAGAAGAAGGCGGTGCAGGACCACCTGTCAGACTCGGTTTCGCTCATAAGGAAGCAGTCGTCGAAGATAGAGGGCGTGCTCAGGAAATACGACGATGCCGGCGGTTCGCAGTCGCTTGTGGACGAGTATGTGGAGATCTCCGAGGAGATGAGCAGGGCGAACGAGGAGCTTGCGGCGCGGCAGAAGGACATCGGCAGGAAAATCTCCGAGCAGGCCGCGGCGCTCGAGGCTGCCAAGGCCGCGCAGGCCGGAGGCAGCTATTCCAAGGAAGAGATACAGAAGGTCTCTTTCCTGCTGCGCGAGCTCTCCCACGAGCAGGAGCTTTTGGAGGAGAAGGTGAAGGTGCTTGCCAAGGAGTCGGAAATACTCAAGATGGAGTCCCAGCCAGGGGAGCCGGGCGGCCCCGCAGGAGGCGGCGCGGCGCATGCCCCCGAAATGGCACCAGGCGAGGCAGCCCCCCCGGCGCTCGTTGAGCGCGTGAAGCTTTCGCAGAAGGACGAGGCGGATTTCGAGAGGAAGCGCGACGAGCTGCGCTCGCTCATCAGGAAGATGTGGGAAGAGGGCAAGGGCGGCCGAGGCTCATGAGCGGCCAAGCCCACCATTATTAACCATTTGCCCCGAAGGTTTAGCCATGGCAAACGTATATTTGAAAGCAGCCCTGCTTACGCTGTCGGTTGCGCTCGTCGGCTTTTTCCTGGTCTCGCAGATAGACGCTGTGCGGGCGAACGAGCTCAAGGGGGACGTGGAGGGCCTGCTGCTCCAGTCGGAATCCGAGAGGCTCCTTTTCCTCTATGCGCAGACGATGGACAACAGCTCCGAGGCGCTTTGCGCCTATCTCCAGAAGAGCGCGCAGGCTAAGTCCGACAAGGCGTTCGCCCTTTCGCAGAGGATACAGTATTATGAGAAGGGCAACCTGCTCGATGCGAACTACGACCGCATCCGCGACCAGTATTACCTTGCAAACGCGGGGCTGTACCTCAACATGCGCTCTGCGGAAAAATACTGCGGCTCAAGCCCTTACACCACGGTGCTTTACTTTTACAGGATATCCCCCGACTGCCCGAATTGCAGGGCGCAGGGCGGGGTGCTGGACGGCATGAGGGCGGACTACCCGATGCTGAGGGTCTTTGCGTTCCCCATAGACACGGACAACCCGGTGGTGAACGCGTTCGTGGAGAGGCACGGGATAGCCGATGCGCCTTCCCTCGTGGTGGACGACAGGGTGGTGCTGCGGGGGCTCCAGGGCGAATCCGACCTGTCGGTTTACATAAAATAGGGGAATTGGCGGTGAAAGCGTGGCTGCGGCGGATGGCGAACACAAGCGCTCAACCATAAAAATAGAGCAAAGACGGGATTTCCTCGTGCTCGGCATGGCATTTGTTGCCGCCGTGTTCCTCATCTCCATGTTCATATCCAATCAGGTCGTCTTCATCGCATACACGGTGCTTTCGATATACGTGTTTTCCATCTACCTTTTCCTCTGGAAGGACGGGGCAAGCCATGAAAAGGAGGTGCCCGAGCCCAAGGAATACCCAAGCGTCACCGTGGCGATACCGTCCTACAATGCCAAAGGCACCATATTCGAGTGCATTGCCGCATGCAGGAGGATGAAATACCCTGGGAAGTTCGACATACTGGTGATAGACGACGGCTCAACTGACGGCTCGTACGAGCTTCTGGAGAAGACCGAGGGCATCACGCTTTTGCGCAACAGGAAGAACTGCGGCAAGGCCGCGGCGATAAATTTTGCAACGAAGCACGCAAGCGGGGAGATACTCGCCTGCGTGGACTCTGACAGCTACCCCAGGGAGGACGCTCTCCAGAAGGCGGCAAAGCACTTCTGCGAGGACAGGCTGGTCTCGGCAGTGGTGGTGTTCATCTGCGTCCACAACCCCAAGACCCTGCTTGAGAGGATACAGGAGATAGAGTACTGGCTTTCGTTCGGGTTCTTCTTCAAGACGGTGGCAAGCATAGACGCGCTCTACGTCATACCGGGCCCCACTGCGCTTTACCGCAAATCCACGCTCATGTCGATTGGCGGCTTTGACGAGCACAACCTCACGGAGGACATGGAAATCGCCCTTCGCATGCAGAAGCTCGGCTACAAGATACGCGCGTGCCACGAGTCGGTCGTGTACACGGACGTCCCGGCCACGTTCTGGAAGCTGCTGCGCCAGAGGCTGAGGTGGTACCGCGGCGGCGTGATGAACGTGCTGAAGTACAACGACCTTTTCTTCAATCCGAAGTACGGCGACTTCGGGGTCTTCATACTGCCCACCACGCTCGGAAGCGGCTTTTTCGCCGCGCTTTTCATGGCGTGGATGCTGATCACCACGAGCAGGAACGTGTTCGACTGGCTCTCGCCTTTCCTTGCCAATTTCTCCGCAGGGGCAAGCGCCACGGCCTCATGGCTGCTCTCGGGCGCCATGGTGGTGCAGTCGGTCTGGGTGCTCGGGGTTTTCTCTCTTGCGCTTTGGGGGTATTTCCTGATAAAGAGCTTTGAGATATCGAACTCCAAGCCGAAGATGAAGCACATTGTGCCCCTCATCTGCCTGCTCTGGCTGTTCCCGTTCTTCGTGGGCTTTACCTTCCTGGTGAGCTACATATACGAGCTTTTCGGAGTGAAGTACAGCTGGTAGTGGTATCATGGCAAGGCATTGCATAATGGGCGGCACGTTCACCTACGTCCATGCCGGGCACGAGCGGCTGCTTGCAGCCTGCAGGAAATTCTCGCACGTTACCGTGGGGCTTACTTCGGACAGGTACGTTCGCGCGCACAAGATATACCCGTCATTCCCCTATGCGAAAAGGCTTGCGGGCCTCAAGCGCGCGCTTGCAAGGCACCGCCTTTCAGGCAGGGCGGCCATAGCCGCCATAGAAAACGACATAGGCTTTGCGGACAGGGCGGATGCTGACGCCATAATCGTGAGCGAGGAAACGGAGAATGCGGCGAAGAAAATAAACCGCCTTCGCAAGCAGAAAGGGCAGCCGCGGCTTGAAATCATCACCGTCCCTTTGGCATATGGGCAAAGCCTGAGGAAAATATCGTGCATTGACATTTACAGGGGGAAGTGCGACCTGAAGGGAAGGCTTCTTGCGCCCCTTCTCGTGCAGGCAGGCACTGAAAACCCCACAAAGCTCTCGGGCGCAAGCCGCGCGCTATCGCGCGCATTCGGCAGGAAATTCAGGCTGGCAGGGCACAGGGAGGACTCGCGCGTTTCGCATCACCCCTTCAATGCCGAGACGTTCGTGGGCGCGTCCAACCGCGCGCATGCCGCATGGAGGAGGGCTAAAGGAAAATGCGATTATTCCCTGGGAATAGAAAGCGGACTGTTCACGCTCGCGCCCCATCTTCACGTTGACATCACCATCTGCTGCGTGTACGATGGCGCGCGCGAAACCTACGGAACGGGCATGGGATTTGCGGTGCCCGAGTGGATTGCGAAAAAGATACGGCAGCGCGGGAGCGACCTTTCCAAGGTGATGAAGGAAGTTACAGGCGAAGACAAAATCGGCAGGAGGGAGGGCGCGCTTGGCTGGTTCTCGGATGGTATCATGCACCGGCGCGACCAGATAGAGGCTGCGGTTGCGTGCGCATTTGTCCCGCGCGTTTCTGAAGCGAGAAAGGGAATAAGGTACTGATTTTGCAATGGGACCAAAACGGTCCGCCCAAGATATATAAATAAAGGATGGAGCAGAGAAATGTGTGCTTGCCCGCAATAGGCAGACAAAAGAACACATGATTATAAAGCTTTTGCAACAGAAGAAAAGAGTTGCAAAGAGAGGAAATAAGAGAAGAGGTGGATAAATGAAAGCGTTCGGCTTCCTGTTCGGCGTGCTTCTCGCTGCGTCGCTTGCCTTCGCAGGCGTTTACCCTGTGGAGCCAATCACATACAGTGCGCTTCCTGCAGACACTTGGCGCGTGGCTATTGCGGAAGGAGACGTAGCATGCGCTGCAGTGTCGACTGGGGACTTGTCATACACGGCCAAGCTCGTCGAGATAAAGACCGGCAGCGGGCAGCTGCTCGGAGGCATGGGCGATGGACTCTCCGGAGAATACCTGTTTGGCAAGGTGCTCTTTGACCCGATAGGCAGGACCGGCGACAACTCGACCAGCCTGAACGGAACGCAGAACCAGAGCACGCCTGCGGCAGATTACATTCCTCGCGTTTTCTACAAGGTGGCAGGCAGGGACTGCTACAACTGGAACACTTTTTCGTACGCAAGCAATGCTCCAACCACCAACAGCGTGAAGCTGGACATTGCGGGCGATAACGCGGCAGCGCAGGGCAGGCTGTTCTTCAGCAAGGACGCCACGCTATCCGGTGCGCAGGGCAACATTGTGCTTGCAGAGGACGCTGGCCGCTTCGAGACCACCAGCAACAACCCGGTCTACACAGCAGTTCCGTTTATTGTGGACTCCAGCTACCAGACCATCAGGTTCAGGTATAATGACGAATCGACACAGCAAGCCTATTACAGGGGGCTTGGCGCGTCGGCATACGTTTCCTATGAGCCAACATTCGTTTCCCAAAGGGGCACCAAGGTGCTCTCGGTAGGGACAACCGATGCGTCCATGCTGGTGGCAAAGCAGATTGCAAAGCCCAGCTTCGCCTTCTCATCCGTGGCGCCCGTATTGAGCTTGAGCTTCAGGGCATCGAACCACACATTCTCCACGCTGATTACAGATACCATTGACAGGACGCTTGCGAACAGGCAGAATGCGCTGCCAGAGGACATCTGGCCGTCCCAGCTTTCCGACCCTGACACAGGCGGCTCGATAACTTCGCCGCTTCGCTCAGTTGCGCCAGGCGAGCAGGTTGCAAAGAACCTTTACAGGATTGGCTCGCGGGAATACATGCCATTTGCAGATTTCGCGATTAGCGACCCCAAGGCGCCAGGCTTCACTTATGTGGAGAGGCAGTCGTTCTGGGTGGGAAGCATGCCAAACGGCGTTGCCTATGACGCGAGCACAGGCGTCCGCGACATTGACGTGAACAAATACAGCGCAATGTCCTACAGCGCGAAGTTCGAAGGGAATGACTATGGCATACCAGTATGCACAGGCGCGCTGATTAGGTCTGATGATTGGGCATCCTGTAAGGAGGGCCTGAACAGGACGGACAGGCACCGCGTGTTCGTGAAGGGCATGGATGGCATGCGGTGGGTGATATCAGATATTATTGCGCCCACCGCGCAGCTTGCAAGCTCCACCGCGGCAATAAATGGCGGGCAGGTAAAGCTTGCCAAGGAACAGAATTACGGTGTGCTCAAGGTCAGGCAGGTGCTCCAAAGCCAGCCTTTTGACCTGAGGCTGAATGACGTGTCGTCATACGTCAACGGCAATGGCGAGCACCCGGCAATAATCGACATTCTTTTGCAAAACGGAGAGATGATAGGGCAGGTCCAGGTTGACCCCGGCACTACCGACACATTCTGGGGCTCTGGCAACAAGACTATCAAGATGCATGTCTACAGCACCGTTTATTCGACCAACCAGACTAGGAAGAGTGCGGAGCTTGCGGTCTACAGCGAGGAAATTACATACGTGGATGGGAAGCGCTACGACATGGTGAGCTCATCCGACCCTGACAAGGACTACAAGGTGTCATTGCTTTGGAAGAACCGGGATTATGGCTCAGCCCTGGTGCCAAGCACGCAGCCAGACTCGCTTCGCGAGCTGGTGGTGTACCGCATTGACAACTTCGAGAAGACGATGCCTGGGGAAACAACCACATTCATGAGCAAGAGGCTATTCTTCCAGGTCAAGTACGAGGGCATCACTGCGCAGTGATGCCGTTTGTTTTTTCTTTTTTGCTTTCTTTTTTATTTTCAAAAATAGCCAGCGCTAGCCTTCCTTTTCCGCCTTCTCAAGTATCTTTTTCGCGCGCGGCACGCACTCTTTCTTCTTTTTCTGGTGCGCGTCAAGCCAGGAGAGGATGTGCGGTATCCATTTCTGCTTGTATTCGCCCGTGAGAAGCCTGCCGGTTGTCATGTCCTGCTTCATCTCCTCAAGGAGCGTGTCATCGCCAATGAAGTGGAAGCGCGCAAGTTCGTAGAGAATGTCTTTCTCGATTTCCCCGCCCAGCCTCTTTTGCTCTTCCGCGGTTGTGCGCCCGCCCGTGAATGCGCTCATGAGCTTTTTCTTCGCAGCATCGTGCGAGTCCGAAAGCGACAGGGTGGAGGAAGGGTCGCGCTTGCTCATTTTCGTCTCCCCGCGCAGGCCGCGCATTGTCACGTGGTAGGTGGCGCAGGGCAGAAGGAGCTTTTCCTTGAAGGCGATGTCTCGCGAGAAGCGTATGTGCGGGTCCTGGTCTATGCCCACTGGCACGAGCACCCGCTTTGCCCCCCCAAAGTCCTTGTGCTGGGGAAGGGATATGTCAGCCACCTGCAGGAGGGAGGAGAAGTAAAGCGAGTAGTTCCTCTCGCCGTAAATTGCGTTGAGCATGGCAGGGGTTGCGCGCTTTGAGTAGATGAAAGCGGCATTCATCACGCGCCTTTCCTCGGACTGCTTGTAGATGTGCGCGTTTTTCTCGTCAAGCCCCAGCGCGAGCAAATCTGCGACATTGGACACCGCGGTTTCGTGCGACTGTTCCAGCGTGAGGCCATTGTCCGCAAACGCCTCCAGGTCGGCAATCGCATAGAACACCTTTGCCCCGAACTTCTTCTGGTAGTAGATGAGTTCCTGCGCAGTAAGCTTGCTGCCCAGGTGGAACTCGGATGATGGCTTTATGCCCGACATCACTGCGACAGGCCTGCCCTTCTCGGCGTCAGAGAGCCACAGGTCAAGCTCGCGGTGCGCAATTATGCCGCCCCTTCTTGCAAGCAGGAAGCCTGGCAGGCGGGAGGCAAGGGACGGCGCGAAGCCGGACATGCCAAACTCCTCGATGAGCTTTGAGATGTCGAACCGCTGCTCTGACGCCCATGGGTCGATTGTAGTGCTATTCATCAAGAACGCTCTCCTTCCTCGGCTTTTTTGCAGAAGGCGCGCCCACCATGAACCCGTGGGAGGTTATTGAGGCAGGCACGATGTCGTGCCTGTGGCTTGCCCCGCGCATTTTCACTATCTCCACCGAGCGCTCGCGCCTTCCTGCCGCCCGGAGGTATGAGAGATGGATGAAGCCGTCTGCAAATGACTCCACGCCCGAGATGGTGTGCGGTATCTCCTGCTCTGATGCGGGAACCGTCTCTGCGGAAATGAGCGCGGTCACCTTCCAGCCGCGCACGGCGTTGACGAACCGCAAGGTGTTCATCCTCCGCTCCTCAAGGGTGGAAAAGAGAAGCGCATAGGGGGAAATGGAATCCACCACCACGCGCTTTATGCCAAGCGTCCGTACCAGGTCGCGGATGGCGCCTTCCTGCTCGGCGATTGCGGAAAGCTCGTTTTGGGGATATTCTATGAACACTACCTTCTGCTCCCGCTCAAGCTCCATCATATCCCAGCCGAATGAGGCGACATTGGAGTAGACCGACTCTTTGGGGGTGTCAAGCGAGAGGAACAGCCCGGGCTCGTCAAAATCCACCGCGCCCGATGCCAGGAACTGCGAGCAGAATATGGTCCTGCCGCTCCCTGTGCCGCCCGCCACTGCCACGACGCTGTTTTTCGAAAAGCCGCCGCCCAGCATGGCGTCAAGCCCGGGAATTCCAGACTTTACCTTGTGAGCATCCATTTTCCAGCCCCTACCTCTTTTTCTCGAACAGTTTCTTGCCAAGCTCCATGCGCTGCTCCATCTTCCTGGCATAATCCTTCTTCTCGCCCTCGGAAAGCATCTTCTCCATTATGAGCCTGGTGAAGTTCTGGCTTGTCTGCGAGACGTCCAGAAGCGAGCTTTGCGCCTCGCCCAATGTCATCTTCACCTCGTCAGGGCGGAGGATCTCGATGCCTATTGGCGAGTACTGCGATGAAATCCTGACAAGGGTGGCGAAATCGCGCGCCAGGAGCTTCACTTCCGCCCAGGTGGAGAACATGCCCTCCTTTTCCATCGGCTTGTCGATTTCGCCGACCGCGTAGATGACGCCCGGCTCGCGCGTGAGCTTGCCGATGAAGCCGACCATCAGGTTCTGCACCGCCTCGGGCGCACTGGCATGTAGGTCGAAATAGATCATGGCAAGGTAGCCGCCCTCGCGCACCGCGTCATCCGTCATTTCGTCCACTGATTTTTCCTTTGCCATGCGAATTACCCGTCCGGTATTGAGGAGAATAGCTTTTTAACTTCACTATTTGCGGGGTGGAGGGTATAAAAGGCATATATCCGATATTCCAGCATGGGCGGCAGGAAGGACGACCCGGAGATGGGGGAAGGGGAAGAATTCGGAGAGGGCGAGCCGGAGGAAGAGAAGAAGGCGCCCATTGCGAAAAGAAAAGAGATGCCGCAAATCGGTGTCGGGAAAGGCAAGCATCAGCGAAAGAAGGCAGCCGAAGACGAGGACGCCGAAATAGACGACTCCGAGGAAAGGCGCGCGGCAACGGCAGAGCTTCCGGAGGACATGAAGCTTGAGAAAATAGTGGCGCTTCCCACCTGGCGCGAGATGCTGCTTGACCTGGTGGCGACGAAAAAGCTCGACCCCTGGAACATCGACATCGTGGAGATTGCCACCGGCTACCTTGAGAAGATAAAGAAGATGGAGATGCTGGACCTGCGCGTGCCTGCGAACCTCATACTTGCAGCTGCGATACTGCTGCGCTTCAAGTCCCAGGCGCTCCGCTTTGAGGAGGAGGTGCAGGTGGTGGAGGACCAGGTGTATGTGGAGGAGGATGCCGAAGCCTCGGTAATACCAGTGCTTGAGCTCCAGGCAAGGATTCCGCCCACGCGCATGGTGACGCTGGACGAGCTCCTTTCGGCAATGGAAAAGGTGTTTGACGACCAGAAGAAGCGCGAGGAAAAGGCGCACAAGATTGAGATTCCGGCAGTGATAAACATCCAGCTGCCCGAGTTCAACATCGAGGAAAGGATGGAAAAGGTGTATGGGAGGATAATGGGCGAGAAGGACAGCGAGGGGCTTGCCACGTTCTCCTCGCTCCTTGACGAGAGGACGCCCGTGGAGATGATTGCCACCCTGCTGCCATTGCTGCACCTTGTGCAGGACAGGAGGGTTTCCATTTTCCAGGAAAAGACGTTTGGCGAAATATTCATAAGGGTGAAGGAAGCAAGCGGGGCAAAAGCCGCATGAGCATGAAAGGATGGGGGAAGCACCGGGGCAAACGCCCCTTCGTGGGTTGGTATTTATGGAAGACATCGAGGCACAGCACATAATCGAGGCGGCGCTTTTCATGAGCAGCCGCCCGCTCTCCCTTGCGGAGCTTGGGAAACTCATAGGCGTTGCCGCGCCGGGCTTTGTGAGCCAGCGCGTGCGCGCTGTCCAGGATGCCTACAACGGCAAGGGCGGCGCTGTTGAGATTGCCGATGAGGACGGCAAGTTCTACATGCGCGTGCGCCAGCAATATGTGCCTTTTGTGAAATCATTCGCATCCGCCTCTGAAATCTCGCCGCACGCCCTCAAGACGCTGGCGTACGTGGCAAAGAGCGAAGGCATCACCAAGCACGCGCTCTTCCTGAAGCTCGGAGGCGGGATATACGAGGACATAAGCGAGCTTGTGGAGCGGGGCTTTGTCACCACCAAGCGCGCAGGGAGGACAAAGTCAGTGCACACCACGGCGAAGTTCAAGCAGTATTTCGGGCAAACGCAGTGATCCGTGGGGCAAGTAGTTTGTTTTATAATTTATCCACACGAATTTGCTG
>JBAZTI010000045.1:0-10649 GCA_041662045.1 Candidatus Micrarchaeia archaeon | reverse complement strand
ATACTTGTGTGCAGTCTTCTTGACATCTTCATAAACTATGGTTATGAGCGTATCAAGCCTCTTTGCAACTCGTGAAAGTCCAGCTATCTTCGCAGCCTTTGACCATATTCCAAGCCAAGCCATTTCATCTTCCACGCCAACGATCAAGCACGCCGCTTGCCCTTTAAGTTCGATTAATCGCGCAAAGTCATTATTATCGGGCAGCAACTTGCCTTTTTCGTTGTCTCTTTCAAGAACCATGAGTTTTTCATATTTCAACAGCGAACGATAAAACGGAATTGCCCTATGACTCGGTTCCGAAAGCTGAAGCTTTGCTATTTTCACAAACGCATGGTGCGCCACTCCAACGTTATGGAATTGCGCATCATAGAAACGGATTTTATCGCTTTGCGGATTGACCAGCTGGTTGCGTTCGCGTAGGAAGATTGCCATGGTTAAATTGTTATAGAAAAAGTTTATAAATGTATTACACCCTCTTGGATGCGCATGAAACGAGTCAAGTGATGGTCAATAGGCTAACAAAAGAATTTGGTGAAAATGCAGGTGCCTATCTCGATGCCCCTGCCTCAGTTTGCCGCGGGTTAGCCCATTCCCCCGTGCTGTGCTAGACTTTATGATAAACGTTAAATAAGGTTGTTGCTGCTTTAACTGCGATAACATGCCCATCAACGCATTCAACAGGCTGCGCGCGTTCCGGTTCGCCCCTGAGTGGAAGAAAAAGACGGGCGAGCTTAACAGCAAGCTTGAGGAGTTCTCGCGCCTGTTCTCATCGAAAAATTACCCGACGCCGGACGAGCTTTTCTTCGAGATTGAGGATTTGCCCTCTTTCGGCAAGGAATACTGGTTCCTGCACTTCTGCGCCCCTCCGCGCAAGGAGCAGGTGATACTCACGGTGGGGCGCTCCGTGGACCCTGTGCGCGTGAATGACAAGGCAGTGCCCGAGGACGACACGCTCGAGGGCGTGGTGTGCGCTGCGGTGTGCTGGCTTTACTCGCAAAAAGGAAAGCAGGTGGTATTCGACTCCACCGCGCGGGTGCGGCTGGAAAAGGGGGAAAAATCTAACCTGCTTGAGGCAAGGCAGGGCAAAAGCAAGATAACAATCACGGGCAAATACCCGTCATTCGGCGTGGAGCTTGTAAAGGGCGGCAGGAAGATATTCACTGCGCGCGCATTCCCCCCCAGGGAGGGGCTGCCATATGAGCTTGTGCACCTCATGAAAACGCCCCTTGCGCCCCGCTTTGGCGCGGCAATGATAAACTACTACTTTGACTTCGAAGGCGTGCTGGAAGGGAAAAAGCTGTCTGGCAAGGCGTACCTGCAGAAAGTGGTCGCGGTGCTTCCGCTCGCTCCCTGGAACTGGGTGAGGCTGCACTTTGCAAAAGGCGTGGCGCTTGACTTTTTCGCAGGAAAGCCTCTTGGCGAAAAGTCCAAGTTGCATTTTGCCTGCAACGACTATGTGGAGATAAAGGGGAGAAGGGTGAAGCTTCGGGACCTGAAGCTCTTCTATCATCTTTCAGGCGACAGGCGCATCTGGATACTTTCCGGCAAGAACCTGTTCGCAGTGATGGAGTCCTACGCGCTCCAGCCATTCATAATGAAGCAGAAGACCACTTTCCGCTATGACGAGTACATCGTGAAGGTGACGTCTTTTGCCATGCGCGAAGGCGGGCGCGAATACACTTTGTCCGACCTGGGCGAGGGCGTGGGCCTGGTGGAGGATGCAAGCGGGTATCTTTTCTAGCCTCAAAACACGACTCTACACGTTTATTTATAAATTATTACCAACACCTTTTTTATCATGCATAAGACCGCTTTCCAGCGCTTATTCTCGCCTACCACTAGGCATATGGCTTGTGCATTCAAGCCGCGCCAACTGCTCGAAGATGGAAGCGCAAGCACTACTCAAGCATATTCTGTCCGGAAAGACGGCATTCTCACCATAATTGGCGAGGGCGAAATCGGCGACAAGGCGCGCTCGCTGGACCGAGATGCCGAAGGCTACAGGAAAGCCGGGCTGGTGGTGGACGGCTGCACGGTTTTCGCGCAGGAAGTGCTTGAGGATTTCCTGAAGTTCAACGGAATATGCAATACGCTTGAGGAAGGGAATGCAATTCCAGACATACAAAAGAGAATACTTGAAGCCAACCGGCTTGCGCCCGCTTTTGAGTCGGCGTACTTTGGCTCCCTTGCGGCTTTTCCCACTTCGGGGATAGAAAAAATAGAGGATAGGATGCCGAAAAAGCGCCACACCGGGCTTGGTCTCTGCCATCTACACTTTGAATCGTTCAGGTCGGAAGCGTCCCAGGTCATCAGCGAGGCGGAAATACGAAGCATAGAGCAGGAGTTTGAAAAGCTTAGGCAAGCGGCTTCCTTAGCCGAAGGCTGGATTTCAGGCAAGCCTAAGAGAGACGGGGAGCGCACCATGGTCCGGAAGGAAAAGGAAGTGGAGCTCACGCCCAAGTTCGTGGCAGTGCTGCACACCGAAGAAGTCATCAGCAGCAAGCATATGGAGTACTATAAAAAGAATCCGCAGCCAGTTTATTTCGAACTTTACGAAAAAGTCAGGCTTCTGCCCGCTGCGCCCGGCATTGCGCGATCCTCAGCCAAGGGGGACGACGACGGCACTGGCGCCTATTCAAGCAAAACATTCGCGAATACGCCGACAGATGCCCTCGAGGCATTCAAGACGGCGCTTTCCTCCTATTATGGGGAAATGGCGCGGGATTTGCGGCAAAGCGCCAAAACGGGTGAGGGGTATGGCATCATGCTCCAGCCAATCTGCGGAAGCGTGCTTCAGGTGCACGGCTCAGATGCATATTTCTTCCCCCTTTTCTCAGGGGTGGCACTCATTGAGCCCGGAAAGCGCCCCCTGGTAGGATTAAGTTTCGGCTTTGGCGGAGTGGTGGACGGCGGAGGCGAAATCCTGGACTATGATGAAGTATTCAGGCACAAAGGCGCGATGTCTGGCTATATTCACGCGGCAATTGAGCGGGCAAATGGCCGCGGCGGGCAATTCGACTCTCCTCTTGCCTACGATTTCTTCGGGCAGGCGGCAAGGGAAAATAGAAAGGAGGAAAAAGGCGGGCTCGATCACGTTTCGCAGGGTCTAATGCAGGCGAATGTGTTTTCCCTCAGGGTTCAGAAAATGTGCCGCTTCCCCATAAAGCCGAAAAGCTACATGGACAGGTTCGACCTTCGCACTCTCTATTCCAACTTGGAAAAAGCCGCGGAAACTCTTGGCAAGAGAAGGGTGGAATTCGCCGTGGTGCTTGGCGGAAGCGGAGGACAGCCCCAGTGCAGCATCCACCTGCTCCAATCCAGCATCCCGGAAAGCACGGTAAAAAAGGCGAAATACTCGGTTCCTGACGGCAAGATGGTTTCCTACGTTTCCGACATGGTCGGTTCGGTCGATTTCGAATACAAAAAGATATTCCGCCCAGTCTATGGCGGTTGGCATGACCAGCTGCAAGATTACGAGAAGAACATTCCCGAAGGCTATGTCCTTCTGATTCAGCAGGATTTCACAAGCCATGAAAATAAGATTTACCTGCGCTCCTGCAAGGGAGTATTCACATACGGCGAAGCGAAATTTGAATACGGCAGCGGGCATTATTCGGCTGCAAGGATGCTTGAGCACTTCTCAAACTTTTCGGCAAAAACAGGGAGGTTTGTTGCATCCTCGCCCAAATTCCCGTTCCAGCTCGGGGCAGGATTCTTAGGCGAAGACATAATCGGTCCGATAATGAGCGGAATCTCAGAAAAAGATTCCGAGAAAGCGTTTGCCGAGTTCTACGGAAAACACGGCCCAGACGTATGTCCGAACAGGGATAACTGGGCAGCGTTCCTCAAATCCGTATCTGAACTTGGGCCATCCAGGAACCCCTATTCTGTTGAAACCCTCCTGGGGCATGACTTGATCCACTACACCGCGCACAGGAACATGGACGGCACCATTGATTTCTTCAAGGTATATTCCTTCAGGGTGGTTGAAGCGCCAGAGGGCTTCCACTTCCATTCCGTGGGCAATGCGCAAAGGGGGGTTCGCACCTACCTTTGCAAGGACGAATGAGTGAGAGTGCCTGTTTTTAGTGGCTATCGGTGTTGCCAAGCGTACAAAATCCTCCCCGCATTTATAAACTCTGCCCCCGCTTTTACTCTCGTGGGAGCATGGCGCACAGGATAGAAACCGGCTACCTGCCGGACTTTGTGGACCCGGCGGGCGACTCGCTGCTTTTCAAGCTGAAGTCCGACCTGAAACTTGCCGCCTCGTCTGTGCGCGTGCTGGACGTCTATACCATTGACGCCGAGCTTTCCGAGGCCGAGCTTGCGCGCGCTGGGGCTGAGCTTCTCTGCGACCCGATAAACCAGTGCTTCTCGGTGGACAGGCCGCTTTTCTCCCCCCCGAAATTTTCGCTTGCCATAGCCGTTTCCTTCCGCCCTGGCGTGAAGGACAACGTGGGCGGGACCGCACGCGAGGCGATTGAGGAGCTCCTGGGCAAAAAGCTTGCCGGCTCGGTGTATTCCAGCAGGCATTACCTGGTATCCGGAAAACTCGCAAGGCAGGACGGGGAAAAGGCTGCTCGCGGGCTTCTTGCAAACGAGCTCATCCAGCGCTTCGAGGTGAAGACAGCGCAGGAATTCGGCGCAGAAGGCTTTGCGGCATCGGTTCCGCGCGCAGGCACGCTGGGCGGGGGCAATGTCGCAACAGTCGACCTGGACGTGCCTGACAAGCGCCTGCTTGAGATTTCGCGCGAGCGCCTGCTTGCCCTCTCCCTTGAGGAAATGAAGAAAATCAAGGCGTATTACGCAGACCCCGCCGTCTCGGAGGGCCGCAGGAAGGCGGGCCTTGAGCGCATGCCAACCGACGTGGAGCTTGAGGTGCTTGGGCAGACCTGGTCGGAGCACTGCAAGCACAAGATATTCAACGCGAAAATCACGGTTACCGAGGGCAGAAAGAAGAAAGTGGTGGACTCCATCTTCAAGACGTACATAAAGGGCGCCACGAACAGGCTTGCCAGGAAGAAGAAATGGCTGCTGTCGGTATTTTCGGACAATGCGGGGATATTCGAGTTCGTGCCAGGCTGGAACGTGGCGATGAAGGTGGAGACGCACAACTCTCCCTCGGCGCTTGACCCGTACGGCGGCGCGCTCACAGGGATACTTGGCGTGAACCGCGACGTGCTTGGCTGCGGCATGGGCGCGCGCCCCATTTTCAACACCGATGTCTTCTGCTTTGCAGACCCTTGCTTTGCAGGGGAAATCCCGCCCCGCCTTTTCCACCCGCGCAGGGTGCTTGAGGGCGTCCGCGCAGGCGTGGCAATGGGGGGCAATGCCTCGGGCATCCCAACGGTGAACGGTGCGCTTTACTTTGACGAGCGGTACCTGGGAAAGCCCCTGGTGTACTGCGGCACAGGCGGGATAATGCCTGCGGTGGTTGCCGGGAGAAAGTCGCACGAGAAGCGCGCCATGCCCGGCGACAGGATATTCATGGTGGGTGGAAGGATAGGCAAGGACGGCATACACGGCGCCACGTTCTCAAGCGAGGGGCTCAGCGAGTCCTCGCCGGTTTCCGCAGTCCAGCTGGGCGACCCCTATACCCAGAAAAAGATGCTGGATTTCCTGCTCGAGGCGCGCGATTTGGGGCTTTACAACGCCATAACGGACGACGGCGCAGGCGGGCTTTCCTCCTCGGTTGGCGAGATGGCCGAGATGAGCGGAGGGTGCTGCGTGCACCTGGACAGGGCCCGCTGAAATACCCGGGGCTTGACCCGTGGGAGATTTTCGTGTCGGAGTCGCAGGAGAGGATGACTTTGTCAGTGCCCCCCTCCAAGGCAGGGGACTTTGTCTCGCTTGCAAGGCTGCGCGATGTCGAGGTATCAGACCTGGGCGAGTTCGACTCGTCAGGCTTCCTGCGCGTGCTTTACGGCGCCAAGACCGTGGCGCTCCTTTCCATGCAGTTCATGCACAAGGGCGTGCCCCAGATGCAGCTTGATGCCGAGCAGCGCATCCTGAAGCTCTCCGAGCCTGCGCTTGCCGAGAGCCAAAACCTCGGGGGCGCGCTCCTGTCGCTGCTTTCCCGCCCCAACATCTGCTCCAAGGAGTACATCATCAGGCAGTACGACCACGAGGTGCAGGGAAGCTCGGTGATAAAGCCGCTGTGCGGCGTGAAAGCCGACGGGCCGTCCGACGCAGGCGTGGTGGCGCCCCTGCTTGGGAGGATGGAGGGGCTGGTGGTGTCAAACGGCATCTGCGCGCGCTATTCGGACATCGATGCCTACCAGATGGCCGCAAACGCGGCCGACGAGGCGGTGAGGAACTGCGTGGCGGCAGGCGGCTCGCTTGAGCGGCTCGCCCTTCTTGACAACTTCTGCTGGTGCGACCCCATACATTCGCCCGACAACCCTGACGGCAGGCACAGGCTTGCCCAGCTCGTCCTGGCATGCCGCGGGCTCCATGACGCCTGCCTTGCATACGGCGCGCCGCTCATCTCGGGCAAGGACAGCATGAAAAACGACTACAGGCACGGCAAGTGGAGGATATCCGTGCCTCCCACCCTGCTTGTTTCCGCAATAGGCAAGACCGAGGACGTCTCCCTTTCGCAGACAACCGACTTCAAGTCCGCAGGCGACGCCGTCTATGCCCTGGGGCAGACGCATGCAGAGCTTGGCGCATCGGAATATTATGCAATGAACGGCGCAACAGGCACAACTGTGCCGAAGGTGGACTTCAGGAGGAATTTCGCGCTTTACAGGAAGCTCGAGCTTGCCATCAGGCGCGGGCTCGTCTCCTCGTGCCACGACTGCTCGGACGGCGGGCTTGCTGTGGCGCTTGCCGAGTGCTGCATAGGGGGCAGGCTTGGCGCGGAAATATCCTTCCCGCAGGGCAAATACATAGGCAAGCTCACGCCTTCGCAGCTCCTGTTCTCGGAAAGCGCAGGCAGGTTCGTGGTGTCGGTGAAAAAGAAAAGCGAGCGCGCTTTCTGCGCCCTGATGAGGGGGGCGGCGTGCGAGCGCATAGGAGAGGTGAAAGGGGACGCGCTTTCAATATCCGTGCGGGGGCAACCCGCGCTGTCTGTGCCCGTGGAGGGCCTGGCATCCGCCTGGAAGAGGACGATGGGATGGTGAAACGAAAGCCTTCTGCAAGCAAAGGGAAGAAGGGGAATGCCGGAACTGCTAAAAAAATGAAAAATGCCGCTGCAACGCAAAGGCACGCCCGCAGGAAAGCCATGGCGGGAAAAACAATGGGTGCAAACATGAAGAAAAAGCAAAAAGCCCGGGCGGCAATGCCCGGCGCGTCCATCTGCCCCTCAGGCGGGGAAAGGAAGCCGCGCTGCCTGGTGCTTGCAGGCTTTGGCCTGAATGCGGAGGCCGAGCTTGCGCATGCGTTCTGCCTGGCAGGCGCAGAGGCGCACATCGTGCATTTCTCGGACATCTCGTCAGGCAAGGCAAGGCTTGGCGACTACGAAATCTTCGCAATTCCCGGCGGCTGGTCGTTCGGGGACGACATCTCCGGGGGCAGGGTGCTTTCCAACAAGCTCAAGCACACCTTCGGCCCGCAGTTCGAGGCGTTCGTGAAGTCCGGCAAGCCCATGCTCGGCGTGTGCAACGGCTTCCAGACGCTGGTGAAGCTGGGCGCGCTTCCCAACCTGTCAGGCGCGTTTGGGCAGGAATCCACGCTCGCATTCAACAAGAGCGGCAGGTTCGAGGACCGCTGGGTATACCTCAAGCCCCAAAAGTCAGTGTGCAAATATTTCGAGGGCGTGGAGTTCATCCACTGCCCTGTCAGGCACGGCGAGGGGCAGTTTGTCCCCCGCGACAAGAAGCTTTTGGACGCGCTTGCCAAGGGCGGCATGGTGCCCATAAAATACTGCGACGGAAAGCTTGACGACTCGGCCGGCTACCCGCAAAACCCGAACGGCTCGGTGCTAAACATCGCCGGCATCTGCGACCCGACCGGCAAAATTCTCGGGCTCATGCCCCACCCGGAGTGCAGCGTGAGCCGCACGCTGTTCCCGCGCTTCACGGCAGGCATTTCGCACGAGAAAAACACAATGCGCTTCTTCGAGAACATCGTGAAGGCCGCGCAGGAATATGTCTGAGTGGTGCGCCATGCTTGTCCCCCTGCTCATCGCCATCGGGCTTTCCATGGACTCATTTGCGGTCTCGCTTGCCTGCGGCGTGGCTGGCAGGGCAAAAAGGCTTTGGCACTCTGCAAAAATCGCGCTTTCCTTTGCGGCTTTCCAGTCCGGCATGGCGCTCATCGGTTATCTCCTCGGAGAGTCGTTCCTGCCCCTCATCTCCTCGCTTGACCACTGGCTGGCGTTCTTCCTCCTCCTGTACATCGGAGCAAGGATGGTGATTGATTCCGGCAAGCCGAAAAAATGCCCGGCTGAGAAAAAGCTCACCCTCCGCAAGCTTTTGCTCCTCTCGCTTGCCACCAGCATCGACGCGCTTGCGGTGGGCATAAGCTTCGCCTTCCTCAAGATCGACCCTGCAGCCACCCTCGCGCTGATTGCCGTTGTCACATTCGCCCTGTCATTCTCCGGCGCTTACCTGAGCGGAAGGCTGCGGGAAGCCATAGGAAGGAAAGCAGAGCTTGCAGGCGGGCTGGTCCTCGTCGCAATAGGCGTGAAAATACTCCTCGAGCACACCGGCTGGCTTGTTTTGTAAAAAAAGAAAAAATACGCTCCCATCGGGATTTGAACCCGAGTTAGAGCCTTTCTGCAGCGCCCCTTTCACTTTTCCGCCAGCGCTTCCCTCTTTTTGCCCGAAGGCAAAAAGGGGCGCCTTTTCGCCGAAGCGAAAAGCGCCGTTTCGAGCGAGCGCTTGCGGGAGCGAGAAAAAGGGCTGTGAGAGGGCTCCGTCCTTGACCGGGTTGTCCGGCTCGCGCCGGTGCACAATTGCACCGAAGTCAGCCACTAGACTATGGGAGCGCGTTAGTTGGTGAATAGGGAGAGAAAGCAATAAAAACCATCTCGGCAGGGCAGGATATGGGTTTTTAAGTTGTTTTTGATGTAAAACCAAGCATGTATAGCAAGGTGAAGAAAGTTGCTCCTGCTGAGCCGGAGCAGCCCGGATTCTCAAAAGGCAAGCTTCGGAACAGCGGGCAGGCCGAGGGAATCTTGTCTGCGTTCCAGGAAAAAATCATCCATTCCGGCAGAGGCACAAAAAGCAAGGATTTTTTAGGTTTCATCGGAGTTGCCATCTCGAAATATGAAGGAAACAAGGAATGCGAGGACTCTGGCTTTGTGGCAAGGAAAAAGGACGGCACCATCCTTCTCGGGGTATTTGACGGAATGTATGGGCCCGGGTCGGGCAGCATGGCAAGCAAGTTGAGCATGGGGGCGTCTCTTGACTATCTTTTGAAGGCAGATGCAGGCTCGCTTCGGCAGGCATTTGTTGCAGCTGAAAAAAAGCTGAGGGGGACGCAAGAATGGAAATCTGCAGGGGATTTGAAAAAGCCAGGATGCACTGCCTGCATAGCAAGGCTGAAGCCAGGAAACGGAGTTGCGATAGCGTGGATTGGGGACAGCAGAGGCTATGTAGTGCGCACAAATCCGCCTGAGGCCGAGCTTGTCACGAACGACCATTCCATTTTCAACAGGGACAATCTCATCCTCAATTTCAACCCGGACTCGCTCAACCCGCTTTCCCAGGAGCAGAGAAACGAATACGTAAGCAAAAGGGGCGGCATCTGGCGCTTCATAGGCAACGGAGCAGGCGAATCAGAAGTGCGCATTAGGGCGCTTAACAGGGGCGATTTTCTGGTTCTCACGAGCGACGGGATAGGGGACGTGCTGACCAAGAATGACATCTTGCACACCATCCTCTCCGCATCGAGCCCGGAATCAGCCGCGCTTGCCCTGGTAAATCTGGCAAACAGCCGGCCCAACACAGACTACTATACGAACGATTTTGGAGAGCTTGTATTCGGGAAAAAAGACGACAGGATTGCAATCGTCTTGAAGATGGAGTAAGTGGGCCCGACCGGGATCCAGGAGAGCTGAGGCTCTCCTGTCCCGCCAAATCCTGCGGATTTGACGGTCGAACCGGTAATGGGCCCGACCGGGATCGAACCGGTAGTCTTCGCTGTGTGAGAGCGACGTGTTAACCATTCCACCACGGGCCCGTTTCCCCCGTAGCAAGCCTTTTTCTATGAATATAGGAATATAAAGCTTCTTCGTCAGAGGTGAATCATGGACAAGAAGGCGCTTCGCGCGCAATTCTCGCGCGAGTGGGAAAAGCACTACAAGGTATCCGCGCTTCTCGAGCGCGGCTATTCGCGGAGGCAGTGCGCAAAATGCAAAAGGAACTTCTGGGCAGTGGAGGTGCGCGAATTCTGCTCGGATGCGTCCTGCATGGGGTACAGGTTCATCGGCAAGAAAATGGCGAAAAAGCCGCTTGGCTATGTCGAGACGTGGAAGAAAATAGAGGAGTATTTTGTAAAGCACGGGCATGCTTCAATAGAGGCCTATCCCACGGTGGCGCGCTGGCGCGACGACCTGTATTTCACAATCGCCTCCATAAACGACTTCCAGCCCTATGTGGTGTCAGGCGAGCTCGACCCTCCCGCAAACCCCCTCATAGTGCCGCAGCAGTGCATACGCTTCCCTGACATCTCAAACGTTGGCGTGACGGGCAGGCACTATA
>JBAZTI010000044.1:0-11097 GCA_041662045.1 Candidatus Micrarchaeia archaeon | reverse complement strand
GCTTCAGGTCATTCGGGCACGGGGGCGCATTCCAGCCCGGCTGCGTTGCGTTGATGTAGATGGGGCTTCCGGCCACTTTCACGGTAAGGTTGTATTGCGCTATTTCCGCAGTGCCAGGGGCGAAGAAAGCGCACCTTTGGAATTCCGCGCAGCCCTGCCCCCCTATCCGCGCGCTGGCGTTCTGCGGCTGGAACCTGGCTTCCAAAAGCGCGCTGCCGGCATCCAGGGAAGTGGCGTTGCCCCTGTACGTGAAATTCAGGAACTTTGCCCACCACACTATGCTCTGCCTGTATGTCTCAAGCGCCACAAGGTCCTGCCCCGCGGTGGCGTTGCTGCCGTTCAGCGACACTTCCATCCCGTATTCCCCTGCCAGCCTCCTTGCGCCGTACGCCGCCGAGTCGAACTGCTCCTGCACGTTCGATGCCTGGGAAAGGATGGAGCTTGAGTCCCTCACCATGTTGGAGTAGTGCGCTATTGATGAAACCAGGAACAGGAGCGCAACCATCAGGAGCACCACTGATATCGAGGTGGAAATCCCCCTGGCTTTGCCGCCGGCCATCCCCTGCGCTGCGGTTTCCCCTGCCATCATGAACCCTTCCAAATGGTGAGCCTTGCCACCCCGAAAAGGGGCGTGTTTCCCTGCCTTATTGCCACAAAATCCCTCTGGCTCACCCCTGCCTTCCCATCATCGCTTCCATTGCCCCTTGCAAGGCTTGTGGAGTTCACCATTTCAAACCCGTCGGAATAATTGTAATACCTGATCTCAAGCAGATAGCCGGTGTCGGGCGGCAGTGCGGCCGAAAGCGTGCCGTTGATGCTGTCCTGCTTCATGCCCCCAAGCAGGCCTGACTTGTCCATTGCCATGAGCAGGTCGCCAGCCTGCTTTTTTGCCAGGAACTGCCCATGGCTCTCCTCTGCCGAGCTTGAGGAAAGGAACGCCAGGCTTGCCACGAAAATGGAAAGCGCTATGGCTGCCAGCAGGGCATCCATGGAAAATACCACCCCTTTCCTAGTCATAGAGAAACAGCCTCACCCTCACAGCTTTCCCGTCAAGCACCGCATACCTCGTGATCCCCATGCCCCTGCTTCCAGCCAGGCTGGCATTGCCAGACTGGTAAAAATCGTCGCGCCCAAGCCCCTCCACCATCAGGTAGTACTGCTGCCTGAAGCCAAGCAGCCTGCTTACGTTCTCCGCAGGCATGGCTGTGAGGTTCGAAAGCTTTGCAAAGTCAATCTCCCCGGGCGAGCCTATCCTTGCAAGCCCCAGCGAGGTGGCGTTGCTTGAGTTGATTTCCCAGTTGCCTGGCGCGCCAGGGCTGGCAAGAAGCGCGTCCGTAGCCACTATGGCTGAAGAGACGAGCCTGTTCCTGTCCACCGCCTTGCTGGCGGTTATCAGCGAATTCTGCCAGAATGAATTGATGAAGGCCAGGCACAGCACGAACACTATGGTGGCCACCACGAAGTCAATTGCGAAAACCTGCCCGCGCCTACTGAACAACCACAATCACCCCGTTGCTGCCTGTCGCATTGAAGCTCCTCCCCAGCTGGAACCGCGCAGCGCCGGTCCCGTTCGTGACGTTTGCCGCTGGGAAGCGGCACCCCACCCCCAGCACGTTCCCGGAAACATTGTAGTCCACCCTCACAATCGACCTGTCCCCCAGCATCCTCACGCTGTACTCAGCCCCGGCATATGGCTTCTTGAAGTGAAACGATGCGCTTGCGCCCTCGCCCAGCGCGGAAAACGAGCCGAAGAACGATGAAACCTCCTGGCACATCCCTTCTGCCTCAAGCGCCTGCCCTGTGCGCGCGGCAGAGGCCGAGTAGGCCGAATAAAGCATGAGCGCGACTGCAAGCAAGGCGATGTCGACTGCCATGAACGCCAAAAATTCTATAGAGGCTTGTGCCTTCATCTGGTCCCACTCCTTTTCGCTTGGCAAGCTGCCTTACTCGCCGATATTCTGGTAGATGTGCAGGAGCGTCTCGGCATCTGGCGCGTAGTAGTACTTGCCGCCTGTCAGGAGCGCCATGTTGGTGAGCTCCACAGGGTTGATGTCCTCAGCATTCCCGAACCCGATGGTATAGACCGTGATGAAATTGTCGCGCGCGCGGACCGCAACATCCACCATCTCGTCCTGGTCGTCATCCTGGTAGGATTCGCTGCACGCTATGCTGCCTGACTGCCAGATGCAGTTGTTCATTCCGTCCGTCATAAGTATGACCATCCTGGTGGCATTCGGGTACCTGCTCCTGGCGCTGATGGTTTCGGTGACGGAATTGTTCAGCCCGCACCAGATGCATGTCATCCCGCTTGCGGCAAGCGAGTCAATGGCGCCTTTAAGGCTGCTCTTGCCTCCGGCGTCCATGAAGGCAAGATGCTTGTCCGTCGTGGCGCTGCTGCTGTATGAAACCAGCCCCACCTTTGCGGAAGCGTCCACCATGTCCACAAACGAGTTCGAGGCCGCCTTGGCGGCTTCCATCTTGCTTGGCCCGCCGGATGCCTGCACGAATGAGAATTCCCGGTTGTGGGCAGTGCAGGCTGCCGGCATGGCATAATATACTGTCAGGTTGATGGAATCCACAGATGCATTGTCCGGCCCCCCGCCGCTGTCGTGCTTGGTTGAAAATACAATGCCCGTGGCTGCGCTGTTGATTTCCTCCGCAGTCCAGGCGGCGCCCCAAAGGTCTGCCTCCCCTCCATACGTCCTGACCATTTCCGCAGACCCCCACTCAGCAGCCACTGCCTTGTTGTTTCCGGCAATGCTGCCGTTCTTCACCAAGTAAACCTTGTTGTCGCTGATTTCATTGGATTGGGACGCTTTCCTCTCCACGGTTGCCACAATCCCCTTTATCACGGCGCCTTCAGGTATCCCAAAGCCGAAGTTGCCTGCTGCCAGGTATTCGCTGACGTTGCTGTTGCCCAGGATAGCCACGGCGTATTGGTTGTCCGCAGTCTGCGCATTGGATGGATTTGACCAGGCAATGTCCCCTGGCGTGAAATTGGCGCTTGCAAACGTTCCCCCGCGCTTGGATGACCCCTCTGCGGTGATTTTTGTGCGCATCTCAAGCCTCAGGTCAAAGCGCCCGGTGCCCACGCTTGTACTGTTGTGCTCAATCAGCTCCCAGGTGTCCGCGCCGCTGCTGCCTGAGGCAACCTGCACCGCGCCCTTCATCACCCGGTATTCAGCGCCGCAGCCTGGGCCGCTCGTCATCACCTCTACGTTGAGGTCTGCCGTGCTTGCGCTGCTGTTGACAGGCAGCGTCTTTACGGTTTCATAGCTTGTGCTGTTCGTGCCAGCCTCGGTGCTGTCTGAAAAGGACGTGCCGATCTCGCCGTTCATCGATCCCGACCTGTCCATCACCAGCATTATGTCGCCTTCCGCGACCTTGAACGTGTCCGTGGCTATGCTTCCGTTGTTGCCCTTGGAGTCGCTGCAATATGCCTGCACCAGGTATGTGCATGTCTTGAGCCTGCCTATGCCTATCTCAAGGGAAACTTCGGTGGAATTGTTGAATTCGCCCTGCGCCAGCGTGATGTTGCCGCTATTCCACGGGACGGAAGGCGAGCAGCCCGTGCCGCCTGTTGCGTCCATCTTCCATACGCAGCCGGTTATGTTGCTGCCCCCTGTCGAATTGTCTGTCGCATTCACCTGCATCACTATGTCCGATATGGTGACCACGAATGAAGGCACGTGCTCAAAGTCTGTGATTATGGGCCCCTGCAGGTCCAATGTGTTTGACACGCTGAACAGGTGGCTTCCCAGCCCGGTATTGTTCGCGCTGTCAGTGCAGCGCACTTCCGCAATGTAGTCCCCCGGGGGCAATGGCGTGGGCGTGATGTACCTTGCTACCGCGGTCATCGATATGTTGAAGCCCATCTCGCCGAACGGGGACATGGCGATCCACTCGCTTTCGTTGCCGAAGCGCACCTCTGCGCTTATTATGTAGCTTTCGCCCGAGCTCGTGTCGTTGCAGATTGCGAATACCTCCACCCTGTCCTCGCTGGTGATGTTCGCGCTTGCATTGGAAAGCGGGCCCGGCGGAAGCACGGTGACCTCGGGCCCCCACGTGTCCGGGATGCACGCCTTGTAAGCGGCTGCGATGCCGCTGTTGCCCCTGGAGTCGGTGCAGTTGAAAGTTATGTTGTGCGACGTGTTGAACTCAAATACCCCGCCAGTGGCAAGCGCAATCTCCCACTGCGAGTCGTTCCACGTGCCGTCGGCAGGCGACATCTGCGTCCAGTTGCCCCCGTCTATGCTGTAGTTGCAGCCCATTATGGCGTTCCCGCCGGCTGCGGTGTCGTCCGCAACCACCCTCATCTCAAGCGGCGCGACGCAGCCATACGTAATGGAATCCACCGTGACATTAGGCCCCTCGTCGTCAGCCTCCGTCCCGTTCGGCACTATGCTGCATCCGCAGCATATGTACTGCGGCATGGCGCCGCCCGTGTTGCCGATGTAATTGGTGCACTCGGCATCCACGACATACGGCTCTGTCCTGTTCGCCAATGCCGCAAGCGCGCTTGCATTCACAGGGGACCATCCTGCGCCCACGTCCATCGGCACCCAGCTGTTGTAATCAATCTGGTACCTGCAGCCGGTTATCTGGGAATACGTGTCAATCGCAGTGACGCTTATGTTCAGCGGCTGGCATGCCTCGCTCAGGTCAAGGAAAACCATTGGGGTGGTAACGTTGCCGCCAGGGGGCAGCGGATCCTCGCTCTGGTTGAAGACATTCACGAATACCTCCGAAAGGCAGCGGCTGCCGTTGCTTCCAGCCACCTCGAGAAGACCGCTGTAGATGCCTGCCGGCTCTGACTCAAAAACAATGTCCTCCACCGCGCTTTCGCCTTCGGAAAGGTTCGGCATGGAAGCCGGGGGCGAAAGGACGATGCCCAGCACGCTGCCGGTGAGGTTGATTGCAATGCCCCCGATTTCATAAGGCGCGGCGTTGGTCACGTTCAATGCTGCGCTTTTTTGGCCGCTTCCCAGGAAGATGCTCTCGGATATCCTGGATGGCGAGCAGAGCAGGTACGAGTCCCCGAAAAGCACGCTCCCGTCCAAAAGCGAGGTGATGGTCACCTTCTGCGCGCCTGCAAGCTGGGGCAGGGAGCCTATGAGCTTCCTGGCGCTGGACTTGGCATAGACGTCCGTGTCGCCCGAGGAGAGCGCCACCCTCATCCACACCCTGTCGTCCCGCACGCTGAGGTTCCTCATCCCTCTCGGAAGATAGATGTCCACCGCTTCCCTGCTGTCCGCGCCCAGGGAATGCACGTAGTCCGCCGACTTGGCAAGCTTTTCCACCGAGTCCTTTGCCTGGGCCAGCCTTATGCTGTCATTGCCCATGTTCATGCCTATTACTATAATGAGCGCAAGCGCGGCTAATCCAATCCCCGTTATGAACAGGTACTCTATTGAGGAAAGCCCCTTCAGCCCCATATTCGGGCTCTTTTCCTTCCCCTGCTTATAAACCATGCCCATTTCCCCTTAAGTGGCTGCGCGCTTGCCGTTGCCACGTCTTTCTTATTATAACAACCGTTTAAAAGGGTTGCCCTGGGGATGGGGAAAGGGAAAGAAAAAAGAGAAGAAAAATGGGGACTAAGCCCGCGCCGCCCGCCCCTTCTTTCGCAAATAATGCAATTAATAAATAATGCCTTCGAAAATGCGCAACAGGTGCGCAAATGCTTTCCACCATCCTCTGCGGGCATAAGCTCCGAAATCCCCTTGTGCTTGCCTCAGGCATCCGCGGAAACTCAGCCGGGCTTCTCATCCGCGCAGGCAAGGAAGGCGCGGGCGCGGCAACGTCGAAATCCTGCTCGCTCCAGCCGCGCGAGGGGCATGCCAACCCCACCATGGTGGACACGCAGGGCGTGTACATGAACGCCATCGGGCTTTCAAACCCGGGGGTGGACGAGGAGATATACGAAATACGCGAAGCAGTGCGCAAGGCAGGCATCCCCATAATAGCGTCGATATACGCGCGCGAGGTGCGCGACTTTGCAGAGGCTGCGCGCATCATATCCGGGGCAAGGCCCAACATGCTCGAAATCGACATCTCCTGCCCCAACGTGCACCGCGAAGGCGCGATGTTCTCCTCCTACGCTGCGGACGCGGCTGGCGTGTGCGTTGCAGTGCGCGACGCCACAAGCATCCCATTCTCCGCAAAGCTCTCCCCGGACGTGCCGAACATAGGCGACATCGCGCGCGCGTGCGTGGGGAGCGGCGCTTCCTGCATAACGGCGATAAACACCGTGGGCGGCATGTACATAGACGCGCACGCAAGGCGCGCGGTGCTTGCAAACTCGTTTGGAGGCATATCCGGCCCTGCGATAAAGCCGGTGGCGCTCAAGGCGGTTTACAGCATCCGCCGCGCTGTGGGGGGCAAGGTGCCCATAATCGGCACGGGCGGCGTTTCCACAGGGTTGGATGCAATAGAGATGATAATGGCAGGCGCCACTGCAGTTGGCGTGGGCACTGCAATCGCGCAGAGGAAAGAGCCTGCGCCGTTCGCAGCAATTGCATCCGAAATGGAGGCGTTCATGAAAAAGGAAGGGTACGGCAAATTGTCCGACCTCAGGCTCGAAGAGTGAATCGACATGGCAATACACCGCATCGCCGCCATCGCAAAGGCTGAAAAGGAAAACGACATCGTCTCCACCCTCACGTTCGACATCGATTACCCCGATGCGCAGCCAGGGCAATTCCTGATGCTCTGGCTCCCGGGATTCGATGAAAAGCCCTACAGCATCGCAGGCATCTCCCCGCTGAAAATCGCGGTTGGCGCCCGCGGCCCCTTCAGCAACAAGCTTTGCTCAATGAAAAAAGGCGGGCGCGTGTGGATGAGGGGCCCGTACGGGAAAGGGTTTGAGCTGAAAGGCAAGCGCATGCTGCTCGTTGGCGGCGGGTACGGCTTTGCGCCCCTGCGCTTCCTTGCAGAGGTTGCGAAGAAAAAGCGCATAAGCGCAACCGCAGTCTGCGGCGCGCGAAGCAAAGGGCTTCTCATGAAGCCTGCAGCCTGCAAGACAATATTCACAACTGACGACGGAAGCATGGGGATGAAGGGAAATGTGCTTGAAGGCATGAAGCAGGCGATGAAGGCGGCAAAGTACGACCTCGTCTGCACCTGCGGGCCTGAGAAGATGATGGCCGCGGTCGCATACGAGGCAAAAAAGCGCAAGGCCGGCTGCCAGCTCCTGCTTGAGCGCTACATGAAGTGCGGCATAGGCATATGCGGGCACTGCTGCTGCGGGGACAAGCTGGTGTGCATTGACGGGCCTGCATTCGGCTATGAAATCCTTGACAACCCGGAATTCTGCAAGTTCTTCAGGGGCAAAACCGGCAAGAGGGAGCCCATATGAAGTCCCCTCTCCTGGTTTTCAAGGGCGGCAAGATAGCTACGCCACAGGGCGTGCGCCGCGCAGACGTGCTTGTGGACGCGGCAAGCGGAAAGATACTGCGCATCACCTCGCACATCCTCTCCAAGGGCGCGCAAGCGATAAGCTGCTCGGGGCTTTATCTCCTGCCAGGCGCAATCGACCCCCACGTGCATTTCCGCGACCCTGAAGACAGGAGCAAGGAGGACTTTTCCACAGGCACTGCCTCCGCGCTTGCAGGCGGCGTCACCACCATAATGGACATGCCCTGCTACCGCAACCCGGCCACCACCACAGTATCTGCCTACAATGCCAAGCGCAAGCTTGCGAGAAAGCGGTGCCGCTGCGACTGGCAGGTGCGCTTCGGCGCATCCGAGCGCAACCAGCGCGAGGCGGCAAAAAGCGGCGCGCCCTCACTCAAAATATTCCTCTGCGGAACGGGGAGCGAGCTTTCCTGCTCCTACGCAGCCGCAGCGCGCCACTTCGGCGCGTTCCCGCATGAAAAGCCCATCTGCGTGCATGCAGAGGACAGGGCAAGGCTGGAGCAGCGCAAGTCTGGATATCTGGAGCACGAGAAGGCGCATGACAAGCTCTCGGCTCAGATTGCCTGCGCGCGAGCGCTTAGGATGGCATCGCGGGCGAAAAGGCGCGTGCACATCTGCCACCTCACCACGAGGAAGGAAGTGGACATGTGCAGGAAGAACAAATTCGCAACATACGAAATCAACCCTGCTCACCTTTACCTGTGCCTTGACGACCTGCAGGACCTTGGCTTCCTGGGCAAGATAAACCCGCCGCTTCGCGACAGGACTGAGAGGGAGCGCCTCTGGCGCAAACTGGGCGAAGACACCATAATGGCGTCAGACCACGCGCCCCACCTTCCCAAGCACAAAAAGGAAGGGGCGCCGGGCTTTCCCGGCGTGGGCACGCTCCTTCCCCTCATGCTCCATGCCGTCCACAAGAGGAAAATCTCCCTGCCTCTCCTAACGCGCATCTGCTCCTACAATGCCGCGCACGCATTCAATTTGCCGGCCAAGGGCGAAATAGCGGAAGGCAAGGACGCGGACATCGTGCTTGTGGACATGCAAAAGAAATGGAGGATATCTGCAAAGAACCGCCTTTCCCGCTGCGGCTGGACGCCATATGAGGGCATGGAAGTCTATGGGAAAATCGAAGAAGTCTACCTGCGCGGGCATCTCGCCTACGACGGCAGGCGCGTGGTTTCCAAGGCGGGCAAGGGGAAGGAAATACGGTAGGGTTGCGACAAGCCGCAGTTTTCCACCGGCATCCTGGCCTGTGAGCGTTTATAAGCGGGCAATTCACTTTCCCTGCATGAGAGCATGAAAGTTTATCCTGACGCCAACATCTACATTACCTATCTTTTGGGGCAGAGGGGGGAAGAACTTGCAGAACGGTTTTTCAAGCAAGGAATCCGATGCCGGTTTTCCATAGTGGCCTCCAACACCATGTTTGCCGAAGTTGCGCAAAGGTGCGGGGGCAGAGGCATAATGCTCCTGCAAAAGAACATTGATGATTTTCAGAAGGCAGGCAAGCTTGAAACCCGCCGGGTCAGCGTTGAAGAGACAAACGAGTCCGTACGGATGAATAAGGCATCAGGCAATGCGTTTGGCTTGAATGACATGACTCATGCGTTGCTTGCAGGAAAATACGCAGATTTGTTCGTGACAAACGACAAGGAACTGAAAAAATACCTGAAAGCCACTTATGGCCAAAAAGTAGCGCTGTTGGATGAATTCTTAGTATCAGAACCGTAACCCCTTGATGGCCTCGTCCTCGTCTTTTCTCATTATTTCCGAAGCCTTGTAAGGGTCGCCCTTCGCCTTCTTCAGCGCGGCTTTCCAGACCTTGAGCCGCCATGCGCGCATGCTGCCGCGCACTTTCACCTTTCCCTTGAGCGCCCCGCGCATTTCCTCCAAATCCTTGTAGAGCTTTTCGCGCAGGGCTTCGCGCATGAGTTCTGTGCGCGACGCATAGCCCTCTGACTTCACCTTGTAGCCCATGTCCCTGTCCATTGTCTTGGGAATCCGAAGCGAGATAAGGATGGTTTCTTCCTGCATAATGGCGCCTCTGGCTGGCTGTAATGCAATGTGATACAGAAGGCTAATAATGGTTGCGCCTCTTGCGGCTTGAGCCGTTCCCGGCCCATTTTGGCCCGTTTTCCCAAAAACGGTCCAGCCAGTTTTTATATATACGGCTTAGCGCAAGCCAGTTGGAAATCAAGCCGCATGGCTTGATGGAAAGGTGGTTTGCATGATGAAAAAAGAATTTGCCCTGCTGGCGCTTGCAGCGCTTTGCAGCATGGCGCTGGCCAATATGCCCCCTGCCATTACAGGCCTGAACGGGCCTAGCGCCCTGCGGGCACTGGATGCGGGCATCTGGTATATTTACGCAGACGACCCTGAAGGAGAGCAGGTATGGTTCCAGATGGACTGGGGCGACGACAGCGGAAGCGCAGGCACAATGAATTATTTCAGCCACACATACGCCAACCCCGGCACATACTACATTACTGCATTGGCATCCGACCCAGGGGGCGCGCTTTCGCAGAACACCACTCAGGTACAGGTGCTTCCCGCCCCTCCACCCCTCTGCCCGGGCTACGCCCTGCTTAATTTCTCCAATAATATGAGCGCTGGGAATTACGCCATAATGCTTGACGGTACTTATCTGATTGGCACAGACCAATTGGCCTCCTACCGCCTGTACCATGGTCCCAATCAAATCGCACTCATAACAAACGCATCCTGGAACTCCTCCCGTACATTTGCCGCGGCAAATGGGGATTTGCTCCTCATCGAGACGTGCATGAGCGCCGTGGGCCACTCGTACGGCTCAATCTGGTCTTACGTCAATTTTTCCATAGCCGGGTACCAGGGCAACCAAAGCCAGCCAAGCGCGCCAGCGCCCTACAGCTGCGAGAACGACACGGGCTACATAAAGCTTCTGCCAGGGCAATCAATTGAAATCGGCAACGCAAGCGTGGCTTACTCCCACACCGGCTCCTGGCAATCCTCCCTTTATGCACAGCTCTCCGTTTCGCACAGGGTGGCCCATGAAAGCTGGTCAGTCCCGGTGGACGTGAACGACTCCAGCTCTTTTTTCTTTAGCAACGGCGGAAGTATGCACGTCTCTGTTTGCGATGCGGCATTCCCGCATTTCGTCAACAGCCAATGGGCAAGGGTGAAGGCGATTTACAAGCCCGGGATAGGGGAAACCGCCCCCACCAGCTACCTTTCGCTAAAAAAGGGCAGCAACACCGTAATACTGCCAGCAAACTATACACTGTCGATGGAAAAGGTTGCGCCGCTTTGCGATTCGCCTTCCGTCGCAAAGGTGTACAATTTCGCTTGGGCAAGGTTCGAGATTTCCGGAATGCTTAAGCCCGGCAAGGCGTACATCATCGAGGCAGGCAAAGACTGCGAAATACCCCTTTACGGAGACCTGCTGCCTGCTTCATACATTGCCTCAGTGGATCTTCCCCCGCCCGAGCAGGAAGAGCCCGGGCCCAATGCAACCGAACAGCCCGTTGCCAATCAAACCTCCCAAGTGCTTCAATGCATTGACGGCACAAGGGAAGGCGAATGCTCATCGGACAAGCCGCTTTTGTGCGTGAACGGCACGCTCATTGACAGCGCGGGCAGGTGCGGCTGCCCAGAAGGCAAAATGGCGCTGGGCGGCTCGTGCGCAGATGCAATCGTGCCGGAACC
>JBAZTI010000043.1:0-11112 GCA_041662045.1 Candidatus Micrarchaeia archaeon | reverse complement strand
CTGCTTGACAGGGAATACGGGACCCAGTCGGAAATGCTGTCGGCGCTTGCCAAGCTCGCGGAGAAGCGCAAGATAGACATCGGCCATATCACGCGCGAGCTTGAGGAATTCAGGAAGGCTGAGGACGTTGTCAGGGGCAAGCTCATGGTCTACCTTGCCAAGGGCGATGCCGGCAAGAACTACTACCAGCTTCTGGACAAGACGACTCTCACAATGGAAATAGGGCGCATGAAAAAGGAGGGCGAAACCGACGGCAAGATAATGAGCGAGCTTGAGAAGAAATACGGGAAGCAGATAGCCGGCCTCGTCAAGGAGCCCGAGCTCTTGCTCAAGCTTGCCGAGATGCGCCATGCCACCACAGGGGAAAAGCTGAAGGACGCAATAACCTCCCTTTCAGATGCGATAAGGAACCTTACGCTTTCAGCAGATGAGCAGAAGCTGCTCAGGGATGCGCTGGGCCAGCTATCGGCAGAGTACGGGGGCAGGAAAAAGCTCACTGAGAAGGAAATGGCAAAAATCGCAGAAAAGCTCGACGCAATGGACAAGCTGCGCGGCGTGGTGGACGGAAAGGTGTTCGGGGAATTCAACAAGCAGGAAAGGGCGATGAACGGATGGCTGCTTGAGAACAAAGGCAAGAACTACGAGAACCTGCTGGACAAGTACGAGGGCATTGCCAAGAGCTTCAACGACAGGCTTGAAAAAATGTACCAGAACAAGGAGCTCTACCGCAAGGACGGGCAGCTGGACCTTGAGAAGATTGCGCGCGAAGGCTGCGCGTTCGGCAGGAACCCGCTCGAGCTTGTGATTGAGAAGGCGCTTCGGGAGAGCATACTGGAAAGGGCGACGAAAAACGGGGTGGCTGACCCGAAAGGGCTGGCTGACGGCATAATCGACTTCATGAAAAGGAACTCCAGGGACAGCACCTTGCGGAACATGGACGTGCTTGAGCAGATTTTCAAGAAAAAGGCGCAGGGAGAGGCATATACTCCCGAGTTCAAGCTGCTGATGGACCGCTTCAATGACTTGAAGCTGACTCCTGAGAGCCTGTTCAAGGGCGCAATGATAAACATCAATGATTTTGCGCGCATCTGGAGCGAGAGGAACTATGCCATGACGCACATCATCAGCGGCGGGGAAAACGCAGCCAGGTACATGTCGAATTATGCCTTTGCCGCAAATGAGGTGAATAAGCAGCTCAAGGCGCAGATGGCATACCTTGGGGGGGAGAAGGAGCAGTACAGGCGCGAGCTTGGCATGTCGGACTACAGGCAGTCCGGGCTGGAGAGCAGGATTTACGAGACAAGGGGATGGGAGAAGGTATTCGGCTTCATAGTGTCTGAGAGGTTCGGGGGCACGAGCAGGGGAGAGCAGGTCCTTCACATGCTCAAAGCCGCGCGCGAGGATTACATCCACACCCTCAACAGGTACGAGGCGCTTTACAGGAACCTGGTGCACCCTGACAGCATATTCCATGATAAGAAATGGGCTTCGGAAGAGAAAGGGAAGGGCGCGTGGGGGCTGGATGCCTATGAGGAGCTTCTCAAGCGCGGCTACCGCTGGGGGGACAAGAAGAACGGGCTTGAGCTTTTGATGAGCGTGGACAGGAAGTCCACGCCCATGATAGAGTACGACGAGAACGTATTGAAAAAGCAGGGATTCGACGTCATAGTGAAGAAAGGGGAGATACGCGACTACGCGCCATTGCTTGCAAGGACAATGGGCTCATACTACTCCACAAGGGAAGTCGGGTTCGTGGTGCTTGTCAAGAAGGACGGCAAGTGGGTGTACGGGGACCCGGACCTTGCAAAGGACGCTTTGGGCAAGAGCGTGCAGGAGATGGTGGCAGCTGCGGACAGGAAGGTGACCATGCGCCAGGAGAAGATGATGGAGATGGCGGACAGCGGCGCCATACGCGTGATTTCCACCAAGGACTTTGTAACCTACGCAAAGGACAAGAACTACGAGCATTTCTTCGGCAAGTACAATGCAATGGACAGGGCAAGGGAAACGCTGCGCTCCTCGTTTTACAAGCCAGCCATGCTATGGGGGGAGCTCATATACGGAGCGTACAGCGACAGGCTGGACAACATGACAAAATGGTATGCCGCGCAGTGGCAGGTCCGCCAGACCCTGGACAGGCTCAAGCACACCATAAACGAGGAAGGGGACGGCATGATGGGCGGGAGGGCGCACGACCGCTTCAAGTATGATGAGAAATGGGTGGACAGGCTTTACGACTCGGAAACCGTGACGGCCACGGGCAGGAAAATCGCGATAGCCGGCACTGATGAGGACACGAAGAAGAGGCTCAAGGAGGAGATGGAGAAGCTTGCCAAGGGGGAGGGCACGTTCTCCGACGGGGCAAAGGCGTGGTGGCACAAGTGGCACGGCAGCATCGCCTCAAGCATTGCAGGGGAGATAGGAAAGGCGGAAAGCGACTACTTCAACGGCAGGCTGGAGATGCGCGCGCTTGACAAGCTCGTGCATAAGGGGGACATCAGCCAGGCGGCATATGAAAAGCTGCATGGCCAAATGGCTGCAAGGAACGAAGAGCTAAGAAGCGAGTACAAGAAGGCGAAAGAGGACTACATGGGCCTCAACCGCGACCTCATAGGCTGGGTGGGAAGCCAGGGCATGTTCGCGTACGCCCCGCAGCGGACCATTTGGAACTTGGGAATTGCTGGCAAGGCGCTGGACAGCCATCACGTGCAAGGCACGGTGGATGCATTTTACCAAATAACGGAATCGAGCGTGATGCGCGACCCGCGCGTGGCGATTGGCGCAAGCGCGCCTGGATGGGAGCACTCGTATTATGTTGGCTACCACACCGGGCAGAACGTGTACGAGCGCGCGCGCTTCTGGCAGACAAACTCGCTTTGGGAGCAGCAGATGAGGCTTTCCACCGACGTAGTATACGCAGTGCACAAGTGGTGGAACGACAGGATGAGCTTCTTCGCGCGCTACACGTCGGGCTACCCGGCCACGGTGAAAAGCGACATGATGTACGCGCCGCAATACGAGGCCAGGAAGACAAAGGACTATTTCAAGGCGCTCCTAATCGTCATGCCATTCCAGTCAAGGACGTATTCGGATTACTTCAGGGCGCGCTGGCAGGACGCGATATCCTTCTCCGGAGTGGGCTCCATGCTTGCCACCTACCAGTCGCTTGGAAGCGCCGAGAGGTACGACACAGGCGAAGACGGCGAGAAGAGGAGCTGGCTCAAGCGGCAGATTGACAAGTACGGCATGGAAAGCAGCCACTATTTCGACACGCCTTTCAGGATTGCCCGCCAGCAGAGGTAAATAGACCAGGTCATGAAGTTCGACGACTATGTGAACAGGAGGGGCGGGGACGTCAGGGTGTCGGTGGAGGGCGAGGGGGAGATGAGCCTTGCGCAAGCGAGAGACGGGCTGAAGTCCGCCGCGGCAAGCATGGACTATGACATGGAGAACAGGTACAAGGATGCGATATTCGACAAGCTGGGCGAGGTTGCAAACCTCAAGGACAGGCGCGGCAGGTACGTGCGCGAGGTCTTCTCGGGAAGCGACATACAGGAGGACGGCTCCAGGAACAGGTTCCTGGACATGTACACCGTGTTCCACAGCAACGTGTTCACCCCGACCATCCCTGGCATGCTGCATTTCTCGCCCATTGGCAAGCAGGAATGGCACACCTTCCCGCAGGTTGCGCGCGAAGTGGAGAAAGCGGATGACAAGACGCGGCTTGGCGCGATGAAGAACTACTGGCAGGCCGGCTATGACAAGGACAGCGGGAGGATAACTTTCAAGGACCAGTTCACCACCAGGCAGGACGCGTCGGCAGAGGCATACAAGAACGACGTGCCGGTGATAATGCACCTCATGAGGATGCAGAGCAAGGAGATACACTATTCGCTGCTGAATTCGCCGTCCCTCGCATACATCAACCCGATATGGTTCGGGCTGGGCAGGAAGATGTACAAGACTGCGATATACCACACGCCCGGCATGGAAAGCTTCACCTCCACCTTCCACGAGCCGGACTGGACCCCGGCCCCTGTGAAATGGGCAAAGAATTATTATGCAAGGAGGGGAATGGAGAGGGAAACGGACCTGCGCCACGCAATCTACGGGAGCGATGCGCTTGCCGAAGAGGCTGGCAAGACCAATGACTTCTTCAGGTGGTGGAGGGACTGGGTGTATGGAGTGAAGTTCAGGGGCGCGCCAGGCTGGCAGCCCACAAAGAAGGGGGCAAAGAAGGACATGATGGGGAACATCCTGGAGTGAATACGCATGGCAAACCGCCCATACTACGCATTCGCGCTCCTGCTTGCCGCAGCCCTGGCAATTGCCCCCGGCTGCGCCATGATAGACCAGGACGGCAACCCATTGGACTCTGTGGACAAGTTCGCTGCCAAGCCGCTCGTGGTGCCGAAATACGTCAATCTCGACGAGCTCATCTGCAAGGAGCTGGACGATGGCAAGCCCTGCTACTGCTTTGCCTGCAAGAACAACAGCGGGCTCACGGGCATGCTGAAGGACAAGTACGACAACACGCTGGTGAGGGGCACGTGCGACCTGCTCCACTGCAACGGGGACGACTTCCAGGCGCTGGCAGCATCGAAAAAAGACGAGATGCGCTTGTTCATGCTCGGGAGCGGGCAGTCGCTCTATTCTGGGGGCAATGCCAACCTGTTCTGCAACTACACGCTGCAGCTTGCCACCAAGTGGATGAAGGGGGCAGAGGGCAGCCCGCCGTTCGCCCCGCTGGAAAGCCGCGCATACTGCTGGCTGGGCAGGGGCATGATCCCGCTTTACATCTATTATACCGGCGGCAAGGAGATAAGCCCGTCAAGGACGCTTGAAATCGCGCAGAAGTTCGAGGCAGGGGACGTGGGGCCGGCATTCATCACCACCGAGGCAGGCTGGGACGGAACGGACAGCAATGCCGTAGGCGCGGTCAAGGCGCAGCTTGAAGCCATGCAGTCGTGCAGCAAGTGCACCAAGGTGCTTGCCGTCAAGCCCAACGATTACAACGCGCTTTACGCAATACTGGGCGTGCCCGGGAACGTTGACCAGTACTTCATGGACAGGGTGGACGCCATAGGCTTCGGCTTCCGCGCAAACGACTACCCGCACTGCAACGTTGACAGGATAATCTACGAGAACGTGAACTTCTCGCGCTACATCCTCGAGAAATACAACAAGCCCACCATCTGGCTCTATGTGGGCGCAAGCGAGGGCAACTCGAGCATCGGGGACGAGCGCACCGGCGGATGCAAGTGGGACAAGGCCATGGTGAGCAATTTCTACAGCGAGCTGATGCCGCGCACGGGGAACCTTGTGGACAGCGGAGTGCTTGGCATGAGCCTATACGAGTTCGTGGACGGCAGCGGCCCCGTGCCGTGCAACGATGTGCAGGGGTGCGATTTCGGCATGCTTGACAGCCAGGGCGGCCAGAAGCACCCGCAGCTCAACGTGTGGTCTGAGATGTGCCAGGAAATCAACGTGAGAAGCGGGATGCGCAAGCCCCTTTTCTTCTCGCGGAACGGGAAGGGCGGGGTTGCCTGCGGCGAGACAGACACCTACAACGCCCAGCTTCTCATGGATGCCGCGTCTTCCATAAAAGACGACCAGGGGCTTATCATGAGCGAGATAGTGCCGACTGCCGTGATACCGGACATGGGGTGCGGGGAGGTTTGCCCCGAGAACACCACAATGGAAAAGCCTTCAATATATGACAGCACAGGGCACGGCTTCGACCCGAACCACTGCAGCAGCAAAAAATACCCCATAATAGACGAGTATGCCGACGACGTTGACGTGAGCGCCACCTACTTCCGCGCAATCGTGGAGCAGGAATCCGGCTTTGACCCCTATGCGGTCTCGTGCGTTGACGAGGGCAGCAGCTGCAATCCCGACGGGCTTAGCATGGAGCAGATATGCGAGCTTGCCGGCATGGCGGACGACCCGCTGTGCAAGAAGAGCATGTGCACAGGCACAAACCCGGACACCGGCATGCCGCTCAAGCCCTGCGCATACGGGCTTGCGCAGTGCATAGAGTACCCAGGGAAATACTATGCTGACAATGGCATCCCCGTGCCTGACGCGATAAGCAGGTGCGGCGCAGAGAAGTACAACCCGTTTGACCCGGGCATGAGCGCATGCTGCGGAACCGGGAAGTTCGCGCAATTCCTGCGCTATTCAGGAGGGATTGCAAATGCCGAAAGGTTCATTGAGGACAACTGGGACAGCCTTAAGGCAAGAGTGGACTGCCCGGACGGGATAGAGGATGGGGAGAGGGGCTGGGCCGCGTATTACCTTGCATCGAACATGTACAACGGCGCCACCTGGAACGTGCTTGCAGAATTCGAGTACCAGCGCCCGTGCGACAGCGGAGCTGGGCTTTACGACAACTACATAGACTACCTCCGCAACATGGTTGTCGACCCCGAGACGCCAGGCACGCTGTACGGCGCGCAGGTTATGAGCCGCTTCCGCTCCGCAGCCAGCGCATGCGAAAGCATCTGCCCCATCTGAGCGGGCTTGCGCTGGAAGCAGGAAAAAATCAGGAAAAGAGCCCGGGCAGAATCATTCCGATTTCGCCCTGCCCGACTCGCGCTCGCGTTCAAGCTCGATTATCTGGCGGTTCCTCACGATGTCCTTGGGGAAGTGCCTTCCGCGCATCATGAAGTTCTTCTCGTAGCTTTTTGCCTCGAATTTCGAGGCGATGATGTCAGTCGCGGATTCCACGTCGAAATCCTTGCATGAGAATATGTCCAGCGAGGCGTAGTTCTTCTCCGGGAACGTGTGTATGCTGATGTGCGACTCTGCGATCAGCACGATTCCCGACACCCCCCAGTCCTCGGGCTTGAGGCCTGAATATGAGAAGGTGTAGGGGGGCATTATCTTGGTCATGCCTATCATCGACGGCAGCTCATCCAAAAAATTGAAAACGAAGTTGACGTCCTTCAGCTTCTTCTTGTTGCATCCGTAAAGATCCATTGTCAAGTGCGGCCCAAACATTTCTTTCCTTTCCTCCCGCCCCCTCCAGGGGAACATGCTATTTTGGTGAAAGTTATTGCTTATAAACGTTTGCCAATGCACTGAGAAAAGGAAAATTATAATCGCTTTTGGCTCGAAAGTGGGCATTTATAACGCTCTTTTTAAGAAAAAGAGCCTTAATAGCTTCTTTTATTCAATTAGGCACTTTAATAGGCATTTTAGCTTGATTTGGCATTTCTATCCTTGATTTTTTTGAAAAAGGCAAGCTAATGGCTGTTTTAAGCCAATTCAGGCGCATTATAACAGATTTATTTGTGTTCCAGGTGGAACATGATTTCCCGGAGGGGGATGCCCGCCTGCAAAGCAATAAATACTGCGCGCGCGAACACCCTGCATGGCAAGCTGCATAAAGTGCGGGGGGATGCTCGACGAGATGGACGCGGGCGGGGACATGATATGCCAGAACTGCGAGTCCGCGGCAAGCAGCGGGCACGGCGGGAACGCCAGCGTGCCGTGCCAGCGCTGCGGCATGTACCTGCCGCCCCATGAGCTCCGCATGCACAATTCGCGCCTCTACTGCTCATACTGCATAATGGACGTGCAGGATGAGGAGAAGCGCAGCAAGGCAGGGGACGGGAGGGGGGTGGGAGGCGCCGGAGGCCGCTCCACAGGGATATGCGAGCGGTGCGGCAGGGAAACCGACACCCTCTACTCCGTCCAGGGAAGGAAGCTATGCTCAAGCTGCTATTCGGTCGGGAGCGGGGCGGGCGGCGCCGGGGCGCCCTCCGTGCTTGGCCTGATAATTGAAACGGTGGCTGGCGCGCTTGGCGTGAGGCAGAAGCCCAAGGTCATACTTGCGCCCCCGGCGGGAAAAATAGGCGTCAGGGCGGCAAGCGCTTCGGAAGACAAGGAGAGTCAGAGGAAAAGCCTTGAGAGGTTTGACCTGAAGGAAAGGAGGATGCTGCAGGAGGAAGAGGGGCAGCTGGGCGCGGCAGAGCCGCTTTCAGAGGGGCACAGGGAGGAAAAAAAGCCGGCTCCCGACGCCAGGAAAAAATTCTTCTCGCAGCACAGCGGAGAGAAAAAATGAATGGAAGCCCCTTCCCGCGGAAAGCCTAGTCCCCTTCATTGCCCAGCCGGATGCCGCCTGCAGGTTCACAGCCGCCTTATCGTCCCGCTTGTGGAAAGCGGCTCGAGCCTTGCAGCCTCGCCCTTCCATGAGGACAGGCACGCCATGCAGAAGATTGCCTCCTCCACGCGCGAGCGCTCGCAGCGAAGCACGCCTTTTCCGGATGCTGGGTCGTATTTCACAAGCTTGAAGGCGAGCGAGGAGATGCCGCTCTCCCCGAAGAATGAGAGGAAGTGCACGTGCACCAGCTCCCTTGCCGCAGGATGCGCAGGCGGCTTGCCCGACAGCGAAAGCGAAAAGGAGATGTAGCGGCGCTTGAAGCGCTCTGTGGGCTTCATTTGTCCACCTTCGCCGCGCCGCAGAGCAGCTCGAGCCTTTTTTCAGCCCCTTTCCGCTCCACGTCAGCCATGCCAAGCACGGCTGCAAACGCGGACAGCTCGCGCGCGCCCCGAAGCTCATTTGCATTTTTTGCCAGGCTGCACACTACAAAGCCAGTGCCGCGCCTGCGGCAGGCGGAAAGAAGCAGGCGCATCTTGGAGATGAGGATTGCGCGGCGGAAGCCCGGCTCTGGCAGGATGTCCGAGAATGAGAAGGCAAGCGCGCCGCCCGCGCGCGCAAGCTCAATAAGGTCGCCGTCGTCCACTTCGTATGAGGCGACATGGAGGATCGCGCCTTTCTTCCTGCACGCCTGCTTTGCCTCCTTGCCGCCAGGCACTGAAAAGAAATTCAAAAGCGAGCCTGAGAAAACCCTGCCTCCGGCTGAGCCTTCTGCAAGCTCTTGTGAGGAGACAATGTCCGCCATTTAAGCTCTTCCCTTCTTTCCAGCAGAGGTCAATCCGCGGAAAGCCCTGCCCTTCGCGTTCTGCAGGAGGGACTTGTCCGCAAGTATTACCTCGAAATATTTCTTCACGCCGTCCTGGCCCACCCAGTAGGAGTTAACCACTTCAAGGTTCCGAAAAACGCGCGCTGCCTTTTCCTCTGCCTGGCGCTGGAGGGACTTCCCCGGAGAGAGGTAGGCGACGTTTTTCGCCGGCTTCCTGCCGCCCCATGGGTGCGGCCTCTTGCGCGAGCCCCTGCCCACCGCGACGCGCGCCATGAGGATGCCTTCCTTTGCCTTGTAGCCCAATGAGCGGGCGCGGGAGAGGTTGGTCGGCCGCTCTATGCGGGAGACCGTGCCCTGCTTCCTCCACTCGGTGATCCTCTTGCGGAGTATCATGCTCCGCTCGTGGTATTCCTTCTCAAAAGTCTCCTTGATGTACTTGTACATTCCCATTTTTCCACCGTCCTTTATGTTTCTTGCTTGCCCATTCGCGTGACTCACCCAATCAATTGGGGGTCCGGCGCGCTTGCGCCTGGACGAACCGCACATATCAGGCACGAGAGATGTGCCCCAAAACCTATAATAAGCTTGCCTCAGGGCGCGCCAGGGGAGGTCAGCCAACCAAAAAAGTCTTTTCGCGGAAGACAATGGCATTCCCCACCACTGCCCGCTCTCCGATGCTTATCCTCGCCCCGCCGTTGTGCTGCTCGAAGCTCCCCACCACCACCGCGCTCTTGCCGAGGTTGTCAAAAAGCCTCTCGAAGGGCGCCATGTCCTCCATGCAGAAGCGCGCCACCTGGTTGAACGGGAGGGAAAGGGATTCCTTGCCTGAGCGAAGCGTTAAGTGCTTGTGGTCCAGAAAAATCCTGCCCTTGCCCGTGCGGCTCATGAAGGAGAGGATTTCCTCCTTCGAGGCGCGTATCTTCCCCTTGAGGCGGGAGCGGGTCATGAGCAGGAGCGCCTCTTCCACGCCTGCGCGAAGCTCAGCTGCCTCCGCCTTTGCCGCGGAAAGCCTCTTGTGCGCATCGCTGCCCCCGGAGGATTGAAGCCGCCTGAGGCGCGCCATCTTGTCCCTTGCAAGCTTTGCCTGGTTTGAAAACGACAATATGGCGATTTTGCCTGGGGGCTGCCTTGTTTTCTTAGCTTTCTTTGCCATTGACCCGGAAGTTTCTTTCATCTGGGCAAGAAGGTCGCGGATTTCGCGGAACTCGCGCGCAACATAAATGCCCTGCTCCGCAACAGCCGCGCCAGCCGCCTGGCCAGCAAGGGAGGCAACCTCGGCAGACACTTTGTCGGCGACCACGCTCACCTCGTTGAGGTCAAGGTCTGCGCTCGCGCGCGCAAGCCTCCCCTGCGCCCTGCCAAGCTGCTCCTCCAGCCTGTCCATGGAGCGCAAAAAGCCCTCGGACGCCCTTGCAGAGGAAAGAAGCGCGCGCCGAAGCGCGGACGCCTCGCGCGTGAGGGAGGAGATTTCGCTTTCGAACCTTTCAATGGAACCGGTTGGTTTGCTGCTGGTCGCCGCCATGCAAGCCTAACGGATTTGCAGTTTATTAAGCTTGCTTTCCCCTGCCCGCAATTCCGAAGATGCTCAGCTCGAGCCCTTTCCTTTCCGCAAGCTCGAGTGCAACCTGCCCGAGGAGCGCGCTTTTCACCTGCGCGTATTTCCCCTTATCCAGCAAAGTGTTACCGATGGCATGCCTTGCCCCCTTCATGGAAAAGCAGAACATGCACTCGGAGAGCGCCTCGGAGTTGTGGCAGAAGTAAGAGTCCGAGCACCTGCTGCACGAATCCATCTCCATGCACCTGTTGAGGTACTGGGAGTTGTAGCACTTGAGGCAGAACTGCGACTCGAGCACCCTGTGGCAGCCATAGGAGTATTTCGAGTTGAGCGCCATGGAGCAAAGCGCGATATTTTCCGCATTCACTGCATCAAACCCCTTGTAGGCATTCACCACGTTGTAGGCGTGCGGGCAGGCGATGATGTTGGAGTTCTGCCCGTCGGAAAGCTCAGGAGTGAAAAAGGCGACATCTGCAAGCCCGCCTATCACCCCTTCCAAGCCAGTCAGGCACTTTTCAGGCATCCGAAGATTGGCAAGCTCGAAAGATTCGGCGGCAGTCACCAGCCTTTCCTTCGGAAAATCCTTAAGCACAGGCATGCTTTCCGGAAAGATCGGAAGAGCAC